>CATPBP010000257.1 GCA_955652675.1 Candidatus Dormiibacterota bacterium
CTGAACGGATTGCTTCAGCCACGCAGTGCTGAGTGTGGTCCCGAAGGAGGAGGAGCGCCACGCTCTGCAGGGCCGACTGGACCGCGCTCACCTGGGTGAGCACGTCGATGCAGTAGCGATCCTCGTCCACCATCTTCCGCAGGCCGCGAACCTGGCCCTCGATGCGGCTCAAGCGTGCCTCGATCTGTTGCTTGTCCTGGACGTACCCGATCATGTCTCCGGCACTATACCACCTAGGGGTATATAGTACATCCGGCCACCGAGCCGATCGCGACACGGCAGCAGAGCCGCCCATATTGGCCGGCGCCTACCGCCTCGCCCCGTTTACGAAGCCAAGACTGCAGGTCGTCAGGTGGTGGCGGGGCGCCCGCTCATTGGGCTGGCGGGCTCGCTTCTGCCCTTTGCTGCCGCGCCCGCCTGGCGACCAGGCGCAGCTGTAGGATCCGACCTCCGCCGAAGGCGAGAACGATGATCGCGCCCAGAATCACGGCGAACAGCAGTGCTATGGCCAGCGGCAGCCGGCCATGAAAGGTGAGGAAGCGAACCTCGACGCTCTGCTGATTCTGGAGGACGAAGACGAGGATCACCAGCAGGGCCACCACGCCCACCACCAGCGCGGTCCAGGCCCCACTGAGCCTGGACCGCCGCTCGCCCGGATAGGGTTCGCCGGGTGGTATTTCTGAAGAAGAAGGGCCGTCCATGATCCCGATTGTCGACTACGCGGCAGAACGGGGAATCACGTGGCCTGGGCTGTGTTCGGGAGTCGCTGAGTCCTCCTCGGCGTCAGGGGCCAGGTCATCCCCCGTTTGCCTGGCATCGCCCTTCAGCTGCTCGGACTCATCGCCGGTCAGCTTGTCCTTCAGTTCCTCTGCCTTGCTCTCGAGTTTGTCCTTCATGAAATCTCTCCTGTAACGGTGGTGCGCTATGAACTGCCGATGCTCTGTGCCGTGTCGTGCATCTTTGCGGCGAACGCGTCGGTCTGATCCTCCAGTCGGGGTGTCTGTGCCTCCTCGACTTGCAAGCCGTTGCCGATGATCATGAAGGTCGGTGCCCAGAGGCCTATGAAGATGCCGAGTCGCTCGGCGTTGCCCGGATCCTTCTCGTTGCGCCTGGCCCAGACCGCGATGCTGCCGAGGATCGAAGCCAGCGCCATGCCGTAGGCCACGTCACTGGGAACGTTGAGTCGGTGGAGAAGTTTGAGAAACATGTCGCCTCCTGCTGCTTGAATGGCCCAGAGACGGCGCGTGCGCGCCGCCCTGGATTGGTTTGGACGGGTCAACTCACTAGCGCCTGACGGCTGCCGGCCTCCCCACTGCGCTAGGTCGATAGATCCAACCGGCGGCGGCGGCCAAAAGCGCGGTTGCCGCGTGCAGCGGAATGTCGGCACCACCCAGTGGGACCAGACCCAGCAGTGGCTGTGGCAGGAATCCGGCGATCGTCAGGATCCCGAACAGGATCGCCATCCCGCGCGCGTAGGTGACCGTCTGACCCGTGAAGAAGGCGCCGAGCCCGACCAGGCCGACGAGCAGGTGAACGAGGTTGTGCAGCAGGTTCACCGGAAAGACGATCAGGTTCGCCGTCGCCAGCGTCGTCGAGACGGTAAAGCCGAGAAGGCCAACAAGTGTGTAGACCACCCCGAATGCGATTGCGTAGATACGAGACAGATTCATCGAAGAAACCTCCATTCGATCTGACGGAAAACAGGGATGAGTGGAGAGAGGCGGCCCGAAATTCAGACCGCCTCTCGGGGACGAGATGGCGCGATTACGCGAGCTTCTTGTGCAGGTTGACGACGGTGCCCGCAGCCAACGGGTCACCGATCATCTGCTCTTGCTCGCTACGGTCGGCCGACATGAACCAATCTTGGCTCACGATCCACCGCCCAAGACTCCGGACTGACACGGCATTCGACAGGTGTTTAGACAGCGTTCTGAGCGAACACCGTGGACACTGTTGCCGCCAGCGACCGGCAGAGCTCTGCTCGTCCTTGTTGCGCCGTCTGCGCGCGATCCGGTTGGGGCTTAACCGCGGGGCTGTTGTAACGTCAACGCCTGGCGCGGCTGCTCGTACTCCGGCACATCATCCGCACGTTGCGTCGATGCTCACCTGAGAGCGTGCTCCTCCGGACTCTCTTCCGCCTCCATGGCCTCGATCTGCTCAGACATCTGCTGAAGTTCCATCCCCAGCTCCGCGATGGTCGTTGTCAGGTCCTGCAGCCAGAGGCGGAGCAGCCTTTCCTGGATGGCACTCGGATCGTCAACTTCCTTTCCCAACTCGTACGCTCGTCTTGGCACTGTTCCTCCACTCCTCAAAGAGGACGCCCGGCGCAGACGGACCCGGCGGGGAGACACACAAAGCTGGCGCCGACGAAGGGGAGGGACCACGTGTGACGCCACTAATCCATCCTCACCGGGCCCGGGGTCAGCTTAGGCCTTCGCAGCGCAACACGGCAGCAACAATCCGAGGTGCGCAACAGTGGCGCAACAATCGCAGGCTGCAGCGCAGACGTCGGTCTTGGACTTCCCTGGCCGGCTCGCCGGGGTTACGCTCCAGCCAGGTACGGTCGGACAGGACCCCATCCGCTCGGTCAATATCCCCTACAAGGGGCCGTGGCCCGACCGGCTCCTGGCGCCCCCGGGGCGCCCGAAGAGCAAGGAGAGTTCGCGATGACGACGATCTATGCGGCGACGGAGGACAGCCTGGTCTGCCTGAGCGATGCCAACGGTGGCTGGGAGGCACGCCGGCAGCTTCAAAGCCGGGCTCCGCGATGCATCGCGGTCGATCCACGCAGGCCCGAGCGCGTCTGGTGCGGCACCGCGGGTGCCGGGATCTGGCGCACCGTCGATTCTGGAGCAACCTGGCA
>CATPBP010000258.1 GCA_955652675.1 Candidatus Dormiibacterota bacterium
CCAGCCAGGAAAGGAAATCCTCGGGCGTCAGGCGCGGATCCAGGTAGGCGTCGAAGTTGTCGAGGGCGCCCAGGACCGGAGCCAAGACCTCGTCCAGCCCTTCGGTGAGCCCGCGGGCGAAGCCATCCTCCTGGTAGATGGCGGGCAGGTATCCGGCCAGGGGGTGGGGGCTGCTCAGCGTGCTGCCGGCACCTCGGCTCATCTCTACCTCAGCTCTGCTCCACCAACACCTGGTGCTCGTACGAGAAGACGAGATGATGCGGCTCGAGGTCGAGACGTTGAAGAGCGCCGCCGCGCTCCCGCTTCACCGGGTCGGCGCCGAAGAGCCGCACATCCTCCACCAGCTCGATGCCGGGCAGCGCCTGGAGTATCGAGTAGACCTCGCCGAGATGGATCGGACGTCCGAATGGCCAGCCCTGGCCGTCGGGTCCACCGCTGACCGGGTTGAAGTACGTGTAGAGCGCCTCCAGCGCATCTTCCTGGAGACGCGAAGGGTTGGCGCGGCGGCGCGCCCGCAAACGGGCCACCACCGTGAGGCCGCGGTAGAACGGCGGCTGTACCAGGACGCGCGACCCGATCACCCGGCACTCGTCCAGCCGGCTCTCGATCCGGTGGAGGGTCTCCTCGGCCGGTACCAGCTGCTCGAAGGCGAGCCTGCCGCCGTTGCTGGCGGCCGACGGCACGATGAGCACGCGGACACCGCCGCTCTCCTCAGCGCCGCCCGTGGCCGGGAGACAGCGGACCCTCCTCACCTCGGGGGCGGCCTCTCTCGCCAGGTGCTCATAGTCCTCCGCGGTCACGGCTCGACCCAGTGTCCGGAGCAGGAGAGGCCCCCTGACCTTGGCGTTCGCGATCTCCTCGCCGTCTACTCCGCCGCTCGCCGGACGCCGGTTTTCTACCTCCCGGACGTAGGGGATGGACGACTTGAGGACTCTCAGCGTGCGCCGCGCCACGTTGCCGGCGGAGCCGCCGCCTGTCAGATAGGAGGCCACCCGCAGCTGGGCGCCCTTCTTGGGCGTCCGGCCGTAGCGGCGCACACTCCCGTCGGGCTCACGAACCGCGGGCCCGAGCTGCACCTCGCCGGCCACGGGGTCGAAGACGAAATGGCCGTCGTCCGGACCGCTCGCGCCGAAGTCGGACACCTGCGACCACTCTTCCCAACCGTCATCGCCATCGCTGACCTCGAGCAGCATGGGCGCCGCGGCCACCACGGGCTGTCGCTTGAGCTGAAAGCGCTGCCCGGGCACCCCCTCGGACGCTCCCAGCATCTCGCCATCCACGCTCTCGGCGTTGACCGCGTCCACCGTGCCGCCACAGGTGAAGGCGGCGATCCTGGTGATTAGCGGCGAGGCGCTGTAAGCCGGCTGTCCGGGCTCGTTCGGCGTCACCCGGGCCCGCAGCCAGCCCGCCCGTTCGAGGTCGAATACGGAGGCGGTGTGACTCTTCGGCAGGTGCAGCACGACGTCGCCGTCACGGTTGAGCCCGCCGGTCTCGTCCCGATCCACCTCACAGGCCACCCACTCGCCACCTGTCCACGCCTCCCACACGAGTGGTGGGTTGTAGGGGTCCACTCCGACACCCTTGATCTGGCAGCCCAGCCGCAGCGTCACAGCGCAGGAGGGGACCGCCTCGGTGAGACCGACAAGTAGGGAGTCGCCGGGCCGGGGGACCGGGCTGAAGCAGCTGAAGCCATCAAGCCGTTGAAGTTCCTCGCCTCTCCTCCGGGGCCTGTCGCCCTCCAGCACTGAGACCGCCGAGTGGACGGCACAGGGAACCAGCTCCAGGTCCCCGACGGTGGTGAAGGCGATGGCGTCCTCGGTCTCGGTACGGACGGTGGCGATCTGCGTGCCGCTCGGGATGCGCACCGTCTCCGGTTGCGGGGCGGCCAGCCAGAAGGTGACCGGCGCCCGCGCCGCGGTGGGCGGGAAGAGGCGGACGCCCAGGAGCTCCAGGAACTTCACGTAGTTGCGGTCGGGTACACGGTTCAGCCGGTAGATGACCTGCTCGGTCATCCAGGCGAAGAGCTCGATGAGCGTCACCCCCGGGTCGTGCACGTTGTGATCCGTCCAGGTCGGGCACTGCTGCTGGACGAGACGCTTGGACTCGTTCACCAGGTCCTGGAAGCGCCGGTCGTCGAGGTCGGGGACAGGGAGGGCCATGGCTATTCCTCCGCCGGGATGGTGTAGAAGGGGAAGACCAGGTTTCGGGGGTCGTTGGTGTCGCCGACCGAGTAGCGGATGTCGATGTAGAGCATGGTGGGATCGCCGTCGGCGGGCGTGACCAGTACGTCCTCCACGTCGATGCGAGGCTCCCAGCGTTCCAGCGAGGCCAGCACCGCCAGGGCGATCCTGCCCGTGGTATCGGGATCCGCCGTGGCGAAGATGTAGTCGTGGATGGCGCAGCCGTATTCGGGGCGCATCGGCCGCTCGCCGGGCGCGGTTCCGAGTATCAGCCGGATGCTCTCTTCGATCTCGCGATCGTGCGAGACGAGCGCGACGCGACCGGTGGGGTTCGTCCGCAGCGGGAAGGCGAGGCCGGAGCCGATGAAGTCCTGGCTCATCCGATCAGCACCGTGGTCGTTGTCGGCATTGGCGTGCCCGGCGTGGCGCAGCAGGTGCAGGTGGATTGCTGTGTGGCGGCGGGCTGGCCGCCGAC
>CATPBP010000259.1 GCA_955652675.1 Candidatus Dormiibacterota bacterium
CCGAGGCGAAGGAAGGGGTGGCACTAGGAGGAGCGCATCTGAGATGCGTGACGACGACGGGCCGGGCCCCCTGACGCCCGCATCGACGTCCGGAGCCGCAATATGCCGGCGAATTTCTGGAGCAGGACACTAACGGCGCAGCCTGTGAAGGACGAAGCAGAGGGCGCAGAAATCGAAGGCCGCGTCGAGCACGACCATGGCGGCGATGGCGAGGGCCAGCGTCCACGCCAGAACCGGGAGGTGGAACAGGAGAAGGGCCGCCGCCGCCAGCCAGACCAGGCCGCCCAGAAGGCGGGCGATCCGGCGCGTCTCGTGGTCCTCGTGCAGCTCCCGCCGGCGCAGCACCCGTCTCGGCTCCAGGACCCGCCAGGTGAGCTGGCGAAAGACGTCCGCAGGCCACCAGAAGCGGCCGGCGACCATGACCAGACCCGCAACGATCAGCAGCCCAACGGCGGCGGGGCCGCCGAGGACGAAGCCGGCGGCGACCAGGACCACCATCGCCCACTGGTGCACCTTGCGCGCAGTCACGTCGTGGAGGGGTAGCGCCGTCGTCGCGTCGCTCATGTCAACCGTGAACCATCGAGCCGGTGCTGCTGATTCCAGTCAGAACGCAGAGGGGGAGGAATAGCGCAAATATCCCGGAACTCCGGTCGAGCGCGATCATATGGGCAGGAGAACCACCCAGGAGGTGGCTCCGCGGAGGGAGTCTTGATGCTGCTTTTGGCGAGGATCGATCGGTGATCGTGGACTGCGCCGTGTACGAGCACGGCCGGCGGCGAAAGGGGCAGCTGACCGTCGAGGCGGCTGTCCGGGCAAGCCAGAACGACGACGCGTTCGTCTGGATCGGACTGTACGAGCCTACCGAAGAGGAGTTCGAGCAAGTAACCAAGGCCTTCGACCTGCACGAGCTGGCGGTGGAAGACGCCATCCAGGCCCATCAGCGGCCGAAGCTCGAAGACTATGACAACAGCCTCTTCCTGGTGCTCAAGCCGGCCCGGTACGCCGACCGGGCTCAGATGATCGAGTTCGGAGAGATCCTGATCTTCGTCGGGGACAACTTCGTAGTGACAGTGCGTCACGGCAAGGCGGGCGACCTGGCTGCCGTCCGCCGCTTGGCGGAGAGCCGCCCCGATCTGCTCGCGCTGGGGCCGAGCGCGGTCGTGTACCACATCCTGGACCAGATCGTCGACGACTACAGGTCCGTGATCGACGACTTCGAGCAGGACATGCAGGAGGTCGAGGGCCAGGTGCTGCTGGAGGCCAAGAAGGGTTCGGCGCAGCGCATCTACAGGCTGAAGCGCGAGGTGTTCGAGTTCCACATGGCGACGGCGCCTCTGCTGGAGCCGCTGGAATGGCTGCAGCGGCGGAAGGTGCGCCACGTGAGCGAGGAGATGAGCGAGTACCTTCGAGACGTGCACGACCATCTCCAGCTGGTGGTGCGCGACGTGCACAGGCTTCGCGAGCTGCTCTCCAACGCCATGGACCTCTACCTATCGCACACCTCAGCCCAGCTCAACGGCACCATGAAGCAGCTGACCATCATCGCGAGCCTCTTCCTGCCTCTGACCTTCCTGACCGGATTCTTCGGCATGAACTTCGCCTTTCTGGTCAAGAACATCTCCACGCCCCGGGAGTTCGAGATAGGGGTGGGGGTGATGGTGGCGACCACCATCGTGCAGCTGGCGATCTTCAAGCGTCGGCGCTTGATCTGAGCCGCGTGGGCCGGCCAGGTCCGGAGATCAGCGGCGCCTGGCAGGCGCCGGTCAACCTCCGGGCTCGCTCAACTTTCGCTTGGCGGAAAGAAGGACGGTGACGAGCTCGTCTTCGGAGATGTTCAGCCTTCCAGCCACCTCGGCCATCGTGTAGCGCCGGCCGTCGACGAGGCCGGCCATCAGCTCGAGGACCAGCTTCTCCTGCGGAGTGAGCACGGGCTGCTCAACCGGGTCTCCGTTCATGGCTCTGCTGCTCAGCCAGGATAGCCCACCTCAGAGCCAGGTGGACTTGGCTCGCTCACGGCCGGTAGTCTCGAGGCGCAGATGGCACGTGCGATCTGGTCCGGCGTGATCAGCTTCGGGCTCGTGACGATCCCCGTGCGCCTGGTCTCCGCCGTGCGGCAGAACGAGGTCCACTTCGGGGAGCTCCACAGGCCCGACGGAGGCCGGATCCAATACCGGCGCTGAGGCGCATCGACCTCGACCGCTTCGTCGGCCTCGGGGAGATCGACCCGGTCTACTAAGACGCCACCTACTATCTGGCCCCCGACGAGCAGGGAGAGCGGCCCTACCGCCTTCTGCAGGAAGCCATGAGCCAGAGCCGGCGGGTGGCGATCGGCAAGTTCGTGATGCGTGACAAGGAGCACGTGGTCGCGATCCGGCCGCTGGACGGCGCACTTGCTCTGCAAACACTGTTCTATGCGGACGAGGTCGTCGAGACCGAGAAGGTGGTGGGCGTCGTCAAGCCGGCAGACCTGGACCCGCGGGAGCTTCGCATGGCCCAGTCGCTGATCGAGTCACTGGAGGATTCGTTCCAGCCCGAGCAGTACCACGACGAGTTCCGAGAGAAGGTGCAGCAGCTGGCCGAGCAGAAGGCGAAAGGCAAGGAGGTGGTCTTCGCCGAGGAACCCGCGCGGCCCGCACCTGTGATGGATCTCATGGAAGCGCTCCAGGCCTCGGTCGGAGCAGGCCAGGTCTCGCCACGCCGCCTCCGGGGCCGGAGAAGCGCCCGCCACCCGCCAGGGCAGGCCACGAGCCAGAGAGCGGCGAAAGAAGAGCGCCTGAGCTGAGCTCCCTCGCCGCTCTCGGCTTGCGGCCCGACCAAGCCCGGCTAGGCGGGCACCGCCACCTCGGTCCGCGCAGCCCGCTCCGCCCTGATACGGTCGGCCAGGGCCATGACCTGGTCGACTGCGCTGCGTACGTCCAGCGACTCCATCCAGCCGGTGGCCTCTCCAACCAACTGGTAAGCCATCATCTCCGCCAGCGTGTAGTTCATCAGCTCATCCCCTATTCAAGTCTCCCCGCCCCAGCCCAGTCATAGAAACGCGAGAGGTGGGCGAAGTACCCGCCGGCGGCCAGCCCCGATGCGTGCTCCGCCTGGCCGCCACCTCCTGAGCCTCGGTCGGGACTACGCACGCCGGTCCCGGTGCTCTCCTATAGAGACGCTCCAGCTCCCGAAATCGGTCAGATTGATTGCTAGGATGCCTCTGGGTGGCTCATCACGACGATATCCATCGCTTCAACCGGTGGGCTCGGACGTACGACCGCCACTGGATGCAGCGCTTCATCTTCGACCGCGTCCACCGAACTGTCCTGGACCTGGCGGCGCAGGAGGTGGTGCAGCCCTCCGCCATCCTCGATATTGGGTGTGGGACCGGGCGCCTGCTCCGGTCTGCCGAGTTGCAGTTCGCAGGCGCCGAGCTTGTGGGTGTCGACGCCGCGGCCGAGATGGTGAGGCAGGCCCAGGCGTCAACGCCGACGGGCAGTCCTATCCGCTTTCAGGAAGCGACTGCCGAAGATCTGCCGTTTCCTGCTGCACACTTCGATCTGGTTTTCAGCACTCTCACCTTTCATCACTGGTACTCGCAGAGCCAGGGCATCGCCGAGGTTGCGCGGGTGCTGGCACCCGGCGGACGCTGGCTGCTCGCCGACTTCATTGCCACCGGACCGATCAAGTACGTTCGCCGGATCCTGAGGCTGCACCAGTTTCCCGAGCGTCACGAACTGGAGATCATGCTTGCGAGGGCGGGCCTGACCGTCATGACGGAACGGCGAGTCCCCGGTCTTGGCGGGCAGGTCAAAGTCCTCGCCGTAGCCGTCAAGGACTGACCGGAGCGGCTCGCTGGAGCCAGCCCTGTCACCTATCCTGGCACCGTGAGCACGCCTCCCATCGCCTGCACGCTGAAACCCGGTGATTTCCAGAACCGGCTCGACGCCTGGCAGGCCCTGAGCGACGGCTGGCTGATGGGGCGGGAACCAATCTCCGCCGGCATCCGGCTGATTTTTGCCAAGGCGCCCGGCGTGGCTGAGGCGGCCGCGGAGCTGCTGCGCCTGGAGGCCGGGTGCTGTCCCTGGATGCAGAGCCAACTGCGACCTGACGGCCAGCGTCTTCTCATGGACCTGACCGGAAATGATCCGGAGGCCGCCAAGGCTGTGGTGGCTCTCTTCGGGCCTCCAAAAGCCTGAACGCCGTCCCTCCTCCCCCTTCGAGCCGGACCGACGCAGAACCGCCCTCACGCCAATCAATTGATTGATGGAATCTGCTATGCTGGGTACTCAATCAAGTGATTGATTAACAGGAGGGCATCATGTCAAGCCAAGTAACCAACGCCGTCCGTCTCCCGGGACTCGTCCCGCTCTTCAACCCGATTGCCCGCCGGCTGATGAGGCTTGGAGTGCCGATGGGGCCGAATGCCCTGCTCGGCGTGCGCGGTCGTAAGTCGGGCCAGACGCGGACCACCCCGGTGGCGCTCCTCCAGGTGGGTGGGCGGCGCTGGGTGATAGGGACGTTCGGCGACGTCAACTGGGTGCGCAATCTCCGCGCCGCCGGCGAAGGGACCATCACGCTCGGCCGCCGCCGTGAGCTGGTCAGGGCTGAAGAGCTGACCCACGACGAGAGGGTGAGTTTCTTCACCGAGGTCCTGGGGCCATACGTCCGCGGGGGCGTGATCCGGCGGCGGATGATCTCGATACTGAAGGCGGATGACATCATCGACGACCCGGCGGGCGCCGCTGAGGGCCGCCCCGTGTTCGAGTTGCACCGAATCCAGAGCAATCTGGAATCGTCGACGACCGAGTGACCCGCCCACATTCGGTGATCGTGCCTCGCTGTGAACTCTGACGCGACCTCGGCTCCGGCGAGCAGAGAAGAGCGGCGGGACGCGCTCGTGCTCGCCGCCTACAACCAGATCGCGGAGCGAGGGTTCGAGGGCCTTCGCACGCGGGAGGTCGCGGCCGAGGCGGGCGTCAACATCGCAACGCTCCACTACTACTTCCCCACCAAGGAGGCCCTCATCAGAGGGGTGGTGGAGCATGCGATGCGGCGCTTTCGGTCCACGCTGGCGCCGCACGGCACTCCCGAGGCGCAGCTGCGCAACCACCTGCGGGCGGTGCGCCGGCTGCTTCAGGACGAGCCCCAGCTGGGGGCGGTGATGGGCGAGCTGTCGCTCCGGTCCGCCCGGGATCCGGCGATCGCGCACATCATGCAGGACACCAACGAGGCGTGGCACCGCACGCTGCGCGGACTGCTGCGCCGCGCCGCTGCCGGAGGGCATCTCAAGCCTGAGCTGGACAGCGACGCCGTGGCCGCGCTGGTCGTGGCCGCGCTCACCAGCATGACCCTGCCCACGGTCTCGGCGTCCCCACGGACGGATCAAGCCCTGCGCCAGCTCGAACGCTGGCTTGGCATATAGCTGAACCGGTTCGCCGCTTTTACAGATGACAGAGTCTGACCAAGTGAACGCAAACGCAATTGACTAGACACTTGCTGGGCGCCACCATCGTCGTGGTGGTCAGGGCCGCCGGCATCAGCAGTCGTACGCGAAAGTCTCTGTGCGGAAAGCGCTGATGCTCCAGCTAAGCCGCCCATCGAACGTGCCGGAATGCGAGAACACGCGGTGCTGGCCGGTATCGGAGTCGTCCATGACCAGCTCCGTATTGCATGCGCCGTGGACCAAGACGATCCCGGGATCGTTGCTGACTGTGACCATCATGGCAGCGGTCGGATCGCCCTTGAGGCTGTTTACATACTGCGTGTAGGGCGTGTCGCCGGCTCCCGGGACGACCAGATAGTAGACGTTGCCGTTTCGAGGCGCCTGGTACAGGTGTCCCAGGCAGGCCTCGCTCTTTGCGGGGTCGCAGCTCTGGAGATTCGTCACTACCGCGCTGCCCGCGGCAGCCCGAGCGACAGAACTCAGCTGGGCGGAGAAGGCCACCGCAGCCGAGCCCGACGTCGCGTCCACGAGCTGGCTGTTCGCGGAGAGCATGGGGGTTGCCTGTAGCTCCACCTGGTGCACACCGCTGATGACCGAGACACGTCCGGGGCTCCAGTCGTTGACGAGCATTCCATCGACTGCCAATAACTGGCGCTGAGGCGGCACCACGATCGTGATCTGCGCGGCGGGGACCACCACTCGCCACCTTGGATACAGTAGGTAGTAGCGCTGCCCAAAGTCTCGCTGCAGGTCAACAGTACGCGACTGCGCCACGCCTTTGAAGAGGTACTTGATGGCAACGTGTGCGATGCCCGGGCCATCTGTCTTCACATCGGTGATCGCCAGCCCAGAGACCCGTCGGTTGTCGGCATTGCGCATCATCGCCTGGAGAGCCTGCCGTGAGAACAGCGAAGACTGAGCGCCGGCGCCTTTGTTGAAGGTCGAGTCCTCCCACATAGTCTTGATGTCGCCGGCGGCCTGTGCCGCGAATTGCTCCTGCACAACCTGTGCCGGCGAGTGCACGTCCGCCAGTCTTGCATTTAGAACCACGGCACCACCACCGAGGATGATCACAAGCAGCACGGCCGCGATGAGAAGGACTGCTCGCTTTGAGAGCCCATGACCGACACTCATCGCCTACCCACTGCCGCAACCTGCATCACTGACCCTCGCCAGGTTAATCGACGGGGCGCTGCCGCCGCCCGGGACCATCTGCCATCACAACAAACGGGCCTTCTCCAACAGCCTGCAGTCCTGAGTCGCCGGCTCGACCCGCGCGGACCCTCGACCAGCAACATTCCCCTGGCTGTGATCGCCGACTTCCACAGCCCCCGCGGCCTTGGCCAGCCCGGACGCCGCCCCACCCTGATCCGCAGTGGTCACGACCTGATCTTGGTCGCCGAGCTGATCGCGCACCGGTGGCGGAAACGACGCGGGCTGTGCCCGCCCTGGCCGCGTCGATCTGGAGCGGGTCTCAAGCCCGCCAATCGACCGCTGCCGTCACCGGACCTCCTTATCGCCGGTTTCGGGCGTATCCCGGTCGGCCCCCTTTTGGCTCGGGTTCTCAGTTCAGATCAGATTCAGCTGACAGTCTCGTAACGAGTGCCCATGTCGCGGGCGATGTCCGGCCGCTGCGACCGGATCACGAAGAACCAGAGCAGGCCGATCGCCACCCAGACGAAGAACACGTAAGGCAGCCAGACCAGCGCTCCGCTGAGCGACGGGAACAGACCGCCGGGGATCAGCTGGGGCAGCCAGTTGGCCCAGAACACGAAGGCCATGACGATCGCTCCTATGGCTCCCACGACAGCGACCATCGGATTGAACTCGCCGACGCGGCTCAGGAAGATCGGGGCAGCGATGGAGACAAGTGCGTAGGCGAGCATGAAGCCGAAGGTCGCCACGGTGCCCGCCCAGCCGGTGAGGTCCACCGGACTGACGCCGAGCAGGACGAACACGATCGGGATGGCTCCCATCGGGATGCCGACGATCCACATCGCGATATGGGGGGTCCGGTGATCGCTGTGGGCGCGAGCAAGGGCCGGCACTCCCATGCCGTCGTGCGCCATCGTGAATGCCATTCGGGCGGCCGCATTTATGCAGGCCAGCGTGCACGCGAACATGCTTGCCATGATGCCCAGGTCGATGATCGGCGCCAGAAACCCGAGGCCGGAGATGCCGGCCAGGTCGGGCAGCGGTGCGACGCTCTTGGCGAACCCGGGCTTGGTGCCCTGGAATCCGAAGACCTGCGAGTAGGAAACGACCACATAGAAGATGCCGACCATCAGCGCGCTGAAGAGGATGGCCCGGCCGATCATCTTGTACGGCTCTCTAGCCTCCAGCCCCAGCGAGCCGGCGCTTTCGAAGCCGACGAAGGCGAAGATGGCGAGGACGACACCGACGACGACGCCACCGGCCGCGACGCCTTTCAGGCTGAACTGGTCCGGGTCGATCACGCCTCCTCTGTGGATCCAGATCGCCACACAGAGGATGAGGATGATGGCGACCGAGATCGATTCCAGCGTCAGGCTGGTCCGCGTCGACAGCCTTACGTCCCTGATGGCGACCAGCACCGGAGCCACGGTGTCGATCAGAAAGAGGATGGCCAGCAACAGCCTGTTGTCCGCCGGCAGTCCAAAGCGGGAAAGAAGGTCGGCGCCGAAGATGCCGAATCCCAGGACTGTAGCGATCCCGGTGCAGACGTAGCCGAGCTGGAGCGCCCAGCCTGAGGTGTGACCGGCCCCCGCACCCAAACCGCGCGTGACCCAGACGTAGAACGACCCTGCCGAGTTCATGCGCTTGGCGAACTGCGACGCGCAGTAGCCGACGCAGACCATCAAGACCGTTGCGATCACGAATGAAACCCAGGTGCCGTTTCCAGCGCTGAGGAAGACCAGCAAGGGCAGCAGCGCCATGGCCGCCGTGGGCGCCATGTTGGCCACCGACTGCGCGAGCACCTCTGGCATCGACAGTGTGTTGCGGCGAAGCGTGGTCGCCCCTGCTGCTTCGGCCCTTGGCGCCGGCGTGCCGGCTGATTCTGACGGGAGGCCTGGTTTGGCGATGTCTGCCATCTCTGTCCCTTCTCCTTTCCTCTTTGTTTCCCTACCTCTCCTCCTGGTGCCTAGTGCTCGGTGGGTGCACCGGCCAGATCCCCGTGCTGGCAGTGCTCGGCAGTCGGGACGTCAAGCGCCGGATTGCCGTCGAAGAAGCCCTGGGGCTTCAGATGGAAGCCTGTGTAGGACGCAGCCATCACTGGCCACTCCTCGGGTCGCACCACGTGGTGGGTGCCGAAGGTGTACCAGACCACCAGGTCGGTGTTCTCCAGCGGCCGGTCGCCCGCCACGTACGCGGGCAGGCCGTCTCCGCCGGGGTTCTGGTTCGGGTAGTCACCGGCTGGGTAGTTCTGGGTGGGGTCGAACGCGGTGACCCAGAGGTGCTTGGTCGTGAACAATGCGCGCTGGATCGCGCGCGCGTCTGGTTGGTAGAAGGGAAGCACGTTGTCGCCGGGCTGCAGCTTGTACGCGACGGGCTCACCGACGCCGTTCAGGCTGTCAGGGTTCGAGATCTTCCAGTAGCGGGCGGCCAGTGGGTTGAAGACTCGCTGAGCCTCGGACTCCTTGCTCAAGGGCGTCGATTGCACCACCCAGGCGTTGCCGTGCGGGTTTTCCGGTCCGGGAGGGACCGCGACGCTGTCGCATTCAAAGACCGAGTTGTTGAGCCCGTCGACCATCATGTCCAGCCGCATGCCGAAGTAATGCTGGTGGTTGGGACCGTAGAGCCCGGGGGCAACCAGCACGCCGTGCTTCGGCTTCTCACCTTCTGGCAGGGCGCCGGTCGACATGACACCGCTCAGCTTCACCTCGTACTCGATGCCGCCGTCCTGGTAGAGGTACCAGAAGAAGCCGTATTCGTAGTTGCCGACGGTGGCGATCATCGAGACGGCCAGCCGTCGGGAGCGCCGCATCTCGGTCTTCAGGGTCCGGAAGTCGATGTGCTTCCAGAGCAGCCCGTAGTCCTCCTCGTGCATGCAGATGGCGTTCTTCAGCTCCATCGGGTTGCCGTCGTTGTCGTTGACGATCCCGTCGAAGTAGTAGATCTCGCCGAGGCAGTCGCAGCCAAGCTCGAGGCTGTTGGCCAGCATGCCGACTCCGTACTCGCCCATGTCGAAGACGTTCTTTCGATGGTGAGTCGGCGCCGGGTCGCCGTAGGGGATGAACATCTCGCTGAGCGAGGCGCGATAGATGATCGGCCGCACCCGGGCCTCGTCCTCATAGGAGACGGTGTGCAGGACCAGGCCCTCCCGGGGGTTGAACCCAACCCGGAAGCGCCACTTCTGCCAGTGCACCTCGTGACCGTCGACCTGGAAGCTGGTGCCCTGCGGCTGCGTGATCTCGACTGGCTTCAAGTCCTGCCGAAGACCCTTGGGAAAGTAGGGGACGTTGTTGGGGTCGGTTATGCCTTCGGGCGTGTAGTTGCCGTTGCGCGGCGGGAGCGGGACCTCGCCGTGGTCCTCGACCTCTACCACCTGCATGCGGTCGAGGTCGAAGCGGACCACCAGGCCCTCCACCGGCCGCGCGTAGCCGTTGTCGTCGGGCCCTCCTTTGCGGACCCAGGTAAGAGGCCGGACAAACCGACCCTTCTCGGGTGCGTCAGCAGGGCCGTTGTAACCTACCGACCAGGGATCGAGCATCACGTTGTCGAGGTCCTCTATCCCCCGGCGCCGCATCGCCTCCTGCCAGCGCGGGTCCTTCTTGACCGCCTCCTCGGTGGTCAGGAATTCCTCGAACATGATCGGTGGCTGGACGTTCAGCACCTCCTTCCAGGAGGTCACCGATTGGTTGGTCAGCGACACCACCGCCTCGTAGGTCTTGCGCTGGGCGCGGTCCCGGAGCAGGAGGAAGGCCTCGCGCTCCACCTCCTGGCCTGGCTCGAAGCCCAGCACGACTTCTTTGGCGGGCTCCTTGAGAGTGACGTACACGAATCGCACGTCTTGGGCGAGCTGCCGCTCCTGACGTAGGAGCTCGCTTGCCGCCCCGATCTCCTCGGCCGTCAACGGATCCAATGGATGGCGGCCCGTGCTGACCGCACGCTCGACTGTCTGCATAACACTTCCCCCTTGAGCTTCCCCGGGTGGTCCCATAGCGGGAAGCGGCCTTGGTGACTGGGACGATATGGCCCTTTGAGGCCCCTGTCAATGCAGGGGTCGGTCGACGATCACTTTGACATCCGGGCAGGCCCGGTCACCTGGGGGGTCAAGCCGCGCTGGAGCCGTCCGGATCGGGCGAGCGGTCCAGCTCGGGGTGGTGGGCGGGGGCGGGGGTCCAGCTCCGACCGGCCACGCCGGGGCACCACCCCGCAGGACCATCAGGGCCGGAGCCCCGAGAGGCCGGTTCGAGCCCGGTGGTCCCACCTCAGCCTGGTGCGCCCGGCAGGCATGAGCACGCCGGAGTTGCAGGATGTTACCTCTACCGTGACACTCTTCCAGCCTGGTCCTCTCCAAGAAGAAGATCGCAAGCCTGCCGCAAAACATTCAGCAACAGAGTGCTCTTTAGGGTCAGCCCACCTGGGGGCAAATGAGGATATTGCACCCTCGTTGACTGAGAGCGTCGTTAATGAAATACTCGGCACAAGGAAGGCTGGCGGGTACGCGCCGGCCATTTGCCGTAGGGCTGTAGGGAGGTGAGCATGACCTGGTACGTTCCGGCGGTAGCGGACTGATCAAGTTCCCTGCCCCTTGCGGGGGCGCGGGAGGGGGTATCGGGCGAGGCAGGAGACGTTGGGCGTCCAGCTGCCCGGTAGCTTTGAAAGGACCCCCTCCCCAACCCTCCGCCGCAAGGGAAGGGACCGATTCGCGAGCTTGACCCGCGAACAAGTGTTCGATAGGCTGGGGGGCATGCTCCGTGGGCTCTACGGCTTGATCGCGGACCGCGGCGGCAATTGGGCCGAGCTCTCGGGCAGCGGCTATATACGGGCGCGGATCTACAGGTCAGTGGCGGTATTCGTGTCGCTGGTCCTTGATGAGCGAGGAGCCTATCGAGTCGTCGAGCAGCACGGCGTCAACCAGAGGCCGGTTGTTGTCCACCGCGGCCAGCTCCCAGAAAACGCCGGGGGGGACCCAGCGGACTGGCCCGCGGAAAGCATCCGCCGAGAGGCAGGGCTCCAGGCCGAGAAACCGTAAGTCCCTCCGGATGGACTAGGGCGCTCCGTCGCCCTCGCTTTCCAGGCGGCTGAGCAGCTTCTGGAGGAGGGCAGCGAGCGAGCTGAACTCGGCGGAGGTCAGTCCGGCGACCAGCTCCGTCTCCTCAATCGTGTTCGACGCCACCACGGCGTCGACCAGCTCGCGGCCCTCGCTGGTCAGGTCGACCAGGACGCCCCGGCGGTCGCTGGGATCCGAGCTGCGCTTGACCAGGCCCCGCTCCTCGAGGCGATCGAGTCGGCTGGTCATCCCGGCGGAGGAGAGCATCAGGCCCTTGAAGAGCTTTGTCGGCGAGAGCCGGTGCGGGGGCCCGACGATCCGCAGGGCGCTCAGCACGCCAACCTCGCCGCGGTTCAGGCCGTACCTTCCGAACACCTCCTCTTGATGGCGCGCCAGGTGCGTCGCGATCCGTGCCACCCGGCCGGTGACGAGGTACGGCTCAAAGTCGAGTTCCGGCTCCAGGACAGACCAGCGCTCTACCACCTGCTCGATCCAATCCGGCGACGCCATCCTCTAAGGATAGGGAACAGAACGCTCGTGTGCTAGATTCTCGACACTATGTATCTCGCTATGGAGAATCATTCGGTCGAGCAACCTACCATCGCTCGCCCGCAAGGAGGCGACCAAGCTGTCCCGGCGACAAATCTCGCTCTCGAGGAGCTCGGCTCGATCTTCGCCTTTATCTACCACCGGGTTGGGAACCGGCCGGACGCCGAGGACCTGACGCAGGAGGTGGCCATGCGAGCCCTTCCCCGCCTGCGCGACGGTCGCGGGTCGGCGTCGGTGCGGAGCTATCTGTTCGCCACGGCCCGATCAGCCCTGGCCGACTTCTGGCGACTTCGACTTGGCCGGCCGGTCGACGAGCTAGAGGAGGACTCGGGAGCCGTGAGCGTGCCCGAGGACACGCCTGAGGCCGCCAGAGCCGAGGTGGAGCGAGTCCTGATGCGGCTACCGGCCCACTACCGCCGCCTCCTCGAGCTCCGCTTCCTGCGCGGCTACTCCTTGAAGGAGGTGGCCGCGGAGATGGGAATGACCGTCGGCGCAGTGAAGGTGATGCAGCTCCGGGCACTGCGTGCGGCCGGACGCGTGAACCCGCCTGTCGGGGCCCCCTGACCGACACCGCCAAGGTTTCGCCGGCGGACCGGCCCGGCCCGCACTGTCGTCAATATGTCGGTGGCCGCCCTCGACAATGGGAAAGGGGCAGGAGTATATGCTCTCCCCTGAGCCGACGGGGGGCCGGCGCCACCATTGGAAAGAGAGCGAGGAGCGCAGGGAGATGTTGAATCTGTGGTTGCGCTGGCAGTTGCTGCGCGAGCAGAAGGGTCAGGGCCTGGTGGAGTACGCGCTCATCATCGTCCTGGTCGCAATCGCCGTGGTGGTCGCCATCACGGCGCTAGGTACGCAGATCGCCTCGGTCTTCAATTCGATAACGACGAAGCTGAGCAACACCGGCTGACCTGTCGCCGGCGGGCCGCTCCAGAAGCCGCGGGAGCTTGAGCATCGGCGGACGCGTCCCACCCAGGGCTGGTCAGGAGGCGCCGCGCGACCGGACCAGGACGGTCCTGGTCGTAGCGGAGAGGCCGGCGCTCTGGGCTCGAGTCAGAAGCGACCTTCCGGAGCGCCTGGTCCTGGTGCGCGCCTGCGATCCGGGCCAGGTGGATGCGACGCTGGACGAGATCGATCCCTGGCCCTGGCTTGTCGTCGGTAAGGGGACATCTTTCCCGCCTCGGCTGGCGGAGCTAACGCGCCGGCGGCCGATCCCGGTGCTCTGGTGGGACCGCCCAGCTCCCGGTCTGCCGCCCCACGCCCGCTTCTTCGCCGACTGGCGCCCCCTGCTGGAGGCGAGCCGCCGCCTGCTCGACCCGGTCGCACCTGGTTTCCGTTTGCTGCCCGTCCGCGGTCTGGAGACACCGACTTGCCGTCGTCTGTTGAGCGCTGAGCTGGAGGCCCTGGTCGCCGCCTTTCCCTCCGGCCTGCCAATCGAGTCCCGCCGGCTGCGACGTGTCAACGCGGTGCTGCAGCGACAGGGCATTGATTGGCGCGTCGAACGGCGGGATGGCGTCGCCGTACTCCTGCAGGCCACCACCTAGAAGCGTCCACCAAGCAGGTCCCAGGTGTCGCGAACTTACGCCAAAGTCCTCGTCCTCGAGGACGACGTCGAGCAGCGGAGGGAGCTGCTCGATCTGGTTCGCAGGCTTGGATACCTGGACTCCCTCGACTGCGGGGACCCAGACCGTGCCTGCCGCCTTCTCGACGTCCGCGATTCCAACAAGCACCTGCTGAACACGCCTGTTCTGAGCTTGATCGACCTGGATATGAGCAGGGCACCGGTGACCCGCTTCTCCGCCCAGGACGTCCTGAAGAAATTGAGGATCGAGCAACCCAGCTGCCTGGTGCTGGTGCATTCGGCCCTGGTCGACACCATAGATGATCAGCAACAGGTGTACGAGGCTCATCCGCGAGCGATGTTCGCCAGCAAGCGCCACGGGACCGAGGCGCTGGCGCGACGCCTCAGCGCTCTACTCACCGGGCGGGTCGCCGACCTGGCACTGGAAGGCGGTGTCGTCTTCCACCTGCCCAGCCGGCAGCGCGTTCAGCGAAGACCCGAGCCCGGAACCAGAGACCACTACTCGCACGAGATAGCCGTGAAACTGATGATGGGAAAGCTGGCCGATCGATCCGTCTGGCTCGGCACGAACACGCTGGTCCAGGCCGTCTGCCGCTTCCGCAACTGGCTCGCAGAGTGCGGGTCACCGGTGCGTGTGGAATCCGTCGGCCACGGCCAGTACCGGCTCCTGGCTCCCGAGGACCTCGGGCCCTAGTCCCGCTGCGCCGAAGGCCCGAGGCTGCGGGTCGGCAGCGCGCCAGGGGCGGTTTTCAGGATCGCCTGCTATCGTACCGACGGTGTTTTCGCGGCTCTCCAGGAGGTGGATTGCGGTTGGGCTGGCAGCCTTCGTGCTCTGCCTTCTGGGCGGAGGCGGCGCCTACGCCTACCATCGCTGGGAACGTCAGCAGGCCCTGAAGCCGGCGCCGCTGCCGAAGAACGCGGTAGTCATCCAGGCGCCCAGCCCGGTGCCGGCCACCAGCTCGCCCGCCCCCACCGCGGCCGCCCCGACTCCTGTCCCGACTGCGCCGACCGGGGTCCAGGTGCTCTCCGCGCCCTATACGGGCCAGGCGCCCTCGGGCAACTGGGACAGCTTCCACGAGGAGACCTGCGAAGCGGCGGCCGTACTCACTGTGGGGTACTGGTACGCGAACAAGTACGTCGGCTCGGAGGTCCAGACGATTCCGCCGGCCGAGGCAGACCAGAAGCTGCACCAGATCGTCGCCTGGGAGCGCGCGCAGTTCAAGGGTCTCGACCTCCCACTGACCAGCGTGGCGCAGGTGGGTGCCAACTTCTACAACCTCGACTCGCAGGTCCTGCCCATCCCGGCTGACAACCCGGAGGCCATCAGGCAACAGATCGCTGCCAGGCACCCGGTCATCATCCCCGTGATGACTCAGCTGCTCAACGGTCAGAAGATAAACAACGCGTACACGTACCACGGGGGACCCGGTGGCTACGGCGTATACCACCTGCTGGTGCTGATCGGCTACAACAGCAGCACAGACCAGTTCTACGCCGACGACCCGGGCATTGTGCCCCAGGGCAAGCGGGCCCTCTATTCCTGGTCGACGCTGTCGTCGGCGATCGATGCCCAGACAGTCAGTCCGAACACCGCCGTCAGACAGGGTCGAGTGATGCTGGTCTTCACTCCCCGCGGCTGAACTGATCGGCCCCTCGCAGAGCACACGCCCGGCTGATTGTTGAAATGCGGCGGCGTTTCGGTCTCGGCTCCATGATTTGGTGCTCCGCAGGGAAGGCCGAGTACTCTATGGCGTCGTGGAAAAGACTGGGCAGGCAGGCCGCAGCCGGCTAGACCTCGGCCTGCGGCTGGGCGCCCTGGCGGTAGCCCTCGTACTGGCGGCTCTCCTTGTTGTCAACTACCTTCGGCCCATTCCCCCGGTGACCTCGACGCAGGTCCTGCCGCGCGCAATCGCTCAAGGCACGGAACCGAACATCCCCTGGCCCACCGACGGCCAGGCCGCGATCGGCGCCGACAATATCGGTCTGCTGGCGAGCGCGGCGGGCGCCAGGCCACTGCCGATCGCCAGCGTCGCCAAGGTGATGACGGCTCTCGTCGTGCTGGAGACCAAGCCCCTCGCAAAGGGTGAGCAGGGTCCGGCGATCGCGATCACCCAGGTCGACGTGGCCGAGTATCAGCGAGCCGCCGCCAATCAGGAATCCACCGTCAAGGTCGAGCTCGGTGAGTCGCTCTCCGAGTACCAGGCGCTGCAGGGCTTGCTGATCCCCTCCGGAAACAACCTCGCCTCTCTGCTCGCGCGCTGGTCTCAGGGTTCAACCGATGCTTTCGTCGCCCAGATGAATGAGAAGGCGAAAAAGCTGGGCATGATGCAGTCCCGGTTCACGGACGTCAGCGGGGTCTCGCCGGACACGGTAAGTGTTCCGTCCGATCTCGTCCGGATGGGGCTGACTGCCATGCAGAACCCCGTCCTGGCAGACATAGTGGGCCAGCAGGAGGTCACCCTCCCGGGCGTGGCACACGCTCCCAACGTCAACGCCGAACTCGGCAAGCAGGGCATCGTGGGCATCAAGACCGGCAACATTCCGCAAGTCGGTGCGGTCTATCTGGCGGCGGCCACCGCCCAGCTGGCCGGCGGGCGCAACGTACTGCTCTTTGCCGCGGTGCAAGGGCCGCCGACCCTGGCCAACGCCTTCGCCGACGCCGAGTCACTGCTCGCTGTCGTCCGGACCGCGCTTCAGGTCAAGCGCGTGGTCGGTTCCGGTCAGGTGGTCGGAAGGTACCAGTCGGCGTGGGGGGATTCCACCGACCTGACCGCCACCAGCGACGTGGATATGGTCGTGTGGCCGGGCGCACCCGTCCGCAGCGAGCTGCGAGCGCCTTCCGTCGTGGTTCCGCTGAATGCGGGGTCGAAGGCGAGCGTCCACCTCCAGGCCGGCAACCAGCAGTTCGACCTTCCGCTCGAGACAACCGATCGCATCAACTCGCCGAGCCCCTTGTGGCGAATGTTCCGGCTGCCATGACTCGACACAGGCGGCTCTTGCTGGCATCAGGTTGCGGCCTGGCCACCCCTGCGAGCCCTGAGCTCGGAGCAGATTGCCAGCCGAGGTGTGGACGACACAGGAGCCGGCATGGTTCTACGGATCTAGCGCACGAAGATTCGGCGCTGCCCTGATCCGAGAATGCCGGGCGATGCTTTCATGGACGCCACAATCCTGGATCAGGGGCCGCGCCTGCGACGTGCCGGAATGCGGCCGGGAGAGTTCGGCGGAGAACTGCATGGTCTCCCGGCCGGTGATCGGCCGCACTCTCGATCAACCTCTCCGCCTCTTCTTCTGCGACGACCACAAAGACGTTGGTTCATTGGTGGAGCGTTACCGCGACTTCATGTCCCAGTCAAGAAAGCTTAGTCAGGCGACGGTCTCCGGTCTGCCTCCCACACCCTGAGCAGAGGCATCTGAGGCGAAACCACCACCCATCGACTTCTCAGGCGCTTGCCCTATGAAGGTGCGGCTGGGCCACCGGTAAGCAATCTACGTAGACGCGAAAGCTGGAGAAAACCATCGCCGTCCGCCGGGACACGCCCGGCTCCGTTGTCTGGCCCTTGTCAAGGCGGTGCCGCGCGGGCACAGCACAGCTCACAACTAACGGGTGAGTCAATTTGCACAGTCGTGTACCAGTACGTTTCTTGATATTCTTACTGGCCATGGCAACAACATCATCACGTGGCCGGGGCCGCCAGCGCAGCACCGGTTCAACAACCGCCCTGATTGACGATCTGACTTCGTCGATCGAGAAGCTCATCCAGGAGAACAAGACGCTCAAGCGCGAGGTCTCTCGACTGGAATCCAGCGGCGACTCACAGATGTCGACGCGCTCTCTGGCCTCTCTTCAGCGCAAGGCGGCCCAGGCGCTCGGCACCAAGGCGTCGAACGGCAGAAGCACTCGCCGGCGCCGGGTGACCGATCCGGAAGTACTCGAGCGGCGCCGTCAGGCGCTGGCCAAGGCCCGCCAGGCACTGGCGGCCAAGAGGGCTGCCGGAGGGTCCTGAGGGGCCCGCACAAGAGACCGACAAGGAAGGCGTCCGGGCCGGCCGGCAACTAGATCCGGCGAAACCGGGGCTCCTCGGGCCGGGCCCTTCCTTGCAAAGTCTTCCTCCTCAGATCGAGCCTGCGCAGGCCGACCGAGAGGATCCCGTCAAAAGGCGTACTACCGGCGCACAGCGTGCGGAGTTGCGCCTTCCCCGCCAACTGAGCTCGACAGCATGATCGACTCGGACGGTCCATAATCGGCGGCACCAACCAAGGGGAGAGGCACAGCAGGACCACGGAGGTATGCACCAATGACGCCCGAGACGGCCGCTGTCGTCGAGAAATTCAACGAAGCATTCAACCGCCATGACGTGGTGGGCGTGATGAACCTCATGACCGAAGACTGCCTGTTCGAAAACACCGTGCCGCCGCCGGACGGTGAGCGCTACCAGGGTTCGGCGGCCGTAGGTGAGTTCTGGGGGCGGTTTTTCGGCACTACGCCGTCGGCTCGCTTCGAGACCGAGGAGCTGTTCGCCGCCGACGACCGCGCAGTGGTTCGCTGGGTCTTCCACTGGGAAGATGAGAACGGTCCCGGCCACGTCCGAGGAGTCGACGTCATGCGCGTGCGAGACGGGAAGGTGGCCGAGAAGCTGTCGTACGTGAAGGGCTGAGAGCTCGATGCCAGGTGCCGGAGACAGAGAAGGAGGACCTGATGGGTAGGGAAGCATCGAGCCAGGCGGCGGCACTCCAGAAGTTCGACGAAGCTCGCCAGGCCTTCGAGACCGTCCTCGAGCAGGCGCCAGAACCGGCCCTGGCCTACTTGAAGCCGGGAGACGACTACGCGCTTGGTGGCCTGGTCCTTCACGTCAACGTGGTACTCGAGCACTACATCGACGTGCTCCAGGGTGTTATGACGGGCCCGGACGAAGTCGTCCTCGCCGATGACTCGGCCAGGTTTGACGCGGCTCACGCCCGCGCCAGAGAAGGCCTCCAAGCGGGCGAGCTGCGTCCGGCCCTGGAAAGGACGGACAACCTCCACAGCCAGCTCAAAACTATGGCTCAGTCGGTGGCCGCCGGCGACTGGGAGCGCCGGTCCTCGGTCCAGATCGGTACTGGCTCGCCCTACGAGGCAAGCGCGGCGGACGTGCTCATCTGGGTGACCGACCACTACCACGAGCACGTCCCGCAGGCCGAGGAGCTCGAGCGTGATTGGAAGTCGGGCTCGGGCTCGACATAGATCTGATAGAGGCTAGGCGCGCTCGAAAATCAGGTCTGCCGAGATCCGGTCTCGATTCTGAGACTGGTGCAGCTCGATGTGCAGCCGCGACGGTTCGATGCAGAAGCGGGCAACGGCTCCCGTGTAACAGGCCTCCAGGACGTCGTCGAGGACGTGGAGGAGATCCTGGGCGGTTGGTGCGTCGTCGCTACGGTAGAAGCTGAAGGAGACGCTTCCCAAACGGTTCTCGGAGTCGGCCGATCGCAGCATCGCAAGCCATCGGGGAGGCTGGTTCAGCGGCTGCGTGACGGAGGGTTTGAAATCGATCCCGACCCTGCCATGGCTGATCAAGGCGCGCAGACGCAGCAGATGATCGGTGAGTTCCCGCCGCTCGTCGCGCCTCCTGGCAAACAGCACGCTGATTTTTTCTGAGTCAGGCACCTTCCCCGATCAGCGCCGGAGTCAGCGACTCCACCAGCCCCTCGGCGTCCGCTGCTGCAGCCTGCACGAGGCGGGTGAGGAACACGTCACAGTCCTGGGATGAGTCGTCGAATCGGAAGCCGGCGATCAGCTGCTCGGGACTGGCGGAAGCCGCCAGCTGAGGACGATCGTCCCGACTCCAGAACCAGGGGAACCCGAACTGGCTGAGCCGAAGCAACGAGTCGAGCCGAGCAAGCCTCTCGTCGTTCGCCGAAAGAGCCAGCACGAATACGGCCAACTCCTCCAGTCCAACAGCGCAGGTCAAGTTTCGCCGATCGCCGTACTCGAGGTACTTTTCGAGCCGCCATTCGGCCTGGTCTCGCAGGTATTCCGCGAAGGCTCTGTGTGCCTTCTTTTCAGCCATATGCACTACTCCAGTCAAGGACGTGGATCGTCCTGCATCACAGACGCACGAGGCGGCTGCGCTGATCGCCGGTCCGGGCCTGGAGATTCACCGTCCGTCTCGCGCCTAGACTGAGCCGAGTGCAGCAACGTGAGACCCTGCTCATTCCAGGACCGGTCAGCGTCGAGGCCGAGGTGCTGGATGCGCTTTCCCGGCCGGTGCGCGCTCACTACGGCACCGATTGGGCCCAGTTCTATCACCAGCTCACATCCTCCCTGGCTCGTCTCTTCGAGACCGAGGCAGATGTCCTGCTTCTCTTCGGCCCTGGAACGGCCGCCATCGAAGCGTGTCTGGCCAGCACGCTGGCTCCAGGCGACGAGATCGCTGTCGTTGCAAACGGTCTGTTCGGCGAGCGCGTGGTCGACCTGGCCGCGGCGCTGGGCCTCGAGGTTCACCTGGTCACGCCAGACGAGGAATACAGCCCCGCGCGGCGCGAGGACCTCGAGGAGGTGCTGCGACGGCATCCGCGGGTTCGGGCGTTGGGAGTCGTGCACCACGAGACCAGCCTGGGGCTGGTCAACCCGGTCCAGCAGCTCGCCGAGGTGGCCACGGGGCGCGGGCTGCTCACGATCGTGGACGCCGTCTCCTCGTTCGGCGGCATGGACCTGGAGGTTGACGCCTGGGGTATCGACCTCTGCGTGGGCGTGAGCAACAAGTGCCTGGGTGGCCCCATCGGTGTCGCCCCTGTTTCCGTCAGCCAGCGCGCCTGGGAGGCGGTGGACGACGGGCGTCCGAAGGTCGCCGGATGGTATCTCAACCTGCGGACGTGGCGCACCTTCGGCCAGATGTGGAAGAGCTGGCATCCGCATCCGACCACGATGCCGACGAGCGTGCTGGAGGGGCTGGACACGGCGGTGAAGAGCGTCTTGACGACCGGGATCCGCGAGCACAAGGCGAAGCAGGCGGCGGCCGCAGCGCGCGTGCGAGAAGGCCTTCGAGCTCTCGATTTCGAGATGCTGGTGGCCGACCAGCACGCATCACCGGTCTGCACCGCCGTCTGGGCCCGTCCAGCTATGGACGTCGAGGACTATCTGGGATGGCTCCGCCGCGAGCACTCGCTCCGCCTGGGGGGCGGCATCGGAGCCTTGCAGGGCCGGATCTTCCGCGTCGGCCACATGGGCCGAGCCGCCGACCCAGCCATTACCGACGCCTACCTGAAAGCAACCGCCGAGTACATCGAGCTCACGTCGTAGAGAGAGAAGGAGAATTCCCTCCCTCTTGCGCTTGCAAGGTGGAGGGCAAGGGAGGGGGTACTTCTTCGACTTAGAGCGGACACTCTGCACGTACACGGCTGCTCTTTGAGAAGACCCCCTCCCCCGCGAGGGCCCGCGAGGGGGAGGGACACGTTTTCCCAGGGGAGGGACGAGTTTCTCGCTCGTTTGTTGACACCGGGGTGTGACGTCCACACCATTTAGCGTGCTGCGAGGAATACCTCTTGATGTAGCGGTCCTGCGGGGCTGCAACCTCAAGATTTAGGGGAAGATATGGTTCACGACTTGCTGGCGCATTCAGCGCGCCGCTCGCTCGGTGCGTTGATGGCCGTCGTCGCGCTCGCCGTCATGGCCGTGTGGGCAACACCCGGACATCCTTTCAAGGCTCCTTCACTCCAGTCCGCCGTCGGTCCGCCAGTCCTGGTTGCGGAGAGAAGCCTTGAGTCAGCCCAGGAGATCTCGCTAAGCGCCCTGGGGCTGCCCTCTCAGCCCGTGTACGGCCCGCTCGGGACCGTGGCCGTCGCCATTCCGGCGCCGCTCGGGCCGCTGTCAGCCTCCGGCAGCTTCGCGCAGCTCTTCTTCATGCACAGCCCCAATCTTGCGGCGCCGGCTTCGACCGTCACCATCGCGGTCAACGGGGTGCCGGTCGCCACCCTGCCTCTCGACAACTTGAACGCAGACGGAGGCACCTTCGACGCCACTGTGCCGGCGTTCTTGCTCAAGCCAGACGCCCCCAATCTCCTTGAGGCGCGCTTCGCGCTGCAGCCTGCGACGGGGATGGACCCCTCGACCGCGTATGCGCGCCTCGACCCGCAGACATTCCTCCACTACCAGCTCTTCGGGCCGCCCGGGAGCCGGGCTCAGGTGGAGCTCGGCAGCTACCCCTTCCCGCTCCTGGGCCGTGGCAGACAGGGCGACCAGGCGGCCCTGGGCGTGATCCTCCCGCGGCAAGCCGATGCCGGCGAGCTGGGCGCGGCCTTCCGGCTGGTGGCGGACCTGGGCCGCCGCGCCTACCTGCAGGAGCTGGTTCCCCAGGTGGTCACCTCCGACCCCACCGAGTGGGTCCAGTCCGCGTCGACGCCCGCACTCCTGGTGGGGAAGCTCGACCGGCTGCCGCTGGCAGAGGATTTGCTCCGGGCGGCGGGTTTCAGCCCCGGATCGGCCTGGTCGGGACCGGCCGGCGAGAGGATCGGCAGGTCGGACGGCCTGGTCGTCCCCGTCCTCTCGCCCTGGGACGGCAGAACGCCCCTGCTCCTGGTCTCCGGGGGAACCGACGAGGCCCTCGCAGGCGCGGTCCAGGCCCTCACGTCGCCCGGGAGGCCGCCGCCTTCCGGCCGCTACCTGATCGTCTCCAGCGGGACTCCACAGCCGTCTGCCGTGACGACAGCGCCCATCGACCAGGTGATCCTCGGCCAGCCAGACGCGGCCCTCCAGGCGCTGGGCGCCGGCTCTCACAGCATCGACCTCCCCCTGCTCCTGCCGCCGCTCGACGCCGGGCCTGGGGCCGTTCTGGACCTCCGCCTCAGCCACGCCCCGCTGGACACGGCGGGGGCATCCTTGCTGTCCGTGCGTCTGAACGGCGCGGTTCTGGCCCAAATTCCCCTTGACGGGTCGAACGAGCACGACGGCCTGGTTCGAGTGCGGGCCGCCGGGACGCTCGTCCATCCCGGGTTGAACAGCCTGAGCCTGGAGTTCCGGCTGGCCGCCGACGGCTCCGGCTCTCCGCCTCTGACAGATCGTCTTTGGGCGCGTCTGGCTGCCGGCGCCAGGCTGGTGCTGCCTGCGCCGACGAGCCAGCAGGGCGCCCTCCAGTCCGCGCCGGGCCCGATGTTCGACCACCCTGCCGGCGTGCTGGTGGCGGTGGAGAATCGTGACGAGCGCTGGTTGAGCGCCGCCTCACGAGCCCTGGCGGCGCTGGGCAGCCGGGCCGTCGCCATCCCGCCGATCCAGACCGCCGAGCCGGGTGACCTGCGTCCCTCCTCGCTACACGGCCGCGACCTGATCGCGATCGGCGCCGGGGCCGCTTCCGCCTTAAGGCGCTTTGGAGGCGGTCCGCCCGATGCTGCGAGGACGGCGGATTCGGGACTGGTGTACGTGCGGCCGCTCCCGTTCCTCTCGAGCCGACAGGTGCTTGGCGTGGACACCCAGAGTCCGGACGTGGTGGCCGCGGCGGGCCGGGCCCTCTACCGGCACACGCTGCGCGGCGCTGCCGTAGGCCTGAACCTGGAAGGGCGGTCGTGGTCTCTTCAGGCCGACTCGCGGGGCGGCGGCGTGGTGGAGGCGGCGCCGGCTCCCTTACAAGCGCTCATCGCGGCGGCGATGGCGGCGATGCTCCTCGCGCTCGGCTGCCAGGTGCTGCGTCCGGGCGACCTGCCTCGGTGAACGAGGGCGGTGGCCGGTCCGGACGGCCGGCTCTGAGGACGCAAGTGCCCGGCCTTTCCGCGAGCCGGACCAGGGTGATGCTGCTGGGGGTCTGCGGTCCGCTGCTGGGGGCGCTGGGGATCGCCACCTGTCCACCTCCGGTCGCGATCCTTCTCGTGCTGCTGTACGGCTCCGTGGTGGCCGTGGGACTCCGCTCGCCGCAATGGATCACCATGCCGGCCGGACTGGCGGCCGCGCTGGCCTTCGCCGCCGTTCGCCTCCGGCTGGCTGGGATCCAGAGCGATCCCGTGGTGGTCCCGGCGGCAGCGCCTGGGTCCATCGACGGCGTCGCTTTCGCGGACGCCGGTCTGTGGGCATCGGCTGTCCTCGGCGCCTGGTCCCTGGCTCTCTCCGCGGTCCTCGCCCTGTGGTGCTCGCGTGGCCTGCCAACCCGGAAAGCAGCCCAGCCGGCGTTGAAGTTGAGCCTCGCCGGACGCTCCGCCCCGCCAGTTGGCAGGGACCGTGCGCAATGGGTCCTGGCCGAGGCGGCCAGGGGCGGACGCATGGTGACCCTGGGCCTGGTCGGCATCGACGCACCAGGAGATGACGATGCGGAGGAAACCGACGCGCTGGCGCTCCCGGGCAAAGGGGAAGAGTCACGGCTTGAGGCGATGGGCCGCCTCGACAGCGTGTTGAGGAACGGCCTGCCCGGCGACGATCTGCTCTGCGAATACGGCCCCTGGGAGCGGCTCCTCATCCTGCCGGACGTATGGGCCGAGGACTTTCGCGAAACCGCGGCGCAGCTCGTCAAGGCGGCTCGTCAGCAGGTCAACCGGCAGGTCCGTGTCGCGCTGATCACCTTCCCGGTGGATGGCCAGAGGGCCGCCGACCCTGTCGACTACCTGGAGCGTGCGCTGGAGGTGTGCCGAGCGGGAAGGACCTCGGTCAGCGTGGGGCGACCGCGCGTCCGTCCCCTGACGCCGCAAGGCCGCGAGCAGCGGGTGGAGAGCGCTTGACGTACCTCCTCCCCTGCCCTCCCGCAAGGGGGAGGGAACTTTTCCAATAAAGGGGAGGAGGCGGGAGGATTGAGTCCTCCTGCCTCCTCTGAATATCGCCCTTTCTGGGAGACGCGGATTAGTGCTTCAGGATTCGGTATCCCGTCCAGCTGTAGTCGTAGAGCGAGTTGTAGCCGGCGCCCTTGACGTAGGTCTGGACAACGTACGACTGGGTGCCGTAGTTGAGATTGGCCGTGACCACGTCGCCCTGCATGAGCTTCTGGGCTTGCTTGTACTCAGGAAGCGCCTGGTCGATCTGCTCGGTGTCGGCCTTCTTGAGGATCTGGTCCATGGCCGGGTTGCAGTAGCCTTCGTTGCCGCCCTTGCCAACGCCAGCAGCGGCGCAGGTGAAGAGGTTGTTGAACCAGTCTTGCGGGTGATCGTAGTCGGCGCCCCAGGAGCCGCGGAAGAGGATCGCGTTCTTGGCGTTGCGATCCTTGATAAGGGTCGGAAAGTCGGACGGAGCCAGCTCTACGTTGACGTTTAGGTTGGCCTTCAACTGGGACTGGACGTTGGAGAAGAGCTGAGTGTTCGTCGCGAGCGTGTTGTAGCGCAGCTGCAGCCCCTTGACCTTGGAGCCGTCCGGGTCCCACTTCTGGTACTGGGACTTGGCGGCGGCCCCATCGAACTTGGCGGTCTGGTCGGTGTTGTCGCCAAGGTAGCCCTTGAGGCCCTTGGCGATGACTCCGCCGGTGGCCTTTGAGCAGATGGCGCCCTTGACGCAGGCCACGTCGACCATCTGGTCGCGGTCGATGGCCTTCGAGAAGGCGTCACGGCCGTCCTTACCGGCGTCGCTGCCGAGCCCGCTGGTGGGCTGGCCAGGGGTGACGCCGCCCGGCTTGACCGCGAAGGGTCCCTTGGTCTCGTTGAAGCCGAGCCAGCTCGTCCGGGCCGAGGGGTAGATCGTCAGCAGCTTGCTCTTGGTGGGGTCGGACTTGTAGCGGAGAACGTCGTCCGGCCCGGGCGGGTTGTTGGCCGGACCCACCACGCCATAGCCGCCGGCTTCGAACTTCTTCACAGCGGAGGACTGGTCGACGCCGATCTCGACTTTGATCTTCTTCAGGGCGCCGGTCGAGCCACCCCACCAGCTCGATACAGGAGCGAACTCGAGGGATGCCTTGGGTGACCGCGCGGTCAGCTTGAACGGGCCGGCACCGATCAACGTCTCGGGCTTGGTCCACCAGGTGTCCTCTCCTGCGGACTGGATCACCTTCTGGTCCACCGCCACTGCGGTCCACAGCGCCAGCTCCGTCAGCCAGAACCCGGCCGGGTCGCTGAGCTGGGCCTTGATCGTGTAGTCGTCGGGTGCCGTCAGCCCGCTCATGGTCTGGGCTTTGCCCGCCTCGACGTCGGTGCCGCCGACCACCGGGTCGAAGACGGTCGCGTAGGCGTCGTTCAGGTGGGCGGCCCGATTCCAGCTGTAGAGAAAGTCGCTGGCCTTGATCGGATCGCCGTTGGAGAACTTGGCGTCCTTGCGGAGCTTGAACGTGTAGGTCTTGCCGTCGCTGGAGACGTCAGGCGATCCGGTTGCGATATCGGGGACGACCTTCAGGTTGTTGTCGAACTTGTAGAGGCCGCTGAAGACCTCCTGCGTAAAGGTGATGTCGACACCGGACTGGACATGCCCGGGGTCCAAGGTCTGCACGTCATCCTGCATAGGGAAAATCAGCGTCTGGTCGGAAGCGAGCGTCTCACCGCCGCCGCCGCCAGTGTTGCCGCCGCAGGCCAGGGCGACCATCCCCGCGGCCGCAGCCACCGCGAGAACCCTAAGACGAGTCGGATTCATATGTCCCCCTTTCTGCAGGCTTTTCGAGTCGTACTGGACTTCATCTCCACTCCCTCTTCGTCCTGTCAGATAACGCTACTTACGATCGGCAAGGCCTCCCTTTTGGGAAGGCGTCCGGCAGTCGGGCGCTATCCCGAGGATGCCGAAGCAGGAAAAGTTTGGCAGGTTCCAGAGCGGAAAGCGCAATGCCAGGTTCGGCGGCCGCCGCTCAACGGCATCCGGAGGGACCCGCGGGGCGCCACCGGAGCAGGCTCCCATAGCCTTGCAATCGATTGCCAGCCCTCTGGAAGCAGCCAGGTCCGCGCGCCCGCGCGACTTTAAGAAGGTTGCCTGGGCAGGGCGGCCCGGATCGACCACCTCAGAGTGCGCCGCGCATCCTTGCCGCGGCACCTCGCCCGGGATCCCTGCGGCGCTACCCCAAGACGGGTCGCCTTTAGCGAAGGTCAGCGGTCGCTGAGAGGACTATCGCGGCGTTTGACCGATCTTCTCGCGTTTCCGGTCAACTGACGGCCGGCTGCGGCCGAACGAGAGCTGGTTTTGCCCGCAAGCCCCACGTTCGTCTTTGAGACTTGCGATGACATCTTTCGCAGGTCGCCCACATGACCGGCAGTTCAGTGTCGGATTGGTGGACGATCAGCTCCATCCAGGCGGCCGGGCGTTGGTCTCCCCGGTGACGCCGACTCTGGCAGAAGCGGTGGTGACCAAGCGCCTCCGCGAGGTCGGGGGCGAGGTCTCGGACCTGGTCGTGGGTCAATGAAAATCTCCGCATCGAGGAAGAGAACGCTCCGGGCGCCGTATGTACCCGCCCCCGCCGGACTCCCGTCAGGACGCCCGGCGTTGTGGCCCGGCCGCGCGACATGCCCTCCGGAGGTCAGTCGAAGATGCTGCCGGCGCTTTCAACCGCGACGGCGGCCCGCCCGGTCCGCTCCCGCAATTGCGCAACCGTTTGCTCGGCTTTATAGTGCTTAGATCGTTCATCAGGACGATTGTCGGCGGCCACACACCATGTGGTGGGGCCTTCGCTAAATGCGGATGTGTTCCACCCAGGAGGGTTTGAGGAGTTGCTGATCGCTACGTGCCTAAGGGTCGTGGAATCATCGAGGCGCGCGAATGCGCCCGCCGGGCTTGGGCCGCCTCCCGGCGTTCGGGGAATCGCGGTCGCCTTCGCCGCCCTGCTGCTCGTGGCGGCCTGCGGAGGCCAGGGGGCCTCCAGCTCCAGCTCAGCCAGCCAGGTCCAGGTCGGGCTGATCACCAAGACCGACACGAACCCCTTCTTCGTGAAAATGAAGGAAGGAGCGACCAAAGAGGCCGCCGCCAAGGGCGCCAAGCTGCAGACGGGGGCCGGCAAGTTCGACGGTGACAACCAGACTCAGGTGACCGCGATCGAGAACATGGTCGCCGGTGGGGTGAAGGGAATCCTGATCACCCCGAACGACACCAAGGCCATCATTCCAACTATCGACAAGGCGCGCAAGAAGGGCGTGCTGGTCATCGCACTTGACACGGCGACGGATCCCCAGAGCGCGGTCGACGCGCTGTTCGCAACCGACAACATGAAGGCGGGCGAGCTGATCGGCAAGTACGCCAAGGCGGTGGAGGGCGACAAGCCGGTCAAGATCGCGATGCTCGACGGGACGACCGGTGTCACAGTTACCCTGCAGCGCCACAACGGGTTCCTCGCTGGCTTCGGCACCAACAACAGTGACCCGAGGATCGTATGCACGGCGGACACCTCGGGCGACCAGGCCAAGGGGCAAACGGGGATGGAGAACTGCCTGACCAAGGCCCCGGATCTCAACCTGGTCTACACGATCAATGAGCCGGCCGCGCTCGGCGCCAACACCGCCCTCAAGTCGGCCAACAAGCAGAGCAACGTCCTGATGACCTCGGTCGACGGTGGCTGCACCGGCGTCCAGGCGGTGAAGGACGGCAAGATCGCGGCGACCTCCCAGCAGTACCCGCTGAAGATGGCGATCGAAGGCGTCGACGCGGTGGTCGACTACGCCAAGAACAACAAGAAGGTGTCCGGCTACGTCGATACCGGGGTGACGCTGATCACCGACAAGCCTCAGCCGGGCGTCGACTCCAAGGACACGGCCTTCGGTCTCGCCAACTGCTGGGGGTGATGGATGACTCTCCGCAACGGAGATAGCCGATGAGCAACGCCGCCGTCACCCCTGACCAGCTCGGGCCCAGCGGCGGCGACCGCGCCCGAGCCTTTGGTTCGGCGGCGCTCGCCCAACTCTCGACGCTGGGACCAGTGATCGCGCTCGTGATCGCCTCTGGCTTCTTCACCTTCGAGTCTCCCCGGTTCCTGACCGGGGGCAACCTGTCCCTCATCGTCCAGCAAGTCATGGTCGTCGGCACGCTGGCCGTCGGCCAGACCCTGATCATCCTGACCGCCGGGATCGACCTCTCCTGCGGCGCAGTCATGGCCTTGGGGTCGATCGTCATGGCAAAGATGGCCGTGATCGTCGGCTTGAACCCGTTCCTGGCGATCGCGCTCGGTTTGGCGGTGTGCGCCGCCTTCGGCGCGATCAACGGCGGACTTGTGACCATGATCCGTCTGCCGGCCTTCATCGTCACGCTGGGCACGCTGAACGTGGCGTTCGCGCTGACCCACATCTACTCCAAGGACCAGACCATCGCCAAGCTGCCCGCGGCGATGACTTTCTTCGGCAACACTTTCACCATCGGTCAGACCGACATCACCTACGGCTCAATACTGATGCTGGTGTTGTTCGCCCTGACCTGGTTCGTGCTTCGCCAGACCGCCGCCGGCCGCCACGTCTATGCCCTGGGCAACAATCCGGAGGCGGCCCGGCTCACGGGCATCAAGACCGCCCGCCTGCTCCTCCTGGTCTATACGGTTGCCGGGCTCATCTACGGCATCGCCGCCCTCTTGATCATCGGCCGCACCGGCGTAGGTGACCCAAATGCTGGCGCGACGGACAACCTCGACAGCATCACCGCCGTGGTGCTCGGCGGCACCAGCCTGTTCGGCGGTCGCGGCAGCATCGTCGGCACCCTGCTCGGTGCCCTGGTCATCGGCGTCATCCGCAACGGCCTGCAGCTGATAGGCGTGGCTTCGATCTACCAGGTGCTGATCACCGGCATCCTGGTCATCCTCGCCGTCGCCGCCGACCAGCTTGCCCGCCGGAGGCAGGGATGAGCGACAACGGGAAGCCGACCCCGGCTCTCGAAGCGCGCGGCCTGGTGAAGCGGTACGGCCATGTGACGGCGATGGAAGGGGCCGACTTCGAAATCCTGCCCGGGGAGATCATGGCTGTGATCGGCGACAACGGCGCCGGCAAGTCCACGCTCATCAAAGCGCTGTCCGGAGCCGTCATCCCGGACGAGGGCGAGATGTTCCTGGAGGGCAATCGGATCAAGTTCTCGGGCCCGCTCGACGCTCGCCGGCACGGGATCGAGACCGTCTATCAAGACCTGTCCGTGGCGCCCGCCCTGCCTATCGCCGACAACCTTTTCCTGGGACGGGAAATCCGCATGGGCGGCCCGCTCGGGTCGGTGTTCCGGATCCTCGACAAGCGTCGGATGCTGGCCGAGTCCGAAGAGCACATGGCCAACCTGAAGATCGGCATCCGGTCAATGAAGCAGGCGGTCGAGACGCTCTCAGGCGGTCAGCGGCAGGGGGTTGCTGTGGCCCGAAGTGCGTTCGCACGGAGCCTGGTGATCCTGGACGAGCCCACGGCGGCGCTCGGCGTGAGGGAATCCGGCATGGTATTGAACCTGATCCGGGAGGTTCGTGACCGTGGCCTTCCCGTGATCTTGATCAGCCACAACATGCCTGCCGTCTTCGAGATCGCCGACCGCATCCACATCCACCGTCTGGGACGTCGTGTTGCGGTGGTCACGCCGAAATCGCACACCATGCCCGAGGTGGTCGCGATCATGACCGGCGCCATGGCCGCCTAAACCGGGGAGGGATCCGCCCAGGCCGCGCTAAGCTCGAGAGTGTCGTGGGATCGATCCAGGGCGACCGCG
>CATPBP010000260.1 GCA_955652675.1 Candidatus Dormiibacterota bacterium
ACCTGCTCTACTCCAGTGGCACGACCGCCAAGCCCAAGGGCATCGTCCACACCACGGCCGGCTATCTGGTGGGGGTGGCCAGCACTCACCACTACGTCTTCGACGTCAAGCCCGACACGGTGTACTGGTGCACCGCCGACATCGGCTGGGTCACCGGTCACAGTTACATCGTCTACGGCCCACTCGCGACCGGCACCACGGGAGTGATCTACGAGGGCAGTCCCGACTACCCGGACAAGGACCGCTTCTGGGAGATCGTCGAGCGCTACAAGGTCAGCGTCATCTATACCGCGCCCACCGCCATCCGCACCTTCATGAAGTGGGGGGCGGACTATCCCAAGAAGCACGACCTCAGCTCGCTGCGCCTGCTCGGCACGGTAGGCGAGCCGATCAACCCCGAGGCCTGGGTCTGGTACCAGGAGAACATCGGCGGCGGCCGTTGCCCGGTCGTAGACACGTGGTGGCAGACGGAGACCGGCATGATCCTGATAACACCGCTGCCAGGGGTGACCACCACCAAACCCGGCTCGGCGACCAAGCCGTTCCCCACAGTGGATGCGGCCGTCTTCGATGAAGGCGGCAATGACGTCGGTCCCGGTGGAGGCGGTTACCTGGTCCTCCGCAAGCCCTGGCCAGCCATGTTTCGCGGCCTCTTCAGGGAGCCCGATCGCTACCAGGAGACCTACTGGTCGAAGTACAAGGATGTCTACCTCGTGGGCGACGGGGCCCGGATCGATGAGGACGGTGACTTCTGGCTGATGGGCCGCGTCGACGACGTGATCAACGTCTCCGGCCACCGGCTTTCGACGATCGAGGTCGAGAGCGCCCTGGTCGACCACCAGAAGGTTGCCGAGGCTGCGGTCTGTGGCCGCAACGACTCGCTGACCGGTCAGGCGATCGTCGCCTTCGTGACGCTGCGGAGCCAGTTCGAGGGATCGCCCGAGCTGATGCAGGAGCTGCGCCAGCATGTCGGAACAAAGATCGGCAAGCTGGCGATGCCCGCAAACATCGTCTTCACCCCCGAGCTGCCGAAGACGCGCTCGGGAAAGATCATGCGCCGGCTCCTGCGAGACATGGCCGAGAACAGGCCGATGGGCGACACCACCACGCTGGCCGACCCAGCTGTCGTCGCGGAGATCAGCGAGCGGGGCAAAGCCGAGGCCACCAAGGAAGAGGGGTGACGAGTGCCAACGGGGGCGCGGCTGCCACGGTCGGCGCCCGCCCCGACATTGGCGGGCACCCACCGGATAACTGTCGGAAGCTGGGAACTTGGGAGTTGTGAGCATGGATGACGCGGTCATCGTCAGCGCTGTCAGGACGCCGATCGGATCTTTCGGAGGCATCTACGCCGGCGTACCGGCCACTGAGCTGGGCGCCATCTCCATCCGAGCCGCCCTGGAGCGGGCGCACCTCGACCCGGCCGAGGTCGAGGAGGTGCTCATGGGCTGCGTGCTGCAGGCCGGGGTGGGCATGAACCCGGCTCGCCAGGCGGCAATCAAAGCCGGCATCCCGCCGTCGGTGCCCGCCATGACCGTCAACAAGGTTTGCGGATCGGGGCTCAAGACGGTCGCGCTGGCGGCCCAGGCCATCCGCGCCGGCGATGCCGAGGTGGTGGTCGCCGGGGGGATGGAGAACATGAGCCGGTCGCCTTACCTGGCGATGGACAATCGCTTCGGCTCCCGCATGGGCGACAGCGCACTGGTCGACTCCATGATCCACGAGGGCCTGCACTGCGCCATGGAGCACTGCCACATGGGGATCACCGCCGAGAACGTGGCGGCCGAGTGGAACGTCACCCGCGAGCAGCAGGACCGTTTCGCCCTCGACTCACAGCGCAAGGCGGGCATCGCAATGGAGACGGGCGTCTTCGACGCCGAGATCGTGGGCGTGCCGATCCCGCAGAAGCGCGGCGACCCGGAGGTCGTGACCCGCGACCAGCATCCCCGGCCCGAGACGGACCACGAGAAGCTGGCCAGGCTGCGCCCCGCGTTCAAGTCGGACGGCAGCGTGACGGCAGGCAACGCCAGCGGTGTCAACGACAGCGGCGCCGCGGTCGTGGTCATGAGCGGGCGCAAGGCGGCCGAGCTTGGGCTGAAGCCCATCGCGCTGATCCGCGCTTACGCGTCGGCCGGAGTGGAGCCGCGGATCATGGGCATGGGCCCGGTGCCGGCGATCCAGAAGGCCCTCAGAAAGGCGGGCGTGGCCGGCGGCGACGTCGACCTGTGGGAGGTCAACGAGGCCTTTGCCGCACAGGCGGTGGCCGTGGGCCGCGAGCTCGAGATTCCCGGCGACAAGCTGAACGTCAACGGCGGCGCCATCGCGCTCGGTCACCCCATCGGCGCCAGCGGCACACGCCTCCTTGTCACGCTGCTGTACGAGATGGGCCGGCGCAAGGCGCACCTCGGGGTGGCGAGCCTGTGCATCGGCGGCGGCCAGGGCATCGCCGCGGTCGTAGAGAACGGCCGGTAGCGGGGGAGGGGCGATGAGCGCGTTCGACGGAAGGGTTGCGATCGTCACCGGCGGCACCCGCGGCATCGGCGCCGCCATCACCCAGGCTCTGGCACGCGAAGGGGCCCACGTCGCCGCGGGCTTCAGTAAGAATCACGAGGCGGCCGACAGCTTTCAGCAGGAGATGCAGGCACAAGGGCTGGCGATCTCCGTCCATCAGGGCAACGTCGGCGTACCGGAGGACTGCCAGCGGGTGGTCCGCGACGTGCTTGAGAAGCGAGGCCAGATCGACATCCTGGTCAACAACGCCGGCGTCACGGTCGACAAGACGATGCGGCGGATGACCGTCGACGACTGGCATGCCGTGCTGCGCGTCAACCTCTCGGGCGCTTTCTACATGATCAAAGCGCTCCTCGACCCCATGCTGGAACGGGGCTATGGGCGCATCGTCAACATCAGCTCGGTGATCGGAGAGACTGGCAACATCGGCCAGGCCAACTACGCCGCCTCCAAGTCGGGGCTCTTCGGGTTGACCAAGAGCCTGGCCCTCGAGACGGCGCGCAAGGGCATCACGGTCAACTGCGTCACCCCCGGCTTCATCGCCACCGAGATGGTCGCCGCGGTGCCCAAGGAAGCCCTTGACAAGGTCATCGAGCAGATCCCAGTGCGCCGGCTGGGCAAGGCCTCGGAGATCGCACGGACGGTGCGTTTCCTCTGCGAGGAGGACGCCGGATACATCACCGGCGCGGTGTTCGCCGTCAACGGCGGCCTGGAGATGTGAGGAGGTGAAGGCGGAGGCAAACGTCGAGGTGCGGAAGGGCAGCCGCAATAGACAGGGGATGCTAAAGCTTCACGCCGAGCTGAGCCGATAGCTCCCGAAGCTCGCGCTCGACGCCGCCCCACACCCGCGCCCGCGTCTCGGAGTTCGGTAGAAAAGGCTCGTGGTCAACGAGTCCGGCGGCCAGCTCCGGACGCTCGACCATTTCCGCGAAGAGGAGCGTCCACGCCCTGGGCACCACCTCATTCACGGCGTAGCCCCCTCCGCCCAGCGCTACCCAGCGGCCCTCGCAGAGTTCGTGGGCGAGCTCGTGGAAGCGCCGGCCGACGTGCGGCCAGATCGCGGTTGAACCGTTCAAGTGGGTGAGCGGGTCGAGCAGGTGCGTGTCGCAGCCGTCCTGAGTGACGAGCACGGTGGGCCGGAACTTGCGCAGCAAGGGCGGCACCACCGCGTCAAAGGCAGCCAGCCAGGGCTGGTCCCAGGTGAAGGCCTCTAATGGCAGGTTGGCCGAGGTACCGCGGCCTTCGCCCGCGCCGATCTCGTTCGGATAACCGGTCCCTGGGAAGAGGTAGTGGCCAGACTCGTGCAGGCTGATCGTCAGGACGAGCGGGTCGGAGTAGAAGATCGCCTGGGTGCCGTCGCCGTGGTGGGCGTCGATGTCGACACAGGCGACGCGGTGGCCGCATTGGCGAAGCCAGGCCGCGGCGACAGCGACGTCGTTGTAGACGCAGAAGCCGGACGCCCGGTCGCGCGCAGCGTGGTGGAGGCCGCCGGCGGGGTTGAACGCGTGCATTGCAGCGCCGGAGTTCACCGACTCGGCGGCCACCAGACTGCCGCCGACGATGGTCGCCGAGGCCTCGTGCATGTCGTCCACGACCGGGTTGTCCGGCGTGCCAAAGCCCGACTCCCAGATGGCGCTGCGATCCACGCCTGCCCGCATGAAGGGGTCGCTCAGCATGCGCACCAGGTCAACGTAAGGCCTGCTGTGGGCGAGGCCGATCTCGGCTTCGGTCGCCTCCCGCGGTGGGACGAGCTCGGCCTGCTCGAGGAGGCCGAGCTCGCGGATGAGCTCGACTGTCAGCTTGACCCGGAGCGGCTGGAGGGGGTGCTCGTCGCTGAGCTGATAGCCCATGAAGGCCTCACCCCAGATCAGCCGTACCGGCCCCGCCATAGCCCGAAGGTTTGCACGGTTGGGCGTCGATTGCTAGCGCCGGCTCGGATTGCGGTGGCGATCGAGGCGTAGCCTGCCGTCACGCGTTTCGGCTGGATGCGATGAGCGGATACCCACGCCACCACGACGTTCACTGCCGTCCTCCGCGATCCAAATCCGGCCGGCCCTCCCCGAGGACCGGGACGGTCCCAAGACTCCTCAATGGGTATCCGCATGCATTGACCTGTGGGTTACGCTCTGGTTCTGGGCAGCGGCCTCTCCGCCCCTGCCGTGGTCGGAACCGCACCCCACAGTGGCCGGCCGACAGGCAGTATCGGCGTCGGAGCCATGCTGTTGGCAACGCCCGCAGCGGAGGCGTACCACGCGACCAGCGCGGTCAGGATGCCGACATAACCGCCGAGTGCCACCAGCCCGGACCCTGCAGCGTTGCCGGCGAAGTTGCCGATCCAGAGAAGGAGCTCGGTTACCTCCAGGGTCAGGAAGACACCGAATACCGCCATGTTGACCCGCGCGCTGAGGACGACCATGTAGGTGTTGAAGATGAAGAACGCGAGCAGGATCAAGCCCAGGGAAGGTGCGACCTCCTTCGCGGTCACCTTTCCGAACAGAACGAGCGTTATGAAGGCCGCCAGGCCCATCCAGAAGGCTCCGTAGGTCGAGAACGCCGTGGCGCCGAACGTGTTCTTGTTCTTGAACTCCCACATGCCGGCCATGAACTGCGCCAGACCGCCGTAGAAGAGGGCGTAGCCGAAAAAGCCGAGCAATGGGACGGTCGGTGCTCCGAACGCGTTGTGTGCGCTCAGGATGAATGTGGTGAGCGCGAAGGCACCCAATCCGAGGGGGGCGGGGTCGGCCACCGCTAGTGCCGGTCGTTCTTCAGTCATCGTCTTTCCTCCCATCCACAATCAGGCCGCGTTGATTTGCGCGCGCCCCTTGCCGCCAACTCATATGACCCTCGGCGGATGCCCCAGAAAAGGCGACCATCACCACCACCTCCTTAGCTGGCCGACGTGCTCGGCGTCGAAGTCGCGGGCGTTATAGGGCCGCCCGATGGCGTCGAAGCCTCCTCTGCATAGTACGAGCGCCAGATCAGGCGATAGATCGGTACCCAGCGTGGAACGTTGCGCAGGCCAGGGATGAGCGGGACGAAGACGAGCCCAAGGCTCAGGACTGCCATGGTGAGTACGACAAGCAGGTCGGCGTTGGCAGCGCCCGCGTAGGGCGGGATCTGATACCAGAAGGTATACAGCCAGAGCCAGGCCTGTCCAGGATAGCTGCCGGTCTCGTTCATCACGCCCCACTGGTTGCCAACGAGGTGCTGGTCACTGGCGAGCCCGGAGAGATATGAGCCGTCGCCCATAAAGAGGAGCGGCCGAGTGTAATCGGTCTGGTAGAAGCGCCCGTTGCTGAGCAGATAGCCGTCCAGCCCGCCCGCCCGTGCACTCTTCAGGAGGGCAGACATCATGACTGGGAGGGGACCGTAGTCGCCTGCGCTCACAGTCACCTGACCGGCGTCGGTCTTGGCGTCTTTGAGCGCCTTGGCGTATGCGTCCAGCCACGCGCCCTGCTGCTTCGCGTCCGCCGAATTGTAAGTAGAGAGGGCCGCTGCCAACTGGTCGTTGCCTGTGGCATCTGCCTTCAACGGCTGGAGGACGAAGTCTTGGGCCGGGTCGACAGGCTGGTGCACGCCCGCCCAGGCTTGGGGTGAGAAGAAGCCAAGGCTCTGCACCGAGGCCGAGCCGGCGTTGTAGGGAGCCCCGTACTGGGCGCTAGGGGTGGTGCCAGCCAGCTCCGCGGTCGCAGTTGTCACGAAGTCGATCGGCTGCTTCTGAGCCCAGCTTTGGATGGTTTCCGGACTCACGTCCGGCGAGGAGAGGAACGCGGCCAGGACGATCAGAAGGACGAGCGAGCCGACGAGAGCGTAGGTGACTTCCTTAAGCAAGTCGTAGGGGACCGTACGGATACCCGCGTAGTAAGTCGCCTGATCAGGCGCAGCGCGCCTCATGGCTTCATCGCTTCCTTTGGCTCGATCGGCTTAACCACGCCACGCATCCGGATCTGGACGATGTGAACAACGACGAGGAAAGTGACGGCAACCGGCACGATCATCACGTGCAGCCCGTACATCTGACCGAAATTGAGAACGTTGAAGAAAGTCCCGGCCCCGGTCGAATTGATCGCGTCCTTGGCGCTGATCGCGATCCACTGCGAGTCGAAGTTCTGCTGCGCCAGGTAACCGGTGAAGGCCGCCCCGATGCTGACCAGGAAGATAACCGCACCGATCATCCAGGTCGACGCCCGGCCGTGTCGCCAGCCGGCTGCGAAGAATTGACCCCAAAGATGCAGGACCATGAACACGAAGAACAACTGCACACTCCAGAAGTGGAGACTGTTCATGAATCGCCCGGTGGCCGAGACATGCCACCATTGCGGGCCAAAGAAAGTGAGGATGACCCCGCTGAGGATCACCCAGACCAGCGCCGCGATGGTGATGACGCCGAACACATAGACCCAGGAACCGATGTAGTAGGGCTGCCGGTCCGGGAGGATCTTCTCCAGCGAAAGCCGCCGAGCCACGCTGCCTCTGACGGCTGCCGTCCAGCTTCCAGACGGGACCTCCTCGTTCATCGCGACGACCGTCCACGACGATTGCCGGGGAAGGGAGCCAACAACGCGATCACGAAGAGCACGATCATCCCTCCGAATAGGAGCAGATTGGGCACCGAGACAACGATGAACCCGAGGTGCAGGTAGCCGGCGGGTGAATCCACTTCAACCCTCCTTTGGATCAGTGGCCCTGAGTGCGAGAGCGAGGGAGCCTTGCCGAACGGCGCACCAGAGTGAATCGGTTGCGTTCTGGACCAT
>CATPBP010000261.1 GCA_955652675.1 Candidatus Dormiibacterota bacterium
CTGCTGAGGAGCCGCCCGGGCGCCCGGCGTCAGCCCGGCCCGCTCTCGCCAGGGCCCGTCCAGCCAGGCGGCGACCGCCGGCGCCAGTTCCGGTTCGCCGCAAAGCTGATCCGCCAAAGCCTCCAGCTCCGCCGCCGTGTCCACGTCTGCCCACGGCTCGAGCAGCTCCACCTCCCCGAGGGCGGCTCGCGCCTGGGCCAGGGCGCCGTCGCCGCCCAGCGAGTTCCCCAGGAAGGCGCGGACGCGCCGGACCCGGTCAAAGCGCCGCGGCAGACCGACCAGGTAGTAGCCGCCGTCGAGCCCCGGGCCGAGCACCGGCTTGCCGGCCCGGGCGACGGCCACGGCCTGCAGCAGCCTTTCGACCGGCAGCGCGGGGATGTCGGCGCTGACCGCCACCGTGAGGGGCACCCGCAGCTCTGACACCTCGAGTAGTGCGGCCCCCAATCCAGGCCGCTTCTGGACCAGGCAGGGCAGACCGGTGATGGCCCGCACGGCGGTGGCATCCTCGGACGACGGCGTCATCGCGAGCACGTCGACTCCGGCCTGGTCTGCGGCCCGGCGCAGCCGCTCGCCGGAATCCCGCAGGCAGGCCGACCAGAAGCTGGTCGCGAGCACGGTACCCAGCTCCAGCTCCAGCCGGGTCTTGCTGTGTCCGGCTCGCGGCGCCTTTGCCATCAGGACCAGCGCGCCTCGGGGCCGGGTTGCGGTCCAGGAGCGCTCCAGCATCCCTCGAGCGGCATGAAGCGAGGGGCCCAGGCGTCCCGATACCTTGCTGACACCGCCCGCCCGAGGGCGGAAGGTGGTCGGCGTCTCCACCACGCGAAGGGCGGGATGGGCGAGGCCGCGCCCGACCAGCTGGACTGTCCAGCCATAGCCTTCGTCGTCCAACGCCAGCGCGGCGAAGACCCAGGCCCGCGCCAGCTTGAAGGGCGGCAGGTCGTGGACCGGCTTGCCGCTGCGGAGGCGCAGCAGCGCAGCCACCATTCGGTTGCCGAGCCTGGCGTGCCAGGGGAGGGCGCCGGTTGCCACGACTACCCGCCGGCCCAGTACCAGGTCGGCGTCTTGGGCGGCATCGACCAGCCGCGGTAGGTCCGCCGGGTCGCAGGAGCCGTCACCGTCCAGGAAGGCGATCAGCCCATGGGCCTTGTCCGCCTGGGCCGCCTGCGTCCCGCTCAGGCAGGCGCGACCGTAGCCGGGACGTCCCTCCTCGACCAAGCTCGCCCCCGCGGCAAGCGCGACCTCCTGAGTGCCGTCGGTGGAGCCCCCATCGACCACGAAGACGCAGCAGGCGCCGGCCCGGCGGAGGTCGCGGACCACGGCGGCGATCGAGGCGACCTCATTCCAGGTCGGGACGACGGCGGCGACCCGGTGGCCAGTGGCCGAGAGGTCAGCCACCCGCCGGGCTCCAGAGTTGGAAGCGTCCGTCGTCGCAGAGGACCCGGCGCCCTCCGGCCGGCAGGCCGGCCAGGACGCCCAGCCGCCGCCGCGTGTCGATGTACGCCGGCACTCGGCCTTCCCTGTCGACCAGCACGAAGTCGGCCGGTCCGGCCTCTGTGCTGAGCTTCAAGAGCGGGCGCGCGGAGAGTGCCAGGGCCGCGGCATCGTCGGCGGCCAGCGGTGCGCCGGCGGGAAGACGCGAGGTGCAGGCCAGCAGGCGCTCCATCGCCGTCGAGGGAGGACGGAGGGGGTGAGCCAGCGGGCCGAAGGCGAGCCCGAGCAGGAATGGGACCAAGGCGATCCCGGCGATGGCCCAACCGGGCGGCCAGGGCCGCGGCCGCCGCTTCCGGGAGGGCCACTCAGTGCGCCTGGCTGGCACCCAGAAGGCTGGGCCGTGCCCCAAGAGCCGGCTGGCACCCAGCCCGCCCGCAACCAGCAGCGGCACCACCAGCGGCTGGCCGTACTGGAGGAGCAGCTGGGGCTGGGGCTGGTGGGCGCTGAGCAGGTCGACGCCCAAGGGCGGCAGGGCCAGGGCCAGCCAGCCCGGCCGGAGGAGCGGAAGGCCGACCACGCCAATGACCATGCCGCCGAAGGCGATCCACCCGGCTGGGGCGAGCAGCGCCGCGGCCAGCGCGGCGGGCGAGGCAGCGTGAAGCCAGTGATAGTAGTCGTCGACCTGGCTGACGACGGTTCCTCTGAGACCGGGCATGACCACCAGCTCTGTCAGAAGCCCCCAGGCCACGGCCGTGGCGAGAATCGCGGCGCCAAACCGTTTCGAGGGCGCGTGGAAGAAGAGGAGCAGTCCCACCACGGCGACGGCGTAGACCTGATCTTCCTTGGCCGCCAGCACCGCCAGGATGCGTCCCGAGCAGAGCCAGCGGCGGCCGCCGAGGCCGGCCCAGGCGGCGAGGAGGATGAGGGGGAGGGCCAGGGCCTCGGTGTGAAAGCCGGCTCTCGCCGCCTCCTGAAGCTCCGGCCAGAAGGGCAGCGGCGCGGCCAGCGCGGCAGCCACCCAGTCCCCGCGCGGTTGGCCCGCGAGCAGGCGGCGCAGGAACAGGAACGCCGCAGGCGCCGAGGCGGCGAGCGCCAGCGCATGGAGGAGGATCAGGAGCCGGGGGTCGGGCCACGCCAGCTCGAGAAGGGCGGGGAGCCCGAGGAGCGGAGAGAAATGCAGGCTGAGGAAGTCTGCGGGGTAGAAGCCGAGGGCCGAGAAGCCGCGCCCGTGGCCGAGGTTCCAGACCACCTGCTCGAAGAAGGCGCTGTCGTAGGCGGGCAGGCCCAACGCTTGCGCGCGGCGCAGGAGGGAGACCACGATCAGCCCGAACATCAGCACCGCGGCTCCGGCCGGC
>CATPBP010000262.1 GCA_955652675.1 Candidatus Dormiibacterota bacterium
GCACCCGCCTGCCTCTGCTGGTTAGGGGCTGGTTTTTAGGTGGACCACGGCGCCGGGGTTGTCTCGGAAGTAGTTGGCCAGCTCCTGGCTGTTCGCTGAGCAGGAGGCTTGGGCGGTGCCGCCTGGGTCGGTTTCCGGGATGGGTGCGGTACAGCTGGCGAAGGTCGTCGCGCCGTCCTCGCTGGTCAGCTCGAACCTCGCGGTCCCAGGACCCCGACCCGAACCTTGGTTGCGGAACGTACCGCTGATGGGACAGCCGTTGGCCAGCGAACAGCGCGCGCTGATCGACGCGTTCACCCGCGCGAACTGGGCCGCGCTGGCCGGGCTGGGTGTGGGCGTGCTGCTAGCTCCTGCTGAGGGCGTCGGTGTGACGACGGCCGGCGCGACGGCGCTGGGCGAGGTCAGCGCCGCCGTGTTCGGACCTCCTCCCGCTCCCGAGGAGATGATCCGGCCAAGGGACAGGCCGACCACGAACACGAGGACAAGGACGGCCGCGGCGATGAGCGCGATCATCCGGGGGCCGATCCCACCCTGGCCCAGCAGCGGCCGCGACGCCTTGGGCTGCGGCCTCGGCGGGGTGGGCGGAGTCTCCGGCTCGGGTACGGCGCGAACGACCAGCGTCCCCCGCTGCAGATGTCCGCAGCGGGGGCAGTGACGATCGTCGGGTTCCATCGGCGCTCCGCACGAGGTGCAGAAGGCCTTCATTTCCCCTCCATCAAAGCGCCCGCCGATTCTAGCTGGCGGCCGGGGGGCGGACCGCGGCCTGAACGGTTCGCGGCCGAGAGTCGCTCCGAGCCTACGGTGGCGAGTTAAAGGCCGGGTAAGTGCCGAAGAGCCGGACCTCCAGCGCAGCGAGCTCCAGCTCGCAGAGCGCGGCCTCGGCCGCCGCAGGATCATCGACCTGGAAGTCCAGAAAGAAGCGGTACTGAAACGGGAGGTGGGGGATGGGTCGGGATTCCAGCCGGGTCAGGTTGACGCGACGCGAGGAGAAGCAGGCCAGGGCAGCGATCAGGCTGCCCGGAGCGTGTGCGGTCACGAAGGCCAGCGAGGACTTGTCCCCCCGGGCCGCCTCCCCGGGTCGCTGGGGGGCGCCTCTTTCAGCCACCAGAAACCGCGTCTGGTTGGAGTCGTCGTCCTGGATGCCCTTCGCGAGCACCTCCAGCCCGTACCGGTCGGCCGCCTGGGCGCTCGCCACCGCCGCCACTCCGGGTTCCCCGTGCTCCGCCACGTGGCGCGCCGCTCCGGCGGTGTCGTAGAAGGGGACGGGTTCGATGCCCCGGGACTCCAGGTAGCGGCTCACCTGGGCAAGCGCCTGCGGATGGGACAGCGCCTTGCGCACCGGTCCCTGGCGACCCAGCAGGTAGTGCCGGATGGCCAGAACGTGCTCGCCCACCACCCTCAGCCCGCCTCGTTCCCAGAGGAGGTCGTTTACCTCCTGGACTATCCCGCCCAGCGTGTTCTCCACCGGCAGCACGTCCACCTCGACGTCCCCGCTGAGCAGCGCGTCCACCGTGAGATGGAACGTCCGGTGACCGACTGGCAGGGCGTCGGGAAAGAGCGCGAGCAGCGCCTCCTCCGAGTAGGCGCCCGGCTCGCCCTGGTAGCCGGCCTTGATTCGGGGCCTCAGTCGTCCGCGGTCCGAGGCTGGAGCCAGGACATCATGCCCCGAAGCTCGGCGCCCACCTTCTCGACCTCGTGCTCGGCGTGCTCTTGCCGCATGCGCAGGAACTGCTCCCGGCCGTGCGCGTTCTCGTCGATCCAGCGCTCGGCGAAGCTCCCGTCCTGGATCTCCCGGAGAATCTGGCGCATCGAGTCCTTGACCCGCTCGTCGACCACCCTGGGTCCCGAGACGTAGTCGCCGTACTCCGCTGTGTCGGAGACCGAGTAGCGCATGAAGCTGAGGCCGCCGCGATACATGAGATCCACGATCAGCTTCATCTCGTGGAGGACTTCGAAGTAGGCCATCTCAGGCGGGTAGCCGCCCTCGACCAGGGTCTCGAAGCCGGCGGTGATCAGGGAGCTGATGCCGCCGCAGAGGACCGCCTGCTCGCCGAAGAGGTCGGTCTCGGTCTCGTCCTTGAACGTCGTCTCCAGGATGCCGGCCCGGCCTGCCCCCAGAGCCCGGGCGTAGGCCATGCCTCGGGCTCGCGCCCTGCCGGTGGCGTCGGCCTGGACCGCGAGCAGCGCCGGCGTACCGGTGCCCTCCTGGTAAGTGCTTCGCACCAAATGTCCCGGTGCCTTGGGGGCGATCATCGCCACGTCCACCTCGGGCGGCGGCTCGATCTGGCCGAAGTGAATGGAGAAGCCGTGAGCGAACATCAGCATCATGCCTGGGCGCAGGTCCGGCTCGATGCACTCTCGATACAGTCGCGCTTGCCCGACGTCCGGAGTCAGCACAGTCACTATGTCCGCCTCCCTGACAGCCTCCGGAACTTCCACGACCCTCAGTCCGTGACGCTCGGCCTTCTCCCGAGAGCGACTGCCGGCATAGAGTCCGACTCGGACATCCACCCCGCTGTCCTTGAGGTTGAGGGCGTGCGCGTGCCCCTGGGACCCGTAGCCGAGGATCGCAACCTTCTCGTCCAGAGTGGCGGGGCAGTCTTTGTCGTAATAGATCTTCACTGTCATCAGGACGCGTCTCCAAAGTCAAAACTGCCGGCCGAACACAAAAACGGAGCCCCCGCCGCAATGGTCGGGGGCTCACGTCGCGAAGAGGGTGCTTTCTGACGTGGCAGCGTAGTGTCGCGCCGCACCACTGGGTAGTCGTCCACGCACAAAGACCGCTCGGTCCTTTCTGTGGACGGTCTACCGCTCGTAAGAATCTCTCTGACGCCCGAAGGGCAGTGCCCGGCGCAGAAGCAGCCAGGCGCCGACTCCGATCAGGAGCAGCGGCAGGACGAGCTGGCCGAATGGGCCGAACTCGCGACCGCTGATGTGGATGACCCCTTCGAAAAAGGCGGCGCCGACCAGGAAGATCGCCACGCCGATACCCATCGTCCGGAGCCCGGCAGCACGCAGGCTCGGCCGCCGCCGCACGAGACCCTGGAGCCAGAGCCCAAGCCCCACCCCGCCCGGCGCGACGAGCGCCCAGGCGTAGGCCCAGGTGGCGAAGAGGTCGAACGTGTTCTGGATCGCCAGCACGATTCCCGTCATCGTCACGATGGCTCCGGGAATGCAGAGACCCGAGAGGTCGCGGACCGTGAGCCCCAAGACCAGGAGCGTCACGCCAGGGAGTATCACGAATATCGGCCAGCCGTAGTGGCCCAAATCGAGGCCCAGCGAGGGCTGCGGGACGAACTGCTGGAGCAGGTAGGCCGCGCCGATCAGCACCAGGATCACTCCCAGGAGCAGGCTTCCGCCGCTGACCCTTCTTTCCACTGGCTGCACTCTAGCGCCTTGTGCGGGCAAGGGCGCGCCAGCCGACGAGACAAAGCCGTGCGGAGGACCCGCACGGCTTCTGGAAGAAGCTCGGTGGAGGTGGGGGTCTTGCCCGTGTGCGGCACCACGGAACCGCACGCGCACCTCTAAGGGTTGGCACATTACAGGTACTGCGCCCGCGGGTCAAGGAGGACGAGCGGTTTCAGACCCTGTCTCTGTCCCCAGGAGACCGTTCGAAACAATCATCGGGGGCGCGGATGATGAGTTCGCCGAGCTGTCGCGTGGGTCCGGCGCGCTAGCATCGCGGATTGAAGAGTGGAGAGCGGAATGGTTGTGGAGAGCGGACCGAGCGCGCGACGCCGCTCGCATCTGGAGCACTGAAAGCTGGCCTGGGTCCTGTACGGCATTCGAAGCCTGCTCTGGGCGATCTCAAGCCTGAGCAGGCGGCTGGGCCGGTCGCCGGAGTGGATCAGCTTTCTGATCGAGGCGCCCCCTTCAGAGCTGCCGCCACCGCGCGGACCTTTCTGGCAGCGATTCGTAAACCGGCCTCCCCTGAATCTTCGCGAGCTGGCCCGCCAGCTCGAGGCTGTGGCTTCCGAGCCCGACGTCCGAGGCGTGGTCCTGCACCTGCGCCCGATGGAGCTGAGCGTCGCTCGAATCGACTCACTGCGCGACCTGGTCGGCGGCCTTCGTGCCGCGGGCAAGAGGGTCGTGTGCTGGAGCTCCAGCTACACCAACAGCACTTACCAGGTCGCCTGTGCCGCCGACGAGATCCTGCTCCAGCCGGGAGGGATGATCGACAGTCTCGGGTTCGCGCGCGAGTACGTCTTCCTTGCCGAGGCGCTGGAGCGCGCCGGCGTGCAGGCCGACTTTGTCCAGATCACCCCCTACAAGACCGCGGCCGACGCTCTGACCAAGCGAGGCCTCACCCCCGAGGCGCGAGAGATGGCGGAGTGGCTGGCCGACAGCAACTTCGCGCAGCTGGTGTTCGCGGTGACGGCGGGCCGTCACTGCTCCGAGGCGGCCGCTCGAGAGCTGATCGACGGCGCGCCCTACACCGATCTGGGCGCTCGCAGCGCCGGCGCAGTCGACGATCTGCTCTCCGAGGAGGACCTTCCCGCCCGCCTGAAGGCCCGACTGCAGGGCTGGAGCCAGGCTCGGCGGCGGCTCCGGCGCCCGCGCCCGCCGCGCCCCGGCCGCGTCGTCGGCTTGATCCGCGTCGAGGGCACCATCGTCGACGGCCGCAGCCGGCGCGCTCCTTTCAAGCCACCACTGCGGCCGCCGCTGCTGTTCGAAGACCAGAGCGGCGACCTCACCGTCGTCCAGCAGGCACGCTCCCTCGCAGCCAACCGGCGGGTCGGCGCGGTGGTGCTCTGGGTGGAGTCGGGAGGTGGTTCGGCGACCGCGTCAGAGGCGATGGCCGCGGCGCTCGCCACCCTCGCAGGTCGAAAGCCGCTGGTCGCCGCCATGGGCTCGGTCGCCGCCTCGGGTGGTTATTACCTGGCGACCCCGGCCACCAAGATCTTCGCCCAGCCCGGGACGCTGACCGGGTCGATCGGAGTGCTCAGCGGAAAGCTGGTCGCGGGCGGCCTCTTCGATCGGCTCCTCGTCCATCGCGAGCTGATCCAGCGTGGGGAGTACGCCGCGATGTCGAGGTCAGACCGGCCCTACAGCGAGCGGGAACGGCAGAAGCTGCTCGAGGCCATCCAGCGTTCGTATGAGGTCTTCCTGGACCGTGTGGCCGCCTCCCGCCGGCGAGACGTTGCTGACATAGAGCCCGTGGCCGGCGGCCGGGTCTGGACCGGCCTCCAGGCACGCGAGCGAGGACTCGTCGACGAGCTGGGCGGCCTGGGCCGGGCTCTGGCGGAGGCTCGCGCCCTGGCCGGGCTGCCGGCCAACGCCCCGGTGCGCGAAGCGGGCACCGGCCGGAGGGAGCTTCCACCGGCCCTCGTGACGGCGCCGGCCACGCTGGCGCACGCGATGACGGTGGCGGCCGCCTTCAACCGGTCCGCCACCTGGTGGCTCTGCCCGCTGGTAGTCCCCTATAGCTGATCGTGCTCCCTTGCCCCAGAAGGGGGAGACATCCCACCTGCGTAAGAAGTCAAGCCGCGGCTTGCAAGAGCGGCCAGGCTAGCTCCTCTCGGTAGAGCTGACGATGATCAAGGCAGCCGTGAAGGATGCCGACGAAGCGGTTGGCGAGGGCAGGCAGCGCCTGGGGATGAGTCTGGCCCCGATTCCGGAGCTGTTCGTAGTAGTGCTTGGCTCCGGGTGAGCGACGGAGTGAGGCGAAGACCCACAAGTAGCAGGCATCGACCAGCCGGTGATTGCAGGCGAGCCGGCGC
>CATPBP010000263.1 GCA_955652675.1 Candidatus Dormiibacterota bacterium
GTCTGGCAAGCGGTGCCTCGTCTTCCACCAGTAAGATCACTATTCCGATCCTAATAGGGTTGTAATCTTCGCTCTCCGGGGTGGGCTCTATTCCTCTACCTGAACGAGCCGCCCCGGGTGCTTGGCGGGAGATTCGCTGCTCTCGTGTGACCCTCCGCCGACGCCGCTCCGTCCGGCGCTCCGGCAACTGACGGGGGAAACCCGAGGCCAGCTGGGTCTCCTCTCCGGTGATATTCCAGTCAGCGCTGCGCGCTGGCCACAGCACAGTCAGTCACCATCGTCCGGTTCCCACCTCGACAGCTCTCAAGAATCCTGTGCCTCCCTAGCCAGAGACCTTGCTGCGGAGCGCCATGGCACCGGCTGTCACTGCTAGTGCCGCTGTTCCGATCAAGACTGCAAGGTCGAGGGCGAGTTGGTCGGTCGACTGGTAGAAAATCGCCATCTGCAGCGCATGGACCCCGTAGTAGGTAGGCGTAAACCGCGCCACCGCCTGCACCCAGTCGGGAAGGAAGGCGGCGACCGAAATGCCACCCGAGAGGAAAAACAGGTAAAGCGACACATTGATGCCGATGGCGATGACTGGTTGGAAGCGTCGGATGAGCGCGCCGAAGAAGGCGCCCAGGCCGGCGGCTGCAAGGGCGAACAGAGCGACCACCAGGAGCGCCGGAACCCAGTACCAGCCTGCCGGGCGGAGTATGCCGGTCACTGCGCCCAGGATCAGCACCACCGCCGCCAGGAGAAGAGTGGTCAACCAACCCGCGAGCAGCTTGCCGGCGATCAGCGTGACCCTTCCGATGGGGGCCAGGGTGAGCTCCTTGATAGTCAGGTCCTCAAACTCGCGGGCCGTCGCGAGGCCGCAGTTGATCACGCCTGCGACCGTCAACAGCAGCACCAGGTTCGGTACCAGATTGAACTGGACCAGGCTGATGTCCTGGCTGCGAAGGTCCGTCTCCTGGACTCGGATAAGTACCGGGCTACCAACCTGCTCCGCGTAGAACTGGGTGATGGCGGCGGGCAGCGAACGGCGCAGATCGTTGGTGAAGTCGAGGTTAAGGTTGTTGATCCGGATGGCTACCGGGTCGGGTCGGTGGGCTACGTAGGCCGCATCAAAGTCGGCTGGAATCGTGATCACCGCGGCGACGTCCAGGTGGCGCAGCATGCGGTCGGCCTCAGCGGAGGTTGCGCGGCGTACGCGGAAGGCGTCCGAGCCTTCCAGATTGTGCGTCAGTCGGGCGGCCTGCGGGCCATGGCCCAGCACCACCAAGGCTACCGGGTTCCGGCCGACCGCCTGCGCGGAGATGAAGATGATGATGCTGAAGGCAAGGGCGGGAAGGATGGTGGCCACGATCGTGCTGGGCCGCCTGAGCCAGACGCCGATGTCTTTGCGGGTGATGGCAACGGTTGCGCGGATCTGGTTCTTCATTGCGCCGCTCCCCGACGCAGCACCAAGGCCGCTGCACCGACCGCCGCGACAGTGAAGCCGACCAGCACGAGGCCATCGACGAGCAGCGATGGTTGCGCGGTCTCGTAGCCATGGAAAGCGTGCTGGAAGAGGGCAATGGCATAGGTCAGCGGTGACACCAACGAGAGGACGCCGAGCGCGCCGCCCCAGTTCGGAGGCCCGAACGGTCCGCTCAGAAAGAACACTGGCAGGAAGAGGCCGAGCGATAGCGGAACCGCGGCCTGTCGACGCTTGAGCAGAGTTCCCACCAGCACGCCGATCGCGACGAAGGGCACCATCATGAGCAGCCCGAAGGCCAGCACCTCTAGGGGGTGGACTGGCCGTACCCCGACCACAAAAATCACGATGGCAGCGACGATCGCCCCGGCCGCCGCGGTCAGTGTCAGGCCGGCCAGCACCTTTCCCAGAGTGACCGCCCAGCGGCTCGCCGGCGACAGTTCAAGTTCCTTGATCGTGGCTGACTCGTACTCTCGGGCGGCCAGCACCGCCGACTGCAGCAGCCCTTCCACGAAGAGACCGGCGACCACGATGCTCACGGCCAGGTAGGGCACGTAGCCGGTGTCAGCAGTCTGGAGGTCAACCTCTTGGGCGTGGACCACCACCTGGTCTGGGAAGGCCTGGGCGTAGAACGACGTGATCGAGAGCGGCACCGCGCGCCGGATGTCGTTCGTGAAGTCGACCTGGAGGTTGTTGACCTCGACCGGCAGTTCCACCCGGTGGCCGGCGCGGAGGTCGGAGTCGAATCCAGGGGGGATTCTGACCACCGCGACGATGCGACCGGCTCTGAGCTCTCGCTCTGCAGAGCCGCGGTCCATCAGACGAATCTGGAACGAATGGGCGTGTTGCATCGAATAGACCAGCCGCTGTGCCAGTGGGCCCTGATCGTCCAGCACAACCGCGATCGGCGCCTCCCCGCCGGTCAATGCGAAGAGGATGAAGAGGAAAAGGAAGTTGATAGGGATGATCAGGCCGACCACCAGGAAGATGCGCTCTGCAAGCGCCAAGCGCAGGTCCTTGACACAGACCGCCCGCATGACGCGGAGAAAGCTCGTCACTCTTAGTCCCTGAGCTCGCGGCCGGTGAGATGCAGGAAGACCTCGTCCAGGCTGGGCTGGTGCTGGTCGAAGCCGACCAGGCGTGACTCTTTGGTGACCAGCGTCACCACCTGGCCGACCGCCTCGCGAGCCCCCGCGAGCGTCACCTTGATGGCGCTCTCTATCGCGACCACGTCGGTGACGCCCTGGATGTCACGTAGCCGGGCGACCAACTCACTCGACGGGCCCGGCTCGAGCACCATCTCGATCACGGTGTCGCCATAGCGGCGGCTCAGCTGAA
>CATPBP010000264.1 GCA_955652675.1 Candidatus Dormiibacterota bacterium
AAGCTCACCTGCCGCTAAATGTGCATCAAGGCCTTCGTAGCTGGCGGTGGTGTTTTCCGCTTCCTCTGAGGACCAAAAGCCTCGAAATTGCAGTCCAGAGACTCGGGCACACCAGCCTAACCCGCCGGAATTTCGGCGGTTCTCCCACATCCGGAAATCAAACCGCAGAGACCGAACTGGCTGGCTGGGCATATCGGATTCGAACTTTGATGTGCAGAGAGAAAAATCATCTCTTTGACAAGTCGCGCGAGTTCGGATTCATGTGATCCAGCCCAGACGGCCGCGGTCTCACGGGAGAATAATCTCCTCTGTTACGGCTGGACTGTTCCTGACTGCAGTCGCCTTCTCGCCCATATTGCGAGCGGCGCACCCAGCGGTCAGCCTGCATCACATCGAAGTTCGAATCTTGTCACCCAGGCAGGTCGGATTCGAACTTCGATGCGCCGGGAGCAAATTCAGCAGCTTCAAGCTGCGCCTCGGTGCAATGGTGGGTTCGATCTAGGAATGATTTCGCGGCGCTCAAACCAGCCAGAAGATTGCTCATTTTCTGCTCGACTTCGTGTGCAAACAGAGCGTCAGTGGTGGGTAACGGAGCCCTCATGCCGAGGCCGTTCCGGCTGCAGTCCTCTCCCCCGCCAGCGCCGTTGTGCCTCCGCGGGGTTGCGGTGGTGGCGGCGCGATGGTGCGCCGCGACCCGGAGAGGAGCCACGACATGGCCAAGCGTAAAGCTCAGACAAGTGCAAAGCCGCGCTCGGCAACGAAGACCCGATCGAAGGTGAAGCGGGCAAAGCCCATCCATCACAACAGCCGTGCCAAGTCGAAGCAGGCTGCGGTGGTGGCGCTGCTGAACCGGCCGCAGGGCGCCACCATTGCGGCCCTCATCGCGGCGACCGGCTGGCAGTCCCATTCGGTGCGCGGCTTTCTGGCCGGCGTGGTGCGCAAGAAGCTCGGGCTGACCGTGCAATCCGAGAAGACGGACGGCGAGCGGGTCTATCGCGTGATCGAGCCGCAGGCGGCCTGACATGCTGCAGCGGTTCGTGGATGCCGCCGCCGTCGAGGCCGAGATCGAGCGCGTGGGGTCATTATCGGGAGCTGCGCTGCGGCGGCGCTGGCAATCCGAGTTCGGACGCCCTCTTCCAAGAGGCCTGACCATAGACCTGTTGCGGCGGATGATCGCCAACAGAATTCAGGAGGAGGCGTTCGGGACGCTCGACCGCGCCACCCTCAAACTGCTGGACGGCCTCGCCCGCCGCGACGGCGCCCGCAGGGGCGAACGCAACCTCAAGATCGGAACGGTGCTGGTGCGCGACTATCACGGCCGCCGCCACACCGTGACCGTTGCGCCCGAGGGCTTTGTCTGGGAGGGGAAGCCCTATTCCAGCCTGTCGGCGATCGCGCGAGCCATGACCGGCACGGTTTGGAACGGCCCACGTTTTTTCGCCGTCAACCCCGCCGCAGGAAACGATCCGCCCGTGCACGGCCGCCGCCGTGCACGTTCCGCCGAAACTCAACCATCCGCTCGGGCGAGCAAAACCTCGCCCCGGTAAGCACCCACTGCGTAGGAGTATCACCATGTCACCGCGTCCCTACTGGAAAGGCTATCTAAAACTCTCGCTTGTCTCCTGTCCGATCGCCGTCCATGCAGCGTGCTCGTCAGCGGAGCGGATTTCCTTCCGCCAGATCAACCGCAAGACCGGCAACCGGCTGCGCCAGCAGCTCATTGACGAGGAAACCCGTGAAGTCGTTGAGGCTCATGAGAGGGCCCGCGGCTACGAGATCGGCAACGGCCAGTATCTGCTCATCGAGGATGAGGAATTGGAGGCGATCGAGATCGCCAGCACGCACACGATCGACATCGACAGCTTTGTGCCGCGTGCGGAGATCGACCAGCGCTTTTTCGATGCGCCCTATTACATTACCCCCAACGATCCGGTCGGGCAGGACGCCTTTGCGGTGATCCGCGAGGCGATGCGCAGCAAGGCCCTGGTGGCGCTGGGGCGCGTGGTGCTGTCCAAGCGTGAGCGGGTGATGGCGCTTGAGCCTTATGACAAGGGCCTGATCGGCACCACGCTGCGCTATCCCTATGAGGTGCGCCATGCGACGGACTATTTCGACGAGATACCCGACCTGACGCCGGCACCGGAGCTGCTCCGGCTCGCCGCCCACATTCTCGACAGCAAGACCGCGAGCTTCGCGCCTGCGGGTTTCCGCGACCGCTATGAGGAGGCCCTGCTGGCGCACCTGAGGGCCAAGCAGGCCGGCCTGCCGCCGCAGCCCCAGCAAAGTTTTGCCGTGCCCCGCCGGGCCATCAATCTCATCGAGGCGCTGCGCCGCAGCCTCGGCGAGGACAAGCCAGCACCACGGCGGGCACCGCCAGCCCGCAAGCGGGCGTGCACCTCGCTCGATGCCCAGCGGGAAGCCTGCGAGGCCTATATCCGCAGCCAGGCCGGTGAGGGCTGGCGGCTTGTGCCCGAGCCCTATGATGATGGCGGTCTGTCCGGCGCCTCGCTCGACCGCCCGGCCCTGCAGGCGCTGCTCGCCGAGGTGCGGGACCGCAGGATCGATGTCGTCGTGGTCTACAAGGTCGACCGGCTGACCCGCTCGCTGGCCGATTTTGCCAAGCTGATCGAGATCTTCGACGCCCATGCGGCGTCCTTCGTCTCGGTCACGCAGTCCTTCAATACGACAACCAGCATGGGGCGGCTCACGCTCAATATC
>CATPBP010000265.1 GCA_955652675.1 Candidatus Dormiibacterota bacterium
AGTCTTTGTGACCGGCTGGCCCTTGAGCGATGCCAACCCCTGATCCACACCGTCGACGCCGATCTGGTACGGGTCCTGGGCGATCAGGCCCTGAACTGTGCCGCCTTTAAGCTGCGCAACCTGATCCGGACCAGCATCGAAGCCGATCACCTTGACCTGATTCTGCTTGTTGGCTTGGCGGATACCGGTACCGGTACCGGCCGCGGAGAAAAGGTTCGCGGCGAACACACCGACGATGTCGGGGTCCTTAGCGAGGGTGGCGGTCATCAGCTTGGCCGCAGTAGCTGGATCGTTGTGGCTGTACTGGATGCCGAGGTAGGTGAACTTGCTGTCGGCCTTTGCCGCCTCCTCGAAGCCCGCGGCACGTGCGTCCGTTGTGGAGATTCCAGGGTCGACAGACATGACCATGATCTTGCCGCCGCTGGGGTTGAGGCTCTGGATAGCCTTGAATGCCGCAGCGCCCCCGCCTTTATTGTCAGAGGCGATCTGAGAGACCGCGAATGAGGGATCCTTGACGGTGGTATCCACCAGCACGACCTTTATCCCTGCCGATGCAGCCGCCTTCAGCGGCGCCTCCATCGCCGACACGTCGGTTGGGGCGACCAGAATCGCACTCGGATGGGCGGCGACCACCGAGTCCACGATCGGCTTCTGCAGGGTGGGGTCGAACTTGGCCGGCCCCTGCGTGTTGACGGTGACGCCCTGCTTTTTCGCCTCGGCCTGGATGCCGCACTGCATGGTGACGTAGAACTCGTCGCCAGCCACACCCTGGATGAAGCTGAACTTATAGCTGGTCGATCCCCCGCCAGTGTTGCTGGAACCGCCGCAGGCGGTCAGCGACAGGACTGCCGCCGCAACGACGGAGAAGAGTGGAATGAATTTAGACTTCATTGTTAAAGCTCCTTACCGGTCATCCAGACACTGCGTGGGCTGCTGAATCCCTTACGGATGGAAGATTGTTGCGATTTGGTGGTGACACTACTTGGATCGCCTGAGCAGCAGGGCGAGTAGGGAGCGTCTCGCACCGCCCCCCCGTAAAGCGGCGGCCCGGCGACGTTGATCGATGTAGACGGCGGCAACGAGGACGGCGCCAACGGCGACTTGCTGCCAGAAGGGCTGCACACCGACGATGACGAAGCCGTCCTGCAGCATGGCTGGGATGAACAGACCGATGACAGTGCCAAAGATGGTCCCCGAACCGCCGAAAAGGCTGGTCCCGCCGATCACCACGGCTGCGATCACGTTCAGGTTGGTGTTTGACTGGCCCGCTATCGCGGTGGTGGAGTACTGCGCGAGGGAGAGAATTCCTGCGACGCCGGCGAGAGCGCCCGAGAGGCCGTAGATCATGATCAGATGTCGGTCGACCTGGACACCGACGCGACGGGCAGACTCCTCGTTCGAGCCGACGGCGTAGGTGTAGAGGCCGAACTTGGTTCGGTGCAGGATCACGGCGAACACGATCAGAAACACCAATGCGATGACGGAGATGATGGGGATCGTGGTGCCGGGAACATTGCCGTAGCCGATGGTGTTGGTGAGCACGGCGGGCACTTGGCGGATGTCCACTCCACCGGTGATTACTTGGGCGAGACCGAGCGCGGCGCCGAGGGAACCTAGGGTCACGATCAACGGCGGCACCTTGGCCTTGGCGATAAGGGTACCGTTCACGGTGCCCCACACGATGCCGCAGAGAATTGAAAGGACTATTCCGATCAACGCGGTACTCCAGCCGTCGCCGCCGATGGCATGCATCGCTTTAGCGGCGATCACTCCGGAGAAGACCAGGACGGACCCCACCGACAGGTCGATTCCGCTGGTGATGATCACATACGTCATTCCGATACCGAGAATGGCCAAGATCGCGGCATTCTGAATGACCTGACGCTGATTGGACCAGCCGGGAAAGGTGGCCGGCGCCAGAACGCTAAAGACTACGTAAATGAAGAGCAGTACTAGCAGAATCTGGAACGCCTGGACTTGGAAGACTCGTGCGATCCCGCCAAGTCTCGTGCCCTGTTGACCCTTGGCGGTCGGGGGAACCGGGGCCTCGCTGCGCAGCTCGGCCGCCGGGGGGGCGTCCGCGGGACTGCCGGTGGCGTCTGCGGTGGGGTTCTTGGTGGGGGCGTTCTCAGTGCTCATCGTATGGCTCCAATCTTCGAATCCAGGGCACCGGTCATCGCCCCGACGAGCTCTTCGACAGAAGTGTCCTTGGCTTTGTAAGTTGCTATTCGTCGACCGAGGCGGAGCACCTGGACGCGATCGGACACCTGAAGAACGGCTGGCATGGAATGGCTGATGAATACCACAGCAATGTTCTTGTCCCTGACCCGACGGATCGTTTCCAGCACGTTCTTTGTCTGTACCACTCCGAGGGCCGCCGTCGGCTCGTCGAGAAAGATCACACCCTTTGCCCAGGCGACGGCGCGAGCTATCGCGATAGCCTGCCGCTGGCCACCGGACATGCTGCCGACAGGGTCGGAGTAGCTGCGAACTGTCGCTCCGAGCTCGTCAAAGGCCTCTTTGGACCTTATGCGCATCGTCTTGTTATCCATGAACCCGAACTTGCCGAGTATGCCCGTGGCGGGAAGCTCACGGCCCAGAAACACGTTCTGGGGCGGATTGAGATGCGGCGCGAGGGCCAGATCCTGGAACACCGTCTCGATCCCCATCTGGCTCGCGGCACTGGGCGAGCCGACCTCGACCTCTCTACCCTCGAAGAGGATCGTTCCAGAATCCAATGCCAGGTTGCCCGACAATGCCTTGACCATGGTCGACTTGCCGGCACCGTTGTCACCGATCAAGGCGACGACCTCTCCGCGATGGACGTCGAAGTCGGCGCTGTCCAGCGCCCTGACAGCTCCGAAGCTGCGGGTTAGGCCACGCGCCTCAAGGATCGGCGTGGAATTCGTCGCAGCAGTCACGATGTGCTCCTTTTCAACAGTTACACACTTACCGGGAACCGATTCAAGGCGTGGTGACCAACAATGAGTGGGGCGGTCGGGCCTGAACCCCTGTGGGTTCCGCTCGGGCCGCTTTGCGAAGTTTAAATGTCGATGTCACCGGTGTCCAACCACCTCCCTCTCTCTTGGCCCGTCAACTACCCCCCGATGCGTCCGCACCTTGAAGAAACCTGCGTCACCGGCGCGTGACGCCGGCGTGACGCCGGCGTGATGCCCAAGCTGGCCCAGCACCTACCTGACATTCTTTTCCGGCTCCTGCCGGCTCACCTCGCTTTGCCCGCTCCGAAAGCGGCCCACGATCTCCTCGATCGCGGCCGGTATGTCGGCCGGCGACTTCAGGAAGCGCCGCGGGGACACCCGAATGATTTCGAAGCCGGCGGCCGCGAGGGCCAGGCTGAGGGTGGGGCCGAGGACGACCTGAAACTTCAAGGTGTCCCATCAGGGCTGGTCGGAGCGGCTCCCTCCGGCTCGGTGTAGCCGCGCACCCACTCGTCGCTCCAGCTCAGCCGGCCTGAGCGGAGGTCATCGATGAGCGACCGCACCCAGTCCAACTCCGCCTGCACAACCGCGCGCTGGTACTCGTCCTCGACCAGGAACAGCCGCGGCAGGTCGATGTCCAGCGTATCCAGCTCCGAGAGCCGCGCCGCCAGCGCCTGGGCACGGGCCTCGACCTGGCTCAACACATCCCCGGGCGTGAGCAGTGGCAGGAACGACAGCGCCGCCGGAAAGTCGGGAAAGTCGCGCTCCGGCGTGGACAGCATGGTGCGCAGCCAGAGCTGAAGCGTCTCCGCGCCCCGGTCGGTGATCTCGTAGACGGTCCGCTCGGGCCGCCGCTCGTCGCGGGCCGTGGCCCGGACCGCGATCAGGCCCGCGCGGTGCAGGTGCTCGATGGTCTGGTAGACGCTGTTGCGCTGGGCGACGTTCGCGATTTTGTCCTTGCCGCGCTCCTTGATCAGCTGCTGCATGCGGTAGGGGTGCATCGGCGCCTCCGCGACGGAGGCAAGCAGCACCATAGCCAGCGGGGAACGGGGTCGAGAAGTTCCGACAGTCGACATGGTTTCCACTATAGTCATTCTATGTATACTCATTCTATGACTAAGGTGCTGATCATCGGAGGCGGGATCGCGGGCTCGGTGACTGCGATCGCACTGCGGAAGGCAGGTATCGACTCGGTCGTACACGAGGCCTACGACCGGAGCGCGGAGGGCGTGGGGGCATATCTCACGCTGGCGGTGAACGGCCTGGACGCGCTGCGCACGCTCGACCTCGACGAGGTGGTGCAGGGCGAGGGCTTCGATACACCGCGCATCGCCCTCTTCCTCGGCAGCGGCCGCAGGCTAGCCGACATGTCCCTGGGGACACTGGCGGACGGCACGCTCGCCCGTACGGTGAAGCGCGCCAGGCTGTACCGCGCCCTGCGCGACGAGGCGGCGCGGCGCGGCGTCCGTATAGAGCACGGCAAGCGGCTGGTGGGCGCCGACTCCACATCTGAGGGTGTGATCGCGCGCTTCGCCGACGGCACCCAGGCCGAAGGCGATCTG
>CATPBP010000266.1 GCA_955652675.1 Candidatus Dormiibacterota bacterium
GGGGAGTACCCGGCCGAGCTTGGGGGGGTCAAGGCAATTGCCGCCGTGGGAGAGGGAATCTCCTTTTTGGTTAAGGTCCGGGAGTGATTCGTGAGCGGCTGCGGCTCTTGTATGGGCAGGAGGCGGGGGAGGGTGCGGCTGTCGAGCTGGGGCGGATCATCGAGCGATTTCGCGGCCGGGTCGGCTCCAGGGCCGCCGGGAGCCGGTTCGACGAGCGCGACGCCCTCCTGATCACCTACGGCGACACCTTTCTCTTGGGGCAGGCCCAGCCATTGGCGGCACTCGACGACTTCGCCTCGCGGCACCTGGAGGGGCGTGTGTCGGGAATCCACGTGCTGCCGTTCTTTCCCTATTCCTCGGATTACGGCTTTTCAGTCGTCGACTACCTACGCGTCAACCCGGAGCTGGGAAGCTGGGAAGAGATCGGCGCCCTCGGCTCCCGGTTTCGCCTCATGTTCGACTTCGTGCTCAACCACGTGTCGGCTGAAAGCCACTGGTTCCAGGCGTTCCTGCGCTGCGAGCCGCCCTATGACGAGTTCTTCATCGTCGAAGACCCGGCAACCGACCTTTCCGCGGTGAGGCGCCCGCGCACCAGCCCGCTCCTCACCCGCTACGAGACAGCGAGCGGACCGAAGTGGGTCTGGACGACCTTCAGCGCCGACCAGGTCGACCTGAACTATCGCAACCCCAGGCTGCTGCTTCGCATGGCGGAGGTGATGCTCGAGTACGTGGCGCGGGGTGCTGATCTCCTGCGCCTGGACGCCGTGGGATACCTGTGGAAGGAGGTGGGGACCTCCTGTCTCCATCTGCCGCAAACCCACGAGGTGATCAAGCTGCTCCGCGAGGTCCTGGACCAGGTTGCGCCACACGTGGCCATCGTGACCGAGACCAACGTGCCGCACGAGGAAAACGTCACCTACTTCGGCGACGGACACGACGAGGCGCAGATGGTCTACCAGTTCCCCCTGGCGCCGCTCGTCCTGGATGCCCTGGCCAGGGGAGACGCCAGCCACCTGGCGGGTTGGGCAGAGGAGCTGACGGTCCCTTCGGAACAGACAGCCTTCTTCAACTTCCTCGCCTCGCATGACGGCGTGGGGGTCCTCCCGGCCAAGGGAATCCTCTCCGACCAGGAGATCGCGGGCCTGGTAGCTCGCGTGCGCGCTCACGGTGGCGACGTCTCCTACCGGACGAACCCTGACGGAGGGGAGAGCGTCTACGAGCTCAACACGACCTTCTTCGACGCGCTGAACGACCCTCGGGACGAGGTAGAGCCCTGGTTCCTGAAGCTCAACCGCTTCCTCTGCTCGCAGGCCATCATGCTGGCCCTGGCCGGGGTGCCTGGCATCTACGTCCACAGCCTGTTCGGCTCGCACAACGACCTCGATGGGTTCGCCCGCTCCCGCTGGAAGCGCGACCTGAACCACGAGCGCCTGGCGATCCCCGAAGTCGAGACGCGGCTGGCCGACCCGGCAACCCAGGCCGCGCAGATCTTCTCGCGCTGCGCCCGCCTCCTGGAGGCACGTCGACGGCAGCCCGCCCTCCATCCAAACGCGCCGCAGCGCGTGCTGGCGGCTGGGCGCTCGGTGTTCTGCCTCGAGCGGGGGCCCCGGGAGGGACAAACCCTGGTGGCCCTCCACAACCTGACGCCGGAGACCCAGACCGTCTCCCTGCCTGGCCTCTCCGGCTGTCTCGATGCGATCAGTGCCCGCAGCTTCCCGGGTGAAGGGCCTTTGCGACTCGGTCCCTATGAGGTGCTCTGGCTTAGCAGCTGATGGGCGCTCGCCGATCCTCGCCTAGGGGGGACGGTCGGGCGGCCAAGACGAGCCATCATTGCCCCATGTCCCCTGACGTGACACCACTGGTGCTGAGCGACCCCGCCGCCCGGAACCTGTCGGTGGCCGCCTTCGTGCTCGTCTTTGGCGCGGACGCGCTGCTCGCGCGACGCGCTGCGAAGTCCGGCGACTCCATCCAGGACCGGGGCACCGCGCTGGCCATCTACGCGCTCCAGCTGATCGCGGTCTCCCTGGGAGTGTTTTTCGCCCTGAGCTACCCGACCGCTGCCATACCCGGCAACCGCTGGATCCCCGTCGTCGCCGGCCTGGCCCTGATGTTGGTAGGGATGGCGTTCCGCGTGTGGGCCATCCTGACCCTCGGCCCTCTATTCACAAGACAGGTGATGGTGCGGCGCGGGCACCAGGTAGTCGTGGACGGCCCTTATCGGTGGTTGCGCCATCCCTCTTATTCGGGGGGACTGCTGGCGCTCTTCGGACTCGGCCTGACCCTCGGCAACTGGCTCTCCGCGGCTGTGCTTCTCATCCTGCCGCTGGCCGCCTATCTCTGGCGGATCCGAGTTGAAGAGGAGGTCCTGAGATCCAGCCTGGGGCAGCAATACGTCGAGTTCGCGAGCACCAGGAGGAGGCTGGTGCCGTGGCTCTGGTAGGCGACTTCGATTGACATCCCCTCTGCCGAAGGAGAACCTTTTGACGTGCCCAAGCTCCAGGTCCGACTGCCGCGAATCGGTGGACGCGTCACCGGAGGTGGCCCGGATGCCGGAGTCTCGGCCGGCAGCGGGACCACGCCCACCTTCAGTGATCACGGAGGCCCGGTCCTGGATCACGCCCAGCTGCAGCTGATCTTCTGGGGGGGCGCCTGGGATGGGGTCGCAACACCGGCGGCCGCCGAGGTGACCGATGCCGTCAGGGCCATCCTGGGGAGCCCCTACATGTCCGGCCTGGCCGAATATCGTGGGATCGGCCCTGCCGCGCTACACGGCAGCTTCGTCGCCAGCGGCTCTGACCCTCCTCAGCTCTTCAGCAACGACCAGGTGGCGACGTTCTTGAAGGGCCTGATTCAGGGCGGAAGCGTGCCCGAGCCGGACGAGGTGTCCCAGCTCGTGTATGTAGTTGTGATGCCGCCCGGGGTCAGCCACCAGGACCAGAGCCTGATCGGCGAGCACAGCTACTTCTGGTACTGGGATGTCGATCTGCCTCTCGGGTTCGATGTGGCCAGGGCACACTACGCCTGGGTCACATGCGACGGCACCCTGGACTCGGTGACCACGATCCTCTCGCACGAGCTGGTAGAGGTGGTGACCGACCCCGAAGGGTCCGCCGTGACGGGATCATCGTGCTCCGCCGCCGGCTGGTGCGAGATCGGAGACGTGTGCGAGTCGAGCACCGGCTCGGTGAGGGGCGTTACCGTCCAGGCTTACTGGTCGGAGCTGGCATCTGCCTGCGTGATTCCCGGATCGCCATAGGCTCGGCATCTCGCGGTGGCCGGCAGCAGCCTGGCCGCTTACCCTAATCTGCCGCAGTGTCCTCTCTGATCATCCAGCTCATCAGCTCGGGCGGCATCATCGCCATCTTCGTGACCATGGCCGCCGAGAGCGCCGGTATCCCGATCTCCAGCGAAATCGTGGTGCCGCTGGGTGGTGCGCTCGCCTCGCAGGGCAGGCTGCCCTTCGTCGCCGTGGTCGCCGCTGCGACGGCGGGCAACCTGGTCGGTTCGCTTGTCGCCTTCCAACTGGTGAAGCGCTACGGCAGGCATCTGATCCTGGGTCCCGGCCGGCGGGTGGGCCTGAACACTGGCCACCTGCGGCTGGCCGAGCGTTTCTTCGGACGTTTCGGCTCGCTGGCCGTGTTCGTAGGTCGCCTCCTTCCCGTTGTCAGGACGTACATCTCATTTCCGGCGGGCCTCAGCGACATGGGCGTGGTGCGTTTCTCCGTCCTGACCCTGTTGGGATCAATTCCCTGGAACCTGGGTCTGGCCTATGCGGGCTTCCGGCTGGGAAGGGACTACAAGGCGATCGAGCAAGCGATCGGGGTGTTCACAATCCCGATTGCGATCCTGGTGGTCATCCTCCTCGTGGTCGCGTACCTGCTCGGACGAAGGTGGCTGGAGTCGGAGTCGCTCCCAGAGCGCGACTCGGTCGCCTGAAAGGCTAGAAGCCAGGAGGCTGCAGCTCCCTCTGGACCAGGCGCAGGCCGTCGGCAGCCTCTGTCAGGCGTCGCAGCTCCGCCTGGCACTCTGCGGGGTCCAGCTCGCGGTGTCCCGGCGGCATGCCCTGAGCGGAGGTCGTCACCCAGCTCTTGAACAGATTCCCCGCTCGCAGTGGGCGGTAGGCCTGGAACAGTGCCTCCTGAACGGGCACCGGGAGCCGCCCTGCCAGGAGCAGTTCCGATCGCTCGTACGCACGGTATGAGACCCGAAGCTCGAGCGCCGGCTCCTCGCTGGCCATCGCCCCAGTGATCGTCGAATGGTTGCGGGCGAGCTCCGACAGCACCGCGTCGATGGCTGCTATGACCCTGTACCGTTGAGCGGCTTCTGTGCGCCGGGCCGCCTGCCGGCGCTGTACGCGGGACAGGCCGAGCCCGCCGGCGATTGCGAGCAATCCTCCAACCACGGTGGGTATTAGCCATTCCCAATCCGGCATCGTCTCGAGCTCCGGTCGCCGCCAAGCAACCTCCCTGAGCCTAACCCACACACACTGTCTCTTCCATCTCCCGTGTGGGAGGGGAAGGTCTCATTGGAGGGTCAGTTCGGCTGTGAGCACGGGGACCACTCCACCGCCGACTTCGATGCGCGACGGCACGTGGGCTGAGTCGGAGTACTCGAGCTGGATGTGGACGAAGCTCTGGCGGCCCATCTTGGTTCCCTGCTCGCTGACAATCGAGACGAGCGCCGCGCGCGGGACGATGCCGTACTTGACGGCGAAGGCGCCCAGCGGGCCGCTGGCGGCACCGGTGGCGGGGTCCTCATGGATCTGGAAGGCGTGGGGCGCGAACATGCGGCTGTAGAGACGGTCTCCGCCAGTCGAGGTGAAGACGAAGAATGGAGGGGCCTCCCGATCACCCAGAGCTCCGGTCAGTCGCTCGGCGCTGGAGACGGCCGCGTCGACCGCCCCCACATCTCGCATCGCCACGTAGACGAAGGGGACGCCGGTGCTTGCGATCTGAACCGGCACGTCCGGCATTAGGTCGTCTTCGCCCACGCCGAGCGCCGCAGCCACCCGGCCCCGGTCCTGGATCAAGTCTCCGAAGGTCACCGGGGGATGGGTCATCCAGAGAAGTTCCCCCTCAGGCCGCTGCTCGACGCGGACGCCGACCGGTCCGACCCCCTCCTCCAGGCTGAAGCTCCGCTCGCCCTCCGCCAGGCGTCCCTCCGCCAGCAGCACCCAGGCCGTGCCGATGGTGGGGTGGCCGGCAAAGGGCAGTTCGGTGGAAGGGGTGAAGATACGGATTCTGTGCACGCAGTCCGGGTGCTTGGTGGTCATCACGAACGTGGTCTCGGCGAGGTTCATCTCCTTGGCGATTGCCTGCATGGAGCCGGCCGCCAGGTCATCCGCATCAAGCACGACGGCGAGCTGGTTGCCCGCCAGCTGGCGGCGGGTGAAGACGTCGACCGTGCGGACTCGATAGGGCATCTGTTCTCCTCCAGGCGTCGTCTTGAACGCGGCTCACCGTCGCTCGGTCTCTGGTCCGCGCATACATTGGGCTCGGCGGTGGATGCGCCGTATAGCATGGAATCAGCCTTCCCGGCCAGCGAACACCTGGCCTCCCTGCCATGTTAGGAGGACACTCATGGCCCAGCCCGCGACGCAAGGCCCGATCACCGAGAGCCGGGAGTGGAAGGCCCTCGATCAGCACTACCAGACGACTCGGAGCCGGCATCTGCGCGAGCTCTTCGCGGGGGAGCCGGCGCGTGGCGAGGAGCTCACTGTCGAAGCAGACGGAATCCTGCTGGACTACTCGAAGAACCGCCTGACCAGTGAGACGGTGCAACTGCTATTAGCGCTGGCCAGACGTGCCGGCCTAGAGCAGCGGATCGCGGCCATGTTCGCCGGAGAGAAGATCAACATCACGGAAAACCGGGCGGTGCTCCATGTGGCGCTGCGTGCTCCCGAGACCGAGCAGATCGTGGTGGACGGTGTGGACGTGGTGCCGGAGGTCTACCACGTGCGCCGCAAGATGGCGGCCTTCGCCGACCGGGTGCGTTCGGGCGAGTGGACCGGCTTTACGGGCAAGAGGATCCACAACGTGGTCAACATCGGCATCGGCGGCTCGGACCTGGGCCCGCACATGGCCTATGAGGCGTTGAAGGACTATAGCGACCGCTCCATCCGCTGCAGCTACGTCTCCAACGTGGACCCGACGCAGCTCTGGGAGACGGTCCACGACCTGGAGCCTGAGGAGAC
>CATPBP010000267.1 GCA_955652675.1 Candidatus Dormiibacterota bacterium
AGGCGGGCCTCCCCCGTGGGACCCCCTCCAACGGCACGGGGGAGGCAGGCCTCCCCCATGAGCCCCCTCCGGTGGCGAAGTGACGTTTGGGGGGCGATTGGAAGAGGGACTCACTCGGGCCGGGGGACCCGGCCCTATCCCCTTGCGTCTGGGTCTTTTTTGTCTTGGAGAGGCTTGTCTCTTTCGGTGGGTTCGTAGAAGTGGCGGGTTTGGAGTTGGTCGGGGAGGTGTTGCTGGTCGACGGTGGCGTCCTGGTAGTCGTGGGCGTAGCGGTAGCCCTGGCCGTAGCCCATGGACCGCATGAGGCCGGTGACGGCGTTCCGCAGGTGCAGGGGCACCGGCAGATTGCCCGTCTCCCTCACGGCTTGGCTGGCCGCTCCATACGCCCGGTGGGCCGAGTTGGACTTGGGCGCCCTGGCAAGGTAGATGGCGGCCTCACTGAGCGGCAGCCGTGCCTCGGGCATGCCGACGAAATGCGCCGCCTGCTGCGCCGCCACGGCCACGGGCAGGGCTTGAGGGTCGGCGAGCCCCACATCCTCGGCGGCCGAGATCACGAGCCGGCGGGAGACGAAGTTGGCATCCTCCCCGGCCTCGAGCATTCGAGCAAGCCAGTAGACGGCGGCATCGGGGTCGCTGCCGCGGATGCTCTTGATCAGGGCCGAGGCCAGGTCGTAGTGCATGTCGCCGGCCCGGTCGTAGAGAAGATGGCGCTCCTGGAGCGCCCGCTCGACGGCGTCGAGCGAGATCGCGCCGGAGGGGGAGAGGGCCGCAGCCGTCTCCAGCGCGTTGAGCACGATGCGGCCATCGCCGCGGGCCGCCTCCACCAGGGCGCCCAGGGCCTCCGGCTCGATCTCTTTCGCCAGCTCGCGCAGGCCTCGGGCCGCCACGACCTCCAAATCCTCCGGCGAGAGCCCTTCCAGGCGGAAGACGCGGCTGCGTGAGAGCAGCGGCGAGATGACCTCGAAGGATGGGTTCTCCGTCGTCGCCCCGATCAGGGTCACCGTGCCTCCCTCGACGTGGGGAAGGATCGCGTCCTGCTGAGCCTTGTTGAAGCGATGCAGCTCGTCGATGAAGAGGACGGTCCTGAGGCCTCGCCGCCGGGCTTGGGCCGCTTCGGCAACCACCCGGCGCAGATCCGCGACGCCGGCGGTCACGGCGCTCAGGCTGACGAAACGGGCGCCCGTGGCCTCGGCCAGGATCCCGGCCAGGGTGGTCTTGCCGCTCCCCGGCGGGCCCCAGAGGACGAGGCTCGGCAGGCGGCCTGTGCCCGCCAGGCTGCGCAGGGTCTCCACGACCTGGCGCTGGCCCACGAGATCCTCAAACCGGCGCGGCCGGAGCCGGCTGGCCAGGGGGGCGTCCGGTTCGCGCCCAGGGTCCTCGGGGGCCGGCTTGGGGTCGACCTCGAAGAGGGGTGGCTGCTCCTCCACGGCTGAACAATAGCCGGGCCTGGCAGCGGGTAGCCTTAACGCCGTGCTGACGCGCCTGTACCTCATCCGCCACGCCGACGTGGAGAACCCCAAGCGGCTGCTCTACGGACACCTGGACGGGTTTCCCCTGAGCGCCAGGGGCCGCGACCAGGCCGTGGCGGTTGGACGCCGACTCAGGGAGAGCGGCCTGGGGCGCATCGTCCACAGCCCCCTCGCCCGAGCCGAGGAAACGGCGAGGCTCATCTGTCAGCAGCTCCCGGAGCCGGTTCCCCTGATCCCCGAGCCGGAGCTCCGGGAGGCGGATTTCAGCCTCTACCTGCAGGGGCTGCCCTACTGGCAGATACCGGTCAGGCGTCCTCTGTGGTTCGTGCACAAGGCGCGCCGCGGGCTCGTGCCGGGCGATGAGTCGACCGAGCGCTTGGGCGGGCGGATCCTGGAGGTGGCTCGGCGGGTGGCACGCGAGCGGCCTGGCGAGCCCGCGGCCCTGGTCAGCCACGCCGACCCCCTCCAGGCGGCCTGGGTATTGCTCGACGGCCGGCCTCAGAACGAACGCGAGATCTACCGGAAGCAGGTCGACCGCGCGGGCATGCTGGTCGTCGACTTCGACGAGGAGGGGGTGCTGGCCGTCAACTACGAACCGCCGCCCAGGCCGGTGGCGGAAGGTGAAGCGCGCCCCACTGCCGCCTCCAGCTGAGCTGCCGGCGACGGATCGGCCCGAGCGGCGATTTCCCGAGGGTTTCCTCTGGGGATGCGCGACAGCCGCCCATCAGGTGGAGGGCGGCAACCACAACAACGACTGGTGGGAGTTCGAACGCCGCGGCGGCATCCTGAACGGCGACAGCTCCGATCCAGCTTGCGACCACTACCACCGCTTTCCAGAGGACTTTCGCCTGCTCCGGTTGCTGCGCAACAACGCACACCGCCTCTCCATAGAGTGGTCTCGCATCGAGCCCTCGCCCGGAGAGTTCGACGACGCGCAGGTGCAGCACTACCGGGAAGTGCTCGAGGAGCTGCGCCGTCGGGGTATGGCAGCGATGGTGACGCTGCATCACTTCACGTCTCCCACCTGGTTCGCTCAGAGGGGCGGCTGGTCCGCCTCCGGCGCCGAGGAGGCCTGGCTCCCCTTCGTTACGCGCGTGGCGGAGGAGCTTGGCGATCTCGTTGCCGCCTGGTGCACGCTGAACGAGCCGAATATTTACGCGACTCAGGGGTGGCTGACGGGGGAGTTTCCGCCTGGCCGCAAGGGAGATCTGAGAGGCGTCTACCGCGTGCTGAGCGCGATGGCCCGCGGCCACGATCTGGCCTACCGGCAGCTGAAGAGGATCACGCCCGCCGTCCCTGTGGGGCTGGCCCACCACAAGTGGCTGATGCTGCCCGCCGAGCCCCGTCGCCGGCGAGACAGGGTCGCGGCGGGGACCGCCCAGCTCTTCATGGATCGCTGGCCGGTCGGACGGGGGCGCCTCCAGCGGGTGGTCGAGGCGCCCTCCGATTTCATCGGTCTCAACCACTACACCGGATCCCTGGTGGAGTTCGACCCGCGGCGCCCCCAAGAGCAGTTCATCCACCGCTTCAACCCACCAGGGACTCCCGAGAGCGATTTCGGCTGGGCCATCCGGCCGGGCTGGCTGCGGCGGTCGCTGGAGGAGCTGGAGCCTCTGGGCAAACCGGTCTACGTGGCGGAGAACGGGATCGCCACAATGGACGACGGCCGCCGGCAGCAGTTCCTTATCGCGGTGCTGGGAGAGGTCTGGGAGGCCATCCAGTCGGGCGTGGACGTCCGCGGCTACTTCCACTGGACGTCAGTGGACAATTTCGAGTGGGCGCACGGGTACGCGATGCAATTCGGCCTGATCGGGCTGGACAGGGAGACCCAGGAGCGCAGGATCAAAGCCAGCGGCTGGCTCTTCGCGAAGATCGCCGAGGCCAACGCTCTGAGCCGCGTTGATCTCGGCGGCTAGCCGCCAAACTCATCAATGGTCACCGCTCCGGATTGCGACCGGCCTAGCTGGAGTCTGGAAATTGCTCCCAGTAATCGGGCCACTGGGCACTGCCAGAGCCGGCGCTTGCCTCCTGGTCGGTCGGCCCCGGGACGAATCCGATCAGGGAGCCGGTCACCGCGTTGTACACGAAGATGGCCCAATGCTGGCGGCCTCCCGAGGACCCGACACGGATCGTCCCCGCCTCTGCCACGACCCATACCCGCTGCTTGCCCGGGGGCTTGTCGGAAGGGTTGGCGCTGACCTTGCTGACCTGCAGGAACTGGTCCCAGAGCATCAGCTTGGCCTCGTGGCGATCCAGGTTGCTGACGCCTTTTTCGCGCGATGCTTTCTTCAAAACGTCGTCCCGCCCGATCAGCGCGCCCGGCGAGCAAGCCGCCAGCGCGCAGGCGACCAGGACAACAGCCACCGTTCGACGCACTCTTGCATAAGCCTAAACTGCCGAGAGTGAGGCTGGGACTGACCCTCCCCTACACCGACAGGATCCCGCGCGAGGCGACGCACGCATTCGTGCAGGCATCCGACAGGCTCGGGTACGACACCCTCTGGATCGCCGAGGCGTACGGCTGGGACGCTTTTACCGTGCTCGCCGATCTCGCCTGCGTCACCGACCGGATCAAGCTCGGGACGGGGATCGTCAACGTTTTCAGCCGGAGTCCCGCCCTCATCGCACAGAGCACAGCCTCCATGGACAACATCTCCGGAGGCCGCTTCGTGCTCGGCCTGGGCACGTCCGGTCACCAGGTGGTGGAGGGCTGGCACGGAGTCAAGTTCGAGAGAGGCGTGCGCCGGCTCCGGGAGACTATCGAGGTCGTCCGGACGGTCCTGCGCCGGGAGCGGCTGACCTACGACGGGGAGATCTTTCACCTCGACATGGGCCTGAAGCTCATAACTCACCCAGTGCGTGACCGGATCCCTATCTACCTGGCGACTCTCACCCCCGCTGGTATGGCGCTGGCCGGCGAGATGGCGGACGGCTGGATCCCTGTCTTCTTCTCCCCTCGTCACTGGGAGTCAGTGCTCCGGCCCGCCCTCGCCGTGGGTGCGGAACGGGCGGGGCGCTCCCTGGACGACCTCTCCATCTGCGTCTACCAGACGGTGATCGTCACCGATGATGTGGACGCCGGGCGCAATGCGATGCGGCCGCATCTCGCTCTCTACATCGGCGGGATGGGTTCGCGCGAGAAGAACTACTACAACCAGCTCTTCCGCCGTTACGGCTTCGAGTCCGAGGCGCGCCGTATCCAGGAGCTCTACCTGGACCGCCGTCGGGACGAGGCGATGGCGGCGCTGCCGCCGGAGTTGATCGACCTGGTGACGATCATCGGGCCCCTGGAGGAGTGCCGCCGCCGGCTCGGCGAGCTGGGTGCCGTGGGGGTGGACGAGATTGCTGTCAGCCTGCTGGTGCCCGACAACGATCCGGCCAAGATCATGGCCGCGCTGGAAGGGCTGGCGCCGGCCAGCTCGGCGGTGACGTGAGGCTCCGTGCCCTGGCCTGGGCGGGCGGAGGCACTGTGGCCGTGGTCCTGCTCGCGGCGCTGGCCTGGGGCCTCCTCCATCCGGCCAATCCGGCCGAGGCCTCCGTGCTGGGGCGCGCGGCCCCCGAGCTGGTCGTTCAGAGGCTCGATGGTGGCAAGGTGACCCTCTCGGAGCTGCGCGGCCGGCCCTTGGTGCTCAACTTCTGGGCGTCCTGGTGCGCGCCCTGCCAGGCCGAGGCGGAGGCCCTTCGCCAGGCGTCGGAGAGCCAGAGCCCCGCCGTCGGCTTCCTCGGCGTCAATTTTCGAGACTCCCCTGAGGCCGCTCGCGCCTATCAGGAGCGGAACAAGCTGCCTTACCCGGTCGGTCCCGCGCTGAACGGGATACCCCCGGCGTACGCGGTCGTCCAGCCGCCGGCGACCTTTTTCATCGACCGGGACGGGGTCGCCGTGGCCCGGTTCGACGGTCCGCTCACGGGTCCGTTGATCCACAGATACCTGCAGCTGGCGGGGGTGCGGTGAGGCGCCTGCGCTGGCTTGGCCTGGGCGTCGTGCTCGCTGCCTGCCTCGGCTACCTGGTGTACTCGGCAACCGGGAGTTCCGCCGAGTACTACGTGACGATCAGTGAGATGCGAGCGCATCCCAGCGACAGCAACGTTCGCGTCCTGGGCGTGGTCCAGGACGACGTCGTGCGCAATGAGGGCGGCCTCCACGTGCACTTCACCGCCAGCGAGGGCGGACAGACGATGCCCGTCGATTACCGAGGTGCCCTTCCGGACATCTTCCGGCCGGGGGTCCAGGTAGTGGTTGACGGGCGTCTCGGCGCCGACGGGGTATTCCACGCCCGGACCTTGCAGGCCAAGTGTCCGTCGCGATTCTCGTCGGGATCGCCCGCTTCGGTCTGATGGTCCTGGCTTCGCTGGGTGCCGGCTGCCTGATGCTGGCACTACTGCTAGTGGTGGGGAGCGGGGTGACCGCCTTCTTCGCCGGCTGGCGGGAGCGGCCGCCCGCGGCGCGAATGGCTCGGCGGCTTTTCTACGGAGCTGCGGGCGCCCTGTCGGCGGCCTCAGCCGCCCTCCTGGCCGCCCTCCTCACGCACGACTTCTCAATTGCCTTCGTGACCGAGCACACCGATCGCTCGATGCCGGCGCCGCTGGTGGCGGCGGCCTTCTATGCGGGGCAGGAGGGCTCGCTGCTCTACTGGACGCTGCTCCTCACGCTGCTCGGTTCGGCCGCGGTCGCCGCTGCGGCCGCTGCGGCTGGGGCGGACGTCCGCCTGGCGGCCTACGCCAACGGCTGTCTGGCCGCCGTCGCCTGCTTCTTCCTGGTCGTCCTGGTTTTCGTGGCCAGTCCCTTCGACGTGTTGCGCGTCACGCCGGCCGACGGCCTGGGCCTGAACCCGGTTCTGCGCGACGGCGGGATGCTCATCCACCCGCCCTTCCTCCTCGCCGGGTTCAGCTCATTTGCCATCCCCTTCGCCTTTGCGATGGCGGCGCTGCTGGCGGGGCGCAGCGACGGCGCCTGGATCGAGCGCACGCGGAGCTTCGCTCTGCTCTCCTGGGGGCTGCAGAGCGTGGGTCTGACTCTGGGCATGTGGTGGGCGTACCACGTTCTGGGGTGGGGCGGGTACTGGGGCTGGGACCCGGTCGAGAATGTGGCCCTCATGCCATGGCTGGTGACCACTGCCTACCTCCACTCGGCTCAGGTCCAGGAGCGCAGAGGCCAGCTGCGCGCCTGGAATCTCACCCTGGTGATCGCGGCGTTTCTGCTCAGTGTCTTCGGCACATTCATCGTCCGCAGCGGCATCCTGCCCTCGGTGCACACGTTCGCCGTCAGCCCGCTCGGACCCTGGTTCCTGGGCTTCCTCGCGGCTGCGGTCCTGCTCTCCGGGGCGGTGTTGGCCTGGCGTTCACAGGAGCTGGCCGTCCGCCAGCCACTGCAGCCGTCGGTCTCCAGGGAGGGCGCGTTCCTGCTCCAAAACGTGCTTCTTGCCGCCCTGACGGCCGCCATCCTCTGGGGCACTGTGCTGCCTCTCCTGACCGGGATGCTCGGGCGGCAGCTGGTGGTGGGACCGTCCTACTACGAGCGGGTGGCCGCGCCGCTCCTGGTGGCCATCCTGGCGCTGCTCGCGCTGGGGCCCCTGCTGCCCTGGCGCCATAGAGGCAAAAGCTGGCTGCGCAACCTGCGCCCCGCCTTTGCGGCGGCCGCCCTGACGCTGGCCGTCCTGCTGCTCCTGGGAGCCGGGGCGGGCGCGCTGGTGGCGCTGCCATTGATCGCCGCCGGCCTGGCCACCGCCCTTTCCGAATACGTGCGTGGCGGACTTCGCGCCGGCCGTCTGGCCGGCCCCTGGCCGCTGGCGGCGGCAAGGCTGGCGACGCGCCGCCGGCGTCGCTACGGGGCCTTTCTCGCCCACCTGGGCATTCTTCTGGTGGCGGCCGGCATCGTCGGTTCGCACTTCTGGCAGCAGGAGCGGGACGTCACCTTGCGGCCGGGGCAGTCTGTGAGCGTGGCCGGGCACCTCCTATCACTTCAGAGTGTCGACAGCCAGGAGATCGGAGATCACTCGGAGACCGTCGCCGTCCTGAGACTGGGCGGCGAGGAGACGCTGGCCCCCGCCCGCCTCAACTACCCAGCCCTGGGCGGCCAGGCGCTGAGCCGCGTGGCGATCCGGAGCACTGCGCGGGAGGACGTCTACGTCGTCGTCGCCGGAACTACGCAGGACGGAGTAGCCCTGCACGTCTTCGTCAACCCGCTCGTCACCTGGATCTGGGCCGGCGCAGCGCTCCTGGTCGCCGGTGTGCTCATAGGCCACCTGGGACGATCTCAGCCGGCGCCGGACCCGGCCCGCCTGACTGCCAGGGTCCCGGCGGTGGCGCCGTGACCCCCGCTGTCCGCGCTCACGGATTGGTGCAGCGGTTCGG
>CATPBP010000268.1 GCA_955652675.1 Candidatus Dormiibacterota bacterium
AAACCAGGGGACAAAGTTCCCTCCCCCTGCCGGGACCCTGCCGGGGGAGGGCGAGGGAGGGGGTCTATTCACGAACCAGCCGGGCTGCTGCGGAGCAACGGCTTAAGCCCGGCCAGTAACCCCCTGACCCTCCCGACAAGGGAGAGGGAACTGTGGGGCGCGTTACGGCGTCTCGAGTTCAGGCGTTCCTACCTGCGTGATTGAAGCCAAAGCCCATCCGGGTAAACTCCTACCGCTTTGCATCTCGTACTGAGCTGGCCGGTACGCGTCGTCGTCGCGGCCCTGCTGATCTTCTCCCTGGTGGTGGACGGCGCCGGCTACATCTACCGGATAACCAACCACTACCCGCTGACCGGCGCCGTGCCCGGTCTTCCCCCGACCGTGCTCGGTACGCAGCTCTACTTCCACCGCGGCCTGGACCTCCAGGGCGGCACCGACCTGCAGCTGCAGCTCACCAACTTCCCACCCGGTCAGACCCGGGCTGACGTCCAGCAGAAGACGATCGCCGTGATCGAAAAGCGCATCAACGCGCTCGGCGTCAACGAGCCGGTGGTGCAGCCCGCGGGCGGCAACAACGACCGCATCGAGGTCCAGCTCGCCGGCGTGCCGGCCTCAAAGGCCCAGGACGTGATCGGGCGCACCGCGCAGCTGGTGACCACCAAGTGGGTCGCCGACAGCACTGTCACAGCGGGCCCCTGGCCCGGCTATCGACCCCAGGAAACGGCTCTGCGCGCCGACATGCTCACCTCCGCCAACGCCCAGCTCGATCCCAGCGGTGGGACCGCCTGGGTGGTCAACACGAACTACAACTCGGCTGGAGCCGGCATCTTCAGCCAGCTCACCAACGACGCCTACAACGCGTGTCCGACCACCGACTGTCCCCAGCGCCACATCACCAACTGGCTGGACCTTTCCCCTGACGACATCGCGCACTGGAACGAGAGGGCGCTGCAGCTCTACAAGCCTTTCGACCAGGGCGGGAAGCTCGTCACCGACCCCTACATCCAGAACCCGATCACCGGCGGCACCGCCACCATCTCAGGCGGCACCCCCGGCTTCACCCAGCAGTCCGCCAAGGACCTGGCCACGCTGCTCAACTCAGGCTCGCTGCCGGTCAAGCTGACCGTGATCCAGTCCACCGATGTGGGCGCCAGCCTGGGCGCGGATTCCGTCAAGCGGAGCCTGGCCGCGGGCCTCCTCGGCCTGATCGTCGTGATCATCTTCATGCTCGCCTACTACCGGCTTCCCGGCCTGCTCGCGAGCCTGGCGCTGCTCTGCTACGCGGGGATCGTGCTGGCCCTCTTCAAGGTCTTCACCGTCACCCTCACGCTGGGCGGGCTCGCCGGCTTCATCCTCAGCGTGGGCATGGCCGTCGACGCCAACGTGCTGATCTTCGAACGCTTCAAAGAGGAGATGCGCGCTGGGCGCACGATAGGCGCGGCGGTGGACGCTGCCGTCCGGCGCGCCTGGCCGGCGATCCGCGACTCGAACATCTCCACGCTGATCACGAGCAGCATCCTGGCCTTCGCCGGCACCGGGCCGGTCAGGGGCTTCGCCATCACGCTGATGATCGGCGTGGCGGTGAGCATGCTCTCCTCGATCATCATCACGCACAACCTGCTGGCGATCGTCCTGAACTTCGGCTGGACTCGCGGTGGCACCGTGCTGGGAGTGGCGCGTGGCCGAGCTTAGCCGCGAGGCCCGGTCGGGCCGCCTGCTGACCGCCGAGCCCGAGCCGGAGGCCGTCGAGACGACGGGGCCCCAACCCAGGGTCAGGCGGCTGGACATCGTCGGGCGGCGGAACTGGTTCTTCCTCCTCTCCCTGATCATCATCATCCCGGGCATCATCTCGATGGTCACCCGCGGCTTCCTGCTCGGGATCGACTTCGCGGGCGGCACCGAGTTCATCGTCAAGTTCCAGAACCCGCCCAGCCTCCAGTCCGTCGAGTCGACGGTGGCTCGGGACAACATCAACGGCTTGGTCCAGCAGGCGGGGGACGGCAGCTTCATCATCCGGGCCAGCCCGCTCACGCCGGCGCAGCAGCAGAGGGTGAAGGACGACCTGCAGAAGACAGGCGGCCCGATCGCCGCCTACCGGGCGGACTCCGTTGGCCCGACGGTGGCGAGCGAGATAGTCACCGGCGCCCTCGTCGCCGTGGTGTCCGCCGCGGTCCTGATCCTGCTCTACCTCGCCTTCCGCTTCCGGCGCGTGCAGGGCGGTTGGCGATCCGGCTTCCAGTTCGGCGGCAGCGCCCTGCTGGCCCTGCTGCATGACGTCTTCCTGCTGGCGGGCATCTTCTCGATCCTGGGCAGGGTCCTCAACCTGCGGATCGGCGAGATCGACAGCTTCTTCCTGACCGCGGTGCTGACCGTGGTCGGCTTCTCCGTCCACGACACGATCGTGGTCTTCGACCGGATCCGGGAGAACCTGGTCGTCTCCAGCCGCCTCACCTTCGAGCAGGTCGTGAACTTGAGCATCATGCAGACCGCGGCCCGCTCGATCATCACCAGCTTCACGGTCGTCCTGGTGCTGGTGGCGCTGCTGCTCTTCGGTGGGGAGACCCTGAAGGGCTTCGTGCTGGCCCTGCTGATCGGGATCGTCTCGGGCACCTACAGCTCGATCTTCAATGCCTCGCCCCTGCTTGTCGTCTGGCGGAGACTGCGGCCGGTCCGTTAGCGTTCTGTCTGAGCCTGGGCAAATGCCGACCTGGCCAATAAATGAGATCCAGCAGCTGCTGGAACCGACGCTGGCGCACATGGGCTACTCGGTCTACTCGATCGAGCAGTCCGGCAGCGGGGGTCGAACGCTGCGCATAGCCATCGACAAGCGCGACGGCTTCGTCTCACTCGACGACTGCGAGCGCGTGAGCCTCGTCGCCAGCCCGCTCCTCGACAACGCGAACCTGATCCAGGACTCCTACACGTTGAAGGTCTCCTCACCCGGCGCCGAGCGCAAGCTGCGGGACCGGGGGGAGTACGAGCGCTTTCTGGGACGGCGGGTCAACGTCCGCTACCGGATTGGCGCCGGGGAGGTGGCGCTGGAGGGCATCCTTGCGGCCGTGGACGACGCCGGCGTCGCGGTGCGCGGACAGAAGGCCGAGATAACGCACCTGAGCTGGGACGACCTCCTCAGCACCCGACTGGTGGCCGCACTGTGATGGTCGAAGAGTCTCTCCTCCTCGCACTGGAAAGACTCAGCGCCGAGGTGGGGGTGCCGCTGGAGGATCTCCAGAGGACGGTTGAGGCGGCGCTGGCCGCCGCCTACACGAGGGCCTTCGCGCCCCCCGGCGAGGTCGTGGTCCGGCTCACGCCGGTCACCGGGGCGATGACGGTGAGCCTGATCCACGTGGCGCCCGGCGGCTCCTCCAGCGAGACCGAGCTTCCGGTCGACCAGTTCAAGCGGCTCGCCGCCCAGACCGCCCGCACGGCGGTCATGAGGCACCTGAGGGACCTCGAGCGCGAGCGAGCGCTTTCCGAGGTGGCCCGCCACCGGGACGAGCTCCGCAGCGGGATAGTGGACCGCGTCGAGCGGGGGGCGGTCTTCGTCGACATGGGGAAGGTGGAGGGGTGGATGCCGCCCGACGAGCAGATCCCCGGTGAGGAGCTGAGGCCGGGCCGGCCGGTGACCGTGGTGGTCCAGGATCCGCAGGGCCGCCCCCGCCAGGCCCAGGTCCGAGTCTCCAGGGCAAGCCGAACTTTCGTACTCCGGCTCCTCGAGGCCGAGGTGCCGGAGATCGGGGCGGGCTCGGTGCAGGTGCGGGCAATCGTGCGTGAGCCGGGCCTGCGCACCAAGATCGCGGTGGCCAGCACGGAGCCCGGCATCGATCCGGTGGGGGCCTGCGTGGGCCCCCGAGGGGTGCGCCACCGCTCGCTGCTCGCCGAGCTGGGACAGGAGCACGTCGACATCGTCCCCTGGGACGCGGACGCCACCCGCTTCGTGGCCGCCGCCCTGGGGCCGGCCAGGGTCACCTCGGTGGAGATAGACACAGACACCCGGACCGCGCACGTCCGAGTACCCCGGGACCAGCTCTCGCTGGCCATCGGTCGCGACGGCCAGAACGCCCGCCTGGCCGCCAAGCTGACCGGGTGGCGTGTCGACATCAAAGGCGACGCCCAGCCGGCAGGCGACCCCCAATCCGAGTGACGCCTCGCAGGAAAAGGTCCAGGGCGACACGGGGGAGCGCCGTGTCCGCCGGGCAGGATTTCCTCCAGGAGCAGGTGACCCTGTCCGCCCCACAGGATGGGGACCGCGGTGGTGGCCCGCGAACCCCGAACCGCACCTGCCTCGGGTGCCGGGAGGAGGCGGCTAAGCGAACTCTCACTCGCCTGGTTCGAGGTCTCGACGGCACCGTCCGGCTGGATCGCACCGGCCGGGCACCGGGCCGGGGAGCATACTTGCACCCGAGCATGGGTTGCATCGAGCTTGCCCGCCGCAGGCGCGCACTGGAGCGGGCTCTCAAGGCTCAGGTGGACACGGCGTTGTGGGGCGATCTGGAGACCGCGGCTCGCCGGGAAGCAGCGCCGGCCACGGCGTTACCGGAGGACGGCTGAGGACCCAGCGGCGTTTGCCAGGGTTACGAAGCGGGCATAATCACTAGCTCGGGTATGAAGGCACACGAACTCGCACGCGAACTAAACATCAGTCACAAGGAGCTGCTGAACTACCTTCAGCAGAACCGGCTGACGAGGAATCCCGCCGCGCCGCTTCCGCCGGCGGCGATCGAGAAGGCACGCAACCAGTTCAAGCGCACCGCTGGCGTCACAACGGTCGTTGCGAACGGTGAGCGGAATATCACCCTGCCTCCCTCCGTCACGGTCCAGGACCTGGCGGAGAGGCTGCGCGTCAGCCCGGTCGACGTGATCAAGAAGCTGATGCAGAGCGGCATCATGGCCACCAAGAACCAGGTCATCGACTACGGGACCGCGGAGATCGTGGCCGATGACTTCGGGGCAACGGTCGAGCCCATCGCCTCCGAGGACGTGGTCGCCGTCGAGTCGACCGGTGAAGAGGGCAACCTGGTCACCACCTCCCGCGAACAGCTCTTCTCCCTGGAGAGCGAGGATCCCGCCAAGCTGCGGCGCCGGCCCCCGATCGTGACGGTCCTGGGTCACGTCGACCACGGCAAGACGTCCATCCTGGATGCGATCCGGAAGACCAAGGTCGCTTCCGGCGAAGCCGGCGGCATCACGCAGCGGATCGGCGCCTACCAGGTACAGACCGCCGACGGCGAAACCGTGGTGTTCATCGACACGCCCGGTCACGAGGCCTTCACCGCAATGCGAGCCCGGGGCGCCTCCGTCACCGACGTGGCGGTGCTGGTCGTGGCGGCGGACGACGGCGTGATGCCGCAGACCGTCGAGGCCATCCAGCACGCGCGGGCGGCGCGGGTGCCGATCGTGGTCGCCATCAACAAGATCGATCGCGAGAACGCCAACATCGACCGGGTTCATCAGGAACTGGCCGACCGGGGCGTCATCACCCGCCACTACGGCGGCGAATACGAGTGTGTGCACGTCTCGGCCCGGACAGGTGAGGGCCTGGACGACCTGCTCACCACCATCGTCCTCTCCAGCGAGATCCTGGACCTCAAGGCCAACCCCGACCGGCCCGCGCTCGGGACCATCGTGGACGCGAACCTGGAACGAGGACGCGGCCCGGTGGCCACAGTGCTGGTCCAGAACGGGACCCTGCGCGTCGGCGACCACTTCGTCTGCGGCCACATCTACGGCCGGGCGCGTGCGCTGAGCAACGACCGCGGAGAGAACGTCACCGAGGCTCCGCCGGCTACTCCGGTGGTGGTCAGCGGCATGGGCGAGGTCCCCAGCGCCGGCGACATCTTCCAGGTGGTCGGCTCCGAGAAGGCCGCTCGCCAGATCGCGCTGACCAAGCTGCAGGAGCGACGGTCCGTGGAGGGCGCCCGGCAGGGCGCGGCGCCGAGGATCACTCTCGAGGAGCTGGCCAGGCGCGCCCAGCAGGGCGAGGCCAAGGAGCTCAACCTGGTGGTCAAGGCCGACGCCCAGGGCAGCCTGGAGGCGGTGCTGAGCAGCCTCCAGAAGATCCAGGACCCTGCGGTCAAGATCAGCGTGGTCGGTTCCGGCGTCGGCGCGGTCACGGACTCGGACGTCCTGCTCGCCAGCGTCTCGAACGCGATCATCATCTGCTTCAACTTGAAGCCGACGCCCGCCGCGGAGCGTGCCGCCGAGCGGGAGAAGGTCGAAGCCCGCTACTACGACATCATCTACAAGCTCACCGAGGACGTCGAGCGAGCGGCGCGCGGTCTGCGCGAGCCGACCTATCGCGAGGTCTGGGAGGGCCGCGTCGAGGTCATCATGCCGATCAAGATTCCAAGGCTGGGCTTGATCGCGGGCTCCCGGGTGCTCGAGGGTCGGGTGACCAGGGGTTCGCACGTGAGGCTCAATCGTGGCCGGGACCAGATCTGGGAAGGCCGGATCACGTCTCTCAAGCACTTCAAGGAAGAGGTGCGCGAGATGATTGCGGGGCAGGAGTGCGGCGTCGGGCTGGAGCACTTCGAAGCCTTCGAGCCCGGCGACACCATCGAGAGCTTCCGCCTGGAACGCGAGGAAAACTGACAGTCCCCATGAATCGTGGGTTCATGGGGACCGCTTAAGTGAGGAGCTCATGGGCGGTCACCGAGCCGACCAGGTCGGCGCGCTGGTGCGGGAAGAGATCATGCAGATCATCCGAAGGGACCTCAAGGACCCGAGGATCGGATTCGTCAGCATCACCGGGGTCCGGATGTCGCCGGACCTCCGTTTGGCACGGGTCCGCATAAGTGTTCTGGGCGATGAGACCGAGCAGAAGGACACGCTGGCGGGCCTCCGCAGCGCCACCGGCTTGATCCGTCACGAGCTTGGCCGCCGACTGGAGAACCTCAAGTTCTCGCCGGAGATCCGGTTCGAGCTCGACCCCTCGATCGAGTATTCAGTACGCATCTCCCAGCGGCTGCGCGAGGTCCTGCCGGATTCCGAGGACGCCGGGAGAGCACCGCCGGCCCGTTCCCCGCGGGAGGACGAAAGATGATGCTGGCCGGGCTGCGAAGCGAAGTCGAAGAGCTCAAGGCGCTCTGCGAGCGGAACGACGAAATCCTGATCTTCGGACACAAAGACGCGGACGGCGACACGCTGGGCTGCAGCCTCGCCTTCGCCGAGGCCCTGCGCCTGCGCGGCAAGCGCGTCCACGTAGTCATCCCGCCACCGCTGCCGGAGAAGTACAGCTGGATGCCCGGCTTCGAGCACGTGCGGGAGGAACCGCCGGCAGGATCGTCGATCCAGCTGGTGCTCTTCTTCGACGCGGGCAACATGGAGCGCTCCGGCAGCGCGGTCGACCTGATCCCCGAACAGGCCACGATCGTGAACGTCGACCATCACACCTCGAACTCGAGGTTCGGGGACGTGAACATCATCGAGCCATCGGCCGCGGCGGTGGGCGAGATGTGTCTCGACATGCTTGAGCAGTTCGGTTGGGAGGTCACGCCGACGATGGCCACCAACCTCTACACCGCGCTGATGACGGACACCGGTGGCTTCCGGCACGAGAACACCACGGCCCAGGCCCTGCAGTCCGGTGCCCGGCTGGCGGCCCTGGGCGCGGACCCCAGCTACATAGCGACGATGGTGTACAAGTCGCGGCCTCTGACCACGCTCAAGCTCAGCGGTCTCTCGATGGCCAGTCTGCGCGTGGAGTTGGAAGGCCGCCTCGCCTGGGCGAAGGTGACCAGGAGCATGCTGCGAGAGGCGGGGGCGGTGATGGCGGAGGCCGAGGGCATCATCGACACGCTGAACAGCATCGCCGGTCTGGAGCTGGCGATCATGTTCAAGGAAGTCGGTTCCCGCCTCACCAAGATCAGCGTTCGGAGCCGTGGCGAGGTCGACTCGGCCGCGCTCTGCGCCCGCTTCGGCGGCGGGGGCCACCTGCGTGCCGCGGGGGCGGAGCTGCCGCTTCCCATGGATCAGGCGACCGAGGCCGTCCTGGCCGCGGCGCGCGAGGCGGTCGCTCGCACCAGGCCGATGGAGGGCGCGCATGCGAGCCGGCGTCCTCAACGTATCTAAGCCGGCCGGCGCGACCTCTTTCTCGGTCGTCCGCCGCCTTCGTGATCTGACCCGGGCGAAGCGTGTCGGACATGCCGGCACGCTGGATCCGCTGGCGACAGGCGTCCTCCCGATCCTCTTCGAGTCCGCGACCCGGCTCTCCGACTTCGCGCACCAGCTGCCGAAAAGCTACGAAGCGCGCGTTCACCTTGGATTCCGGACCGCCACGGACGACGCTGAAGCGGAGCCGGAGCCGGTTGCCGACCCGGCCGCTCTGGGGGCGGAGGAGGTCAGCGCGGCCCTGGCCGGCTTCGTGGGCCGCATCAGTCAGCAGCCGCCCGCGTTCTCGGCGGTGAAGGTGGACGGCCGGCGAGCCTACGAGCGGGCCCGCGCCGGCGAGGCCGACCGGCCCGCCGCCAGGGAGGTCGAGGTCTATTCAGCGGAACTGCTGGAGTTCGAGCCCGGGGAACAGGCCACAGCGCTGATCCGTGTGGTCTGCGGGAGCGGCGTGTATCTGCGCTCCCTGGCCCGAGACCTGGGCGACCGGCTGGGCGTAGGCGGCTACCTGGGCCGGCTGGCGAGGACCGCTTACGGCCCGCTGCGCCTGGAGGAGTCCTCCCTGGCCGACGAGCTGGCCGACCTGGCGGCGGTGGAGGCCAGGCTGCAGCCGCCGGAAGTACTTCTGCCGGCGATGGAGCGGGTGCGGCTGACCATCGAGCAGGAGGCCCAGGTTCGCCTTGGGCGGTCCGTTCGGGTCCTTCCCGAGCCCCGCGCCGGACTGCTGCGGGCCCACGACCAGGGCGGGCGGCTGGTGGCGCTCGGGCACACCGACCCTCTGCGCCGAACCTTCGTACCGGACAAGGTGCTCGGCTAGTGGCGGAGCTGCCCGCGCCACCCAAGCCACCCTAGGTGCGCATCCATTTCGGGCTGCCGGGCGAGCGATTTGGGCCGTCCGCCCTGGCGGTGGGCAGTTTCGACGGTCTCCACCTGGGTCACCGGGCCATCCTGTCCCGCCTCACCGCGACGGCCGCCGAGAAAGGGCTGGAACCGGCGCTGATCACCTTTGACCCTCACCCCCGCTGCGTGGTCGACCCTGCCAACTGCCCGCCCATGATCACCACCCTGGAGGAGCGCCTGGACCTGGCCCGAGACCTGGGCATCCGGCACGCCATAGTCCTGGAGTTCAACCGCGCCCTGGCCTCGCTCGCGGCTGAGGATTTCATGGGCCAGGTGCTGGCCGCCATGGACCTACGGCGCCTGGTCGCCGGCTACGACTTCGCGCTCGGCCGCAAGCGCGCCGGCAACGTGGAGTGGCTCCGCAAGCACGGCGAGAGCGCCGGCTACTCGGTGGAGGTGGTGCCGCCCTTCCTGCTCGACGGCCAGGAGGTGCACAGCTCGGAGGTTCGCCGGCGGCTGATCCTGGGTGAGGTGGAGTCGGCCAACCGCCTGCTGGGACGCGAGTTCAGCATCGGCGGCATCGTGCTGCCCGGCGATCGGATCGGCCGCCAGATCGGATGGCCCACCGTCAACCTCTCGGTGCCGGCGGGCAAGCTGGTCCCCGCTCGCGGCATCTACGCGGGCTGGGCGGTCACTCCCGAGGGGGAGCACATGGCCGCGATCAGCATCGGCTACCGGCCGACCTTCACGGCTGCGGAGCTGCGCGTGGAGGCCTACCTGCTCGATTTCGCGGGCGACCTCTACCAGCAGCGACTGGGCCTCCGCTTCGTGAGCCGGCTGCACGAGGAGATCAAGTTCGCCGGGATGGAGGCGCTGGCCGAACAGATCGCCCGGGATGTAGAGACCACGCGCCTCCTCCTCAGCCGCCCGGGATGAGCCGGGGGCCGGTCCGCGACCTCTGGCCTCTGGCTCAGATGCGAGAGCGCGCGGGAAATACCCGCCCCGAGGTGGAGATCGCCCGGCCGGAGAGCTTCGAGGAGGTCACGGACCTCCTGAGGAGCGACCGGCGGCTGGTGCCGATGGGGGGCGGCAGCGGGGTCTGCGGGGCCATCGGCCCGGATGCCGGCGACCTGGTCGTGGACCTGACGGCGCTCTCCCGATGCGAGATCGATGAGGCAAACATGCTGGTGCGAGCGCAGGCGGGGCTCAACGGCCTGGAGCTGGAGCGGCGGCTCAACCAGCGCGGGCTCACGCTCGGCCACTTTCCAAGCTCGCTGCCCGCGGCCACAGTGGGAGGCTTGGTCTCCACCCGTTCCTCCGGCCAGCAGTCGACGCTGTACGGCAGCGTCGAGGACATGGTCCTGGGCGTCACAGTCGCGCTGGCCGGCGGTGAGATCGTCCAGGCGCGTGCACACCCTCGTTCGGCGGCCGGGCCAGCCCTGCACCATCTCTTTCTGGGGGCGGAAGGTGGCCTCGGCATCGTCCTCGAGGTGGTGCTCAAGGTCCATCGTCTGCCGGAGGCGGTGATCGGCTCCGGGTGGCGGCTGGCGAGCGTGGAGGAGGGGCTCCCCGTCCTCCGCGAGATCCTGCAGCGGGGCCTCCGGCCCCAGGTCCTGCGCCTGTACGACCCCGACGACTCAGCTCTGCAGGGCCTGGAAGCAGGCTGCCTGCTGATCGCGGGCAGCGCCGGCCCGGCGACCCTGGCCGAGGCCGAGGCGGCGCTGATCGGGCGGCTGGTGCCGGGCGAGGCTCTCGGACCGGAGCCCTGGGAGCGCTGGCTCCGGCATCGCTTCGACCTCTCGGCGGAGCGCCTGCGCGAGCTGCTCGAACCGCCGGGCGCCTTCCTGGACACCATCGAGCTGGCAGCCCGATGGACCGAGCTGGCCGGTCTCTACGCCGAGGTCAAAGCGCATCTGGCCACCGTGGCCGGCCTCGTGCTCTGTCACTTCAGCCACGCCTACGCCCAGGGCTGCTGCGCCTACTTCACCTTCGGAGGCGCGGCCCCCGACGAGACCCAGGCCCAGGCCGCCTACGAGGAGGCCTGGCGGGGGACCATGGAGATCGCCCTGCGCCGGGGGGCCACGATCAGCCACCACCACGGCGTCGGCCAGGCGCGCAGACCCTGGGTCCGGGCCGAGATGGGCGGCTGGTGGGGCGTCTGGCAGCGGGTGCGGGAGGCGCTCGACCCGGACGGGCGGCTCAACCCGAAAGCCCTCGGTGGAGGGGCCGTGGGCGGGCCGTGACCGACGTTCTCTTCATAGTCAACCCCGCCGCCGGCGGGGGCGGCACCGGACGGCACTGGAGGACGCTGGAGAGCCATCTCCGCGGCGCCGGCCTCCGCTTCGAGAGCGAGCTGACCTCGCGCCCCGGCCACGGCACCGAGCTGGCCCGCCAGGCGGTCAAGGCGGGATGGCCGATAGTGGCGGCGGTCGGTGGCGACGGGACCATCAGCGAGGTGGCCAACGGCTTCTTCGAGGACGGGGCGCCGATCCCCACGCGGTCCCGCCTGGCCGCGCTGACGACCGGGACCGGGGGGGACTTCCGCCGCACCTTCGGGATACCCAGTGCTCCGGAGGAGGTGGCGGCCATGCTGATCGCCGGCCGCAGCCGCCGGATCGACGCCGGGCGGGTCACCTTCGCCCTGCCGAGTGGCGGTACCGCCATCCGGTACTTCGTGAACATCGTGGATGCCGGGATCGGGGGAGAGGTGCTGACGCGCATCAACGGCGGCTTCCGGCTCATCAACGGCGAGATCACTTTCGCGGCCGCGGCCGGGCTGGCGCTGCTCCGCTGGCGAAACCGGCCGATGCGGGTCACCACCGACGGCAGCGTCCATGACGTGATCGCCCAGCAGGTCGTGGTGGCCAACTGCCAGTACTTCGCCGGCGGGATGAGGGTGGCGCCCACGGCGCTCCCCGACGACGGCCTGCTCGACGTGGTGGTGGTGGGTGACATGGGGCTGGTCGACAACCTGCGGGGAATGGGCCTCATCCGGCGGGGAGCGCATCTCAACCATCCGAAGATCCTCCACCTCCACAGCCGCCGGGTGGAGATCAGCTCGCCGACCCCCATTCACCTCGACGTCGACGGGGAGCTGCCCGGCATGCTGCCGGCGCTGATCGAGGCGGTCCCCGGCGCGCTGGAGCTGGTCTGCCCGTGACGCGCGGAGTCATCGCGACCCCGCACCGGCTGGCCAGCGAGGCCGGCGCCCAGGTCCTGCGCGACGGCGGGAACGCCGTGGACGCCGCCGTCGCCGCGGATGCCGTGCTCTGCGTCGCCTATCCGCACATGACCTCGCTGGGTGGCGATCTCTTGGCGCTGGTCTGGGCGCCAGGCGCGGAGCAGCCGGTGGGCCTGGCGGGGGCGGGCAGGTCCGGCTCCCTGGCCACCCTGGCCGTGCTCCGGGAGCGCGGCTACAGCAAGATGCCCGAGCACGGCATCCTGCCCGTCACGGTGCCCGGCACGGTCGAGGCCTGGGGCCGGCTCGTCGAGAGCTACGGGAGCTTTGGCCTGGCGCCGTTGATGGAGCCGGCCTCGGCGCTGGCGCGGGACGGCTACCCGGTAACCGAGAACCTCGCCGACTTCCTGAGCCGGGAAGCGGATTGGCTGCTCGAAGAGCCGGAGACGCGGCGGCTGCTTCCAGCCCTCAAGACCGGCATGGCGCTGCGCAATCCCGACCTTGCCGGCGTGCTGGAGGACATCGGGCGGAACGGCTACAACGGGTTCTATCGCGGCGAGGTGGGGCGTGCCCTGGCGGAGGCGATCGCGCGCCGCGACGGCCTGGTCACGGCCGAGGACCTGGCCGCGCATCGCTCGGAGTGGGTGGAGCCTGTCCGGTTCGACTATCGCGGCCTGACCGTCTACGAGATGCCGCCGCCAACCCAGGGGCTGGCCGCGGCGGGGATGCTTAAGCGCCTGGAGCTGCTCGGGAACGAGAGGCTGCGGCCTGGCCTGCGCTTCGTCCGCGAGCTGGTCCGGGTGCGCGACGAGGTCTTCCCGTTGCGCGACCGGTTCATCACCGACCCCGACTTCGCCCAGATCCCCTGGGCGCCGTTCCTGGATCCGGGAGTGGTCCCGGAGGGCACGGGCGAGGGGCCGCCCCTCCCCGAAGGGGACACGATCTACCTCTGCGCCGCCGACGAGCTGGGCAACGTGGTGTCGCTGATCCAGAGCGTGGCCGGCTCCTTCGGCTCCGGCGTGATCGCGGAGGGTACCGGCGTGCTCCTCCAGAATCGCGGCAAGTACTTCAGCCTGCACGCCGACCACGTCAACCGGCTCGAGCCTCGCAAGCGGACCATGCACACGCTTATCCCGGCCCTGGCGGCCCGTGAGGGCCGCTGCTGGACTGCTTTCGGCGCGATGGGAGCTGACGGCCAGCCCCAGATCCAGGCCCAGGTGCTGATCAACCTGGTTGATCGCGGGCTGGAGCCGCAGGAGGCGGTGGCCGAGCCCCGGGTGCGCGTTCCGCCTGGAGGAGAGGGCCTCTGGGTGGAAGCCGACTATCCCGAGGCCGCGGAGATCCTGCGAGGCGTGCCGGGCGCCGTGCCGATGCCTCCGGGGAGCTGGCTCATGGGACACGCGCAGGCGCTGGTCGTCGACGGACCGGCAGCCTGGCGTGCCGGGAGCGACCCCAGGGCGGATGGATCGGTCGTCGAGGCCTGAGCCGCCTCCCTGGTGGGGCTTCGCTCAGCTCGGGTTGGTCGCATCCTGCCTGATCATCATCGGCCTCGCTCTCCTACGCAGCGACGCCCAGCTCGAGAGGTCGGACTGGCCCTCCTTCATGGTCGCTGGCCGCCTGGTGGCGTCACAACCCGAGCGGCTCTACGACCGGGATGCCGAGCACCGGGAGCAGCGCGCCGTCCTGGGAGGCGGGGAGTACGACTCTGGTCCTGGCCGGACTGGACGCAGTCGGCCCGCTACTCCTGCTCTCGGCCGCCTCGCTGCTGCTCGCTGTGCGGCTTCCGGCGGTCCAGGCCGCCATGGGAGGCTGCCTCCTGCTGAGCGGTCTACTGGTCGGAGCCGCCTGGTTGCCTGGTCGCGCGTGGACCCCCGGTATAATCGGTCGTCAGTTTGGCAGTCGATAGCGAAGTAAAGGCACGCTTGGCCGGTGAGCACCGGCTTCATGGCACGGACACGGGGTCGCCCGAGGTGCAGGTCGCGATCTTCACCGAGCGTATCCGCGAGCTTACGAGACATCTGCAGACCCACAAGAAGGACCATCACTCCAGGCGTGGGCTCCTGATCCTGGTCGGCAAGCGGCGGAGGCTGCTGAACTACCTGAGCCGCAACGACATCGAGCGCTATCGAGCGCTGATCTCGAAGCTGGGGATCAGGAGATAGGAGTCCGGGCGGGGTTACCCGCCCGATTTTTTTCGGGGGTCAGGCCCCTGGCACCTGGCCTCGAGGCGTACGTCTCGAGCTCAGCTGCAAGGTCCCTGACCTCCCACTGGAGGTAGGTAAACGTGGCTGAAGTCACGAAGACGTTCGATGTCGCTGGGCGGCAGCTGACCGTCACGACAGGAGCGATGGCCGAGCAGGCCAGCGGGGCGGTGCTGATCCGCTCCGGCGACACGGTGGTGCTGTCCACCGCAATGATGTCCAAAGAGCCGCGGGAGGGAATCGACTTCTTCCCGCTGACCGTGGACTACGAGGAGAAGCTGTACGCCGCGGGAAAGATCCCGGGCGCATTTCTGCGCCGTGAGGGACGGCCGAGCGAGCAGGCGATCCTGACCGCCAGGCTCACCGACCGGCCCATCCGGCCGCTCTTTCCCGAGGGCTTCCGCAACGACATCCAGGTCGTATCCACGGTTCTCTCGGTGGATCAGGACGCGGACCCGTCGATCCTCTCCATAAACGGCGCTTCGGCTGCGCTGACGGTCTCGAACATCCCCTTCCAGGGCCCGATCGGAGCCGTGCGGATGGGCTACATCGACGGCCGGCTGGTGGTCAACCCGGCTGTCGCCGACATGGACCGCTCGGAGCTCGACCTGGTGGTCGCCGGGACCCGTGACGCCATCCTCATGGTCGAGGCGGGTGCCAAGGGCGTCAGCGAGCAGGTCGTGGTAGACGCGCTCGAGATGGCCCACGAGGAGATCGGGAAGATCTGCGAGGCCCTGGGCCAGCTGCAGGCCGAGGCCGGCAAGCCCAAGCACCAGTTCACGCCGCCGCACTACGACCCTGAGATGGTGCAGGCGGTCCAGGAGTACCTGGCCGGCCGGCTTGACGAGGCTGCGTACCACCCGGACAAGGCCGAGCGTGAGGCGAAGATCGACGAGCTCAAGAAGGAGATGAAGGCGGCTCTCGCCGAGCGCTGGCCGGAGAACGTCGACGTCCTCGGCACGCTCTTCGAGAAGACGCTCAAGGACCGCATCCGCCAGCGGGTGATCGAGGAGGGCGTGCGCATCGACGGCCGCGGAACTCGTGACATCCGGCCGATCACGGTCCAGGTGGGCGTGCTGCCCCGGACCCACGGTTCGGGCATCTTCAAGCGCGGCCAGACGCAGGCGCTCACGATCCTGACGCTGGGCACCATGGGCGACGCCCAGAAGCTCGACGGGCTTGGGCTCGAGGAGTCCAAGCGCTACATGCACCACTACAACATGCCGCCGTTTTCGACTGGCGAGTCGAAGCCGCTGCGCAGCCCGGGCCGGCGCGAGATCGGTCACGGCGCTCTCGCCGAGAGGGCGCTTGGGCCCGTCATCCCCGAGGTCGACAAGTGGCCGTACACGATGCGGCTGGTGTCCGAGATCCTCTCCTCCAACGGATCCACCTCGATGGCCGCCGTCTGCGGCTCGACGCTGGCGCTGATGGACGCCGGGGTGCCGATCGAAGCGCCGGTTGGGGGGATCGCGATGGGCCTGGTGACGCGAGAGGGGCGCTACGCCATCCTCACCGACATCCAGGGCGTCGAGGACGCTCTCGGCGATATGGACTTCAAGGTCGCCGGCACCGCCGACGGCATCACTGCCCTGCAGATGGACATCAAGATCAAGGGCCTCTCCCGCCAGATGATGGCGGAAGCGCTGGAGCAGGCCCGCGAGGCCCGGCTCGTGGTGCTGGGCAAGATGCTCGAGGTCATCCCCGAGCCGAGGCGCGAGATGAGCCCCTTCTCGCCGCGCATCACGACGCTGAAGATCAACCCCGACAAGATCCGCGACGTGATCGGCCCCGGCGGCAAGGTGATCCGCAAGATCGTCGAGGAGACCGGAGCACAGATCGACGTGGAGGACGACGGGACGGTCTTCGTGGCCTCCTCCGACCAGGACGGCGCCCGGCGAGCCATCGACTGGATCAAGAGCCTGACCGACGAGGTCGAGGTGGGCAGGATCTACCGCGGCAAGGTGGTCCGCATCATGCCTTTCGGGGCATTCGTCGAGGTCCTGCCAAACCAGGACGGGCTCGTCCACATCTCCAAGCTGACCGACCACCGGGTCGAGCGCGTCGAGGAGGTTGTGAACGTCGGTGACGAGATCATGGTCAAGGCCACCGAGGTCGACAGCCAGGGCCGGCTCAACCTGAGCCGCCAGGACGCTCTCGATGAGCTGGCCGCGCGTGGCGAGCAGCCGGACGAGAAGATCGACATGGACGCCGTAGCAACGGCGCTGGCGTCGCCGCCGCCCCCACGCGAACCGCGCGACCGCAACGG
>CATPBP010000269.1 GCA_955652675.1 Candidatus Dormiibacterota bacterium
CGGTCGCCATGGCGGCCGAGCCCTTGATCTCGACCTTGCTCACCTGGTTCTGGTCGGCCTTGGTCAGGAGGGTTGAGTAGTCCCAGGCGTCCCCCTTGGAACCGTTGTCCATGGACTGCCAGGTAAACCAGAAGACGATCCCCAGCACAGCAACCAGTCCGAGATAAAAGAGCGTGGAGCGGCGGATACGGCTCAACTCGTGGTGTCCTCAGGTACTCGAACGGATACTACGCGGATCCAGCCTGGTCCGGACTCTATGCGACCGGTTGTCGGCGTGCGCAGGCTCAGACGCTGGCATGGGCCGGTCACTTGGCACGGCGATAGCCGGCCGAAAGCGTCAAGAGGGGGTCTGATGTCAACCGGGAGCTCCTCTCGATGCCATCTTGAGACACTACCTATAGACCTCTGCGGCTAAAAATGCTCCGGTGCCCAAAGAATGCAAACGGAGCGCATCGTGCAATCGGAGAGGGAGTGGTCGCGTAAGCGGCTACGACCGTGATTTTGGGCTGAGACCGATAGCATCCCAGCAGGCTCGAGGGTCACGTCGGCTGCGGGCCTTGCAAGGACACCAAGATCCAGCTCGGAGAGGGACGAGACCGTCACTTTGGAAACACCGTGACGGGTTCGATCAGTGAGACCAACAACTCCTGCCTTCGTCCGCCTTGGGGTGCTACCGCATTGCCCGAGGAGCTTCCTCGGACTTCCTCGCCGAGTCGATTCCTTGCCAGCGAGGCCCTGGCCTGCGACACTTTGGCCCAGCATCTTACGGTGCAAGAGAGTGCGAGGAGGGTTATTAAATGGCACAAGCCGCATCCGTGGCACCCGACGTCGCGGACCGCATGAAGAGACGAGCGATCGTCGCCGCCGCCGTCGGCACCTCGATCGAGTGGTACGACTTCTTCCTCTACACCGCAGCCGCCGCACTGGTCTTCCCCAAGCTCTTCTTCCCGACCAGCAATCCCTCGACCGGCCTGCTGCTCTCGTTCTCCACCTACTTCGTGGGGTTCGCGGCGCGGCCGGTGGGCGCGGCCATCTTCGGCCACTACGGCGACCGGCTCGGACGGAAGGTCACGCTGATCGCGACCCTGCTCACCATGGGCATCGGCACGGTGCTGATCGGCCTGCTGCCGACGTATACCCAGCTCGGCGTGTGGGCCGCCGTCATACTGACACTCCTGCGGGCGCTGCAGGGTATCGGCATCGGGGGCGAGTGGGGCGGCTCGGTCCTGATGGCCATGGAGTGGAACGCCGGCGGAAAACGGGGCTTCGTAGGCAGCTGGCCCCAGTTCGGTGTCCCGGTCGGCCTAGTTTTGGCCAACGGCGCGTTCCTGGTGTTCAACACGCTGACCGGGAGTCAGTTCCTGGTCTGGGGCTGGCGCATCCCATTCCTGCTCAGCGTGATCCTGATCGGGGTCGGCCTATGGATCCGGCTCGGCATCCTGGAGTCGCCTGTGTTCGAAGGCATGGTGAAGGAGCGCCGCATCGAGAAAACGCCCGTGGTCGAGGTGCTCGCCCGGAACTGGCGTGAAGTCGTCCTCTCGGCCCTAGCCCGGCTCGGCCAGAACACGCAGTTCTACATCTTCACGGGGTTCATCCTGGTCTACGGCACGACCGTCCTCAACTTCAAACGCGGCGACGTCCTGAACTGGGTGCTGATCATGTCGGTCATCTCTCTCTTCACCGTGCCGCTGTTCGGCCTCCTGTCGGACTCGCTCGGGCACAGGCGCACTTACCTGATCGGCTGTGCGGTGATGATCCCGTTCGCGTTCGTCTACTACGGGCTGCTCGATACCAAGATCGTGCTGCTCGTTGCCCTCGCCATCGTGGTCTCGCTGCCGCTGCACGACATGCAGTACGGGCCCCAAGCGGCGCTGATCGCCGAGAGCTTCACCGGCAGGCTGCGCTACAGCGGCGCCTCGCTCGGCTACCAGCTGGCCTCGATTATTGCGGGCGGGCCGGCTCCGCTGGTGGCGACCGCGCTGGTCGTGAAGTTCCACAGCTCGCTGCCGGTGGCGATCTATATCGCCATCGGAGCCGCGATCGCTTTCCTGGCCACGCTGGGCCTGAAGGACAACAGCCACCGAGACATCACCGTCGAATACGACGACAAGGTTCCCGCGGTCGAGGCCAAGCCAGCACCGGCCGCAAGCTGATCCTCAAGTGGGTTGACATCCTGCGCGGACCTCGCTGGAAGGCGGTGCAGGCCCTTTCCGAACGTGAGCTCGCAGGCCGTCACGGCGTCGCTGAGGGTCGGGTCATGCCGAGCCACGATCGTCGGCGCCATCCCCGCGCGGCCCGTGATATCTGAGAAACCGCCCGCCGCCGCTAGATCGTTGTGCCACGAGTTGGGTGGAAGAAGGCCGGGCTCAGGACTTGGCCGCCCGGGCAGAGATAGTGGTCTGCCTCCGAGTTGTGCTTGAGGTCCTGGCTCAAGAAGGCACCCCGCCGGCCTCCGGGGCCGGGCGCAGCCCCAGATGGGTCAGGATACGCGGAGGTGGGCTCTTTTCCGGAGGAGGGTAGGCGGCGGCATGCGGACCGCCTTGTCGTCTGTGCGTTCGTCACCTCTGGCGCCGCCGGGCTGATGTACCAGGTCGTCTGGTCTCGCGAACTCGTCCTCGTCTTCGGCAACACCACCGAGGCAATTGGCACGATTGTCAGCGCCTTTATGGCCGGGCTGGGGTTGGGTGGGCTGGTCGGCGGTCTGGTCTCGCCGCGTTTGCGACGCCCCCTCTTGTTGTACGGCCTGGTGGAAGTGGCTGTCGGGGGTTCCGCGCTCTTGGTACCCGCCGGCCTCCACTTGGTCGCGGGCGTCTACCGACAAGCGTATGACGCGGCGACGCCGGGCGAGCTCACCCTGGTGCGGCTCGCGCTCACCTTGGCCACAGTGACCCCTGTGACATTCCTCATGGGCCTGACCCTTCCACTCCTGACGCGTCACCTGGTCATCTCGATGAGAACGGCCGGCGCGCGCATGGGGCAGCTCTACAGCGCAAACACACTTGGGGCGATGGCAGGTACGCTCCTGTCGGGGATCATCCTCATCGAACTGTTTGGCCTGTCGGTCACGGCTGACACGGCCGTCGGTCTCAACGTCCTGGCTGGCGGCATCGCCCTGGCGCTGGTGGCGAGTGAGCCTGTCGGCAGCCATGTTGCGATGAGTCCTGGCTTGAACATGAAGCAGCCAGCCCAGATCCCAGGACTGCGCCGCCTCCTCTATGCCGCCACCTTTGTCTCCGGCTTCGTGGCCCTCGCCCTCGAAGTCCTCTGGACGCGCATGCTGGCGGAGGGGACGGGCTCCTTGATCTACATCTTCGTGGTCATCCTGGCCGTCTACCTGTTAGGCATCGCCGTGGGCGGAGCGGCCTACCGTGCCGCCAGCAGTCCTAGCCGCGACACGCCCCGAGTTCTCGCGCTGGCGCTGCTGGGCATTGCTGTCGGCACCCTGGTTACGGTGCCGCTGGGAACAGTCTGGATCAGTACTAGCCCGATCTGGCGCGCCATCATCCTGCTGCCGGCCACGATCTGCATGGGCTATGCCTTTCCGCTCTCGGCACGGCTGCTCACCAGGGACCCCGCCCACGGCTCTCGAAGCATCGGCGTGCTGTACGCCTGGAACACCGCAGGCTCCATCCTGGGGTCGTTGGCGGCAGCGTTCGTACTCGCAGGCGCTCTTGGAACCAATGCCTCGATCCTGGTACTCGCCGGCGCGAACGCAACGACCGGCCTGGTGTTGTTAGTGACGCATGCCCGTCCACTCCGCAGGCTTTCTCTGCGCATGCCCCTCGGCGCGGTGGCCGTGATCGTGATTCCTCTCCTGCTCGCGGCCACCGGCTCGCCCGTGGTCAAGACTTCCACCGAGCACCGCCTAGATGCCGGAGGCTTCACCCACTATCACGCCGAGGACAGGCTCTCCACCTTGGATGCGGTCGCAGGCCCGCCATCGGAGCGCCGGCTCTTCGTGACCGGTACATCGATGACATACCTGAGCACCGACACCAAGCTCATGGCCTACCTGCCCAAGGTAATGCGTCCGAATGCGAACGACTTCCTGGATATCGCCTTCGGGATGGGGACGACCTACCGCTCGGCGATCAATCTCAGGATGCGCACGGATGCCGTCGACCTGTCGCCCACGGTGCCGCGCATGATGCCCGTTTTCTACGCTGACGCAGAGAAGTACCTCAACAACCCCCTGGGACGTGTGGTCACCGCTGACGGCCGCAACTACGTGCGGCTCACCTCACGCCGGTACGACATTATCTCGGTGGACCCTCCGCCCCCGATCCGGAGCGCGGGCACGGTGGTGCTCTACACACGCGAGTTCTACGCCGACGCCCATAGACACCTGCGGCGCGATGGGCTGATGACGGAGTGGCTGTATTTCGGAGTCAACCTCGCGGAACTGCGTGAGCATCTCCACACATTCCGATCCGAGTTTCCCCACGTCCTGGTGCTGATCAGTCCGATGCACGGCGGCCTCTATCTGCTGGGTTCCGACAGTGACATCAGCTGGGACCCGGCAACCGCATCACGGATCCTCGCATCACCGGATGCTATGCGGGACATCGGGGACGCGCCGGACTACTATCGGATCGCCGGCCGGTCCTGGCCGAGCATTCTCGCGAGCATGCAATGGCTGAAGGATGGAGAGGTTGACCGATTCTCAGGCGATGCCCCGCTGATCACCGACGACCATCCCCGCACTGAGTACTACCTCTTGCACAAGATGTTCGCGTCAGGAGACCAGAGCGTAACCGAGGCCCGCTTACGCAAGCTCGGCCCGTAGTCGGGCCGTTCATGAGGCCGACGTGACTTCGGTGCCTAGGGCTGGATGGCCGCTGCCCGGCGGCCACCTTGGCATAGCATTGAGTTGCTGCCAGTTGGCATCAACGCGGCCAGGCTCGGCGCCTCAGATCGGACGCTCAACCCCTCCGGCAACGCCAAGTGCTCCCAGCTCACCCTCGTCCCCAGGCCAAGGTCTTCCACCACGAGTACTCTTCCATCGTGGCCATGGTGGGGGGGCGTGGCCGGCTCCACGGCGCTGGGCTAAAGGCTGGACGAGATAACCGCAGGCCGGTGCGCGATTCTGAACGAGTCGACTCGCAGCCACCGCTCACCGCCGCGATCGTGTTGGGTGTGCTAGCTCTGGCGCTGATCGCCTTCGGCATCCGATTGTTCGTTGGTATGCACCAGCCGCTCGATGCCGATGAGGCCACCGAGGGCATCACGGCCCTGCGCATTCTGCATGGTGACCTGACGCTGATGGAGAACAACGGTCGATACCTTGGCGCGCTCGACTCGTACCTCATGGCGCCCTTCCTCGCCGTGCTGGGACCAACGCAACTCGGCGTCCGCATCGCGACTGCGTTCATTGGTGCCCTCTATGTTGGCCTGATGTTCGCGCTTGGCCGGCAGGCGTTCCGCACCAGCCAAGCCGGCTTCGTGGTGGCCGGGATCGCCACCGTATTCCCGCTCTACGCCGTCACTTTCGGGACCAGAGCCCGCAGCTACGGTCTGCTCTTGGTCCTGGAGACGCTACTGGTGCTGCTCTGGATTCGACTGGCCTGGGCAGACGCCCGCCCTGGCGCGCGCGCTTGGGCGCTCGCCGGCCTGCTCGCCGGAATAGCGCTCTGGACGCACCTCCTGCTTGCGTTGCCTACGGCGGTCGGGGTGGCGGCCGTGCTGGCCCGAGGCCGTGCAAACGGGTGGCGGGCGACCTGGCGGGGCCTGGCAGTGGCGGCCGTGGCTGGGGCCGTCGGCTTCCTACCGTGGCTTGTCTACAACACGGCAATCAGCCAATTTGGCAGCCTGCGCCACCTCTATGCTCCGGCGACGGCCTACAGCACTTCGCCCCCGTTAGCCTTCAGGCACCTGCTGTCAACCGGCCTGCCGATCTTCGTCGGCGCCCAGGCGGACGACTGCGGCATCAGAGCCGCGCCAGCCCTTGCGGTTGACATCGCCCTGGCGGCGCTGGGGCTGGCGATCGTCTGTCTACGGCGGCGGAGCCTCGCCAGCCTCGTCCGAGGTCACCTGGCCGAACTGGAGCCGGTGGATGCAGTCTTGGCCATAGGGCCGCTCGCATTGCTGGCGGTAACCATGGGGCTCTTCCACGCGGTCTATTGCGAACCGCGCTACATCATGCCGCTGGCCGTGCCGCTCGCGTTTGCGGCCGGGCTCGTGCTCTTGGCCCCGCTCCCCTGGCGTGCAGTAAGTGTGGTGGTGGTCGCCGGCTGGCTCGCCGTCGAAGTGGCGATCGCCCGCAACATCAGTGTCCCGCCGCAGAATCCCAGCGCCGCGCAGGCCGCCATGCGCGTGGATCTCGCGGCGGCCGCGGTGCGGATCGAGGCGGCCCACCCCCAGGCCGTCTGGGCCGAGATCTGGCTCGCTCGGCCGGTCCAGTTCTACGCAGGCGATCGGTTGGTGGTGGGCGAATATGGCGGGTACGTAGGCTTTCCGGCTACTCAGCGTCGTGCCCTGCATGCCGAGCACCCAAGCTGGCTTTTCGCCGACTCCGATCAACAAACCGCAATGTTCAGGGCCGAATGCGCGCGCCGTGGCATCACGTATCGCGAGTCGCGCCCAGGAGCCGGGCTCGTCCTCTTCTCGCGACTGTCCAAACCCCTCACTCCTTCCGACCTGCACTTGGGCGGCCAGCTGCTTGAGCAGGTTTGAGTTGCGAGTCAACGCGAAACGGCCCACCGTTCGCGACAGCACGCGTCTCAGACCAGCGCCCAAGACGGACTTCCTTCGCAAGTGGCACATATTTGGAGTGGGATGCCGAGGCGGCGCCATGACCGCTCGGCCCGCTCAGACCCGGGCGGGCTGCCCCGTCGCTTGGCGCTCGAAGAGCGCGATGACCTCCTCCACGGTGAGCTCCTTGGTCTCGGGCAGGAAGCGGGCGATGAAGAGGATCGCGAACACGCAGAGAACGGCGAAGGCCACCATCACGCCGGCCAGTCCTATGCTGGCCTGGGCGACTGGGAAGATCAGAATCAGGGCGTAGTTCGCGATCCAGTCGACAGTGGCACCGATGGCGGCGGCTCGGCCTCGGACGGCGGTCGGGAAGACCTCACCCTGGATCAGCCATCCGGTTCCGCCGACGCCGATCGCAAAGCAGGTGATGAAGAGCGCAAAGCCAACCATGACGACGACGATCCGCGCCGGGCCCTGCAGGAAGGCGATGCCCCCGGCCCCGATCAGGATGAAGAGTGCCATGCCGGCGTAAGCGCCGAGGGCGAGGGGCCGTCGGCCCACCTTGTCGATGTAGCGGAAGGCGAAGAAGGTCGCAATCACGTTGACCACCGCCAGGATGGTGGCGGCTTCGACGCCGGCGACTGCGACATGCACGGCGTCGGAGTGGGGCCCGCTGAAGAGACCGGACAGCAACTGTGGACCGTAGTAGAAGGGGATGTTGATGCCGGTGATCTGCTGGAAGCCGAAGAACACACAGACGATCAACAACGCCCGCTTGACGCCAGGCGTCCACAGCGTCGTTCTCTTGCTTGCGCGCTCTTCGGCGGCGAGCATCTCCGCGGTCTCCTTGACCTCGGCCTCTGTGACCTCAATGCCGAGGACGCCCAGCGCCTTCTGCGTCTGCGGGTAGCGGCCGCGAAGCATCAACCACCGAGGTGACTCCGGCATCTTGGATCGCAGCAGGAGGCCGATCAGGGCGGGGATGGCGCCAAGGCCCAGCATCAGTCTCCAGTCGATGGTGCTGGCCGCCTGTGGCGCGGCGAGCAGGACGATGATCGCGACGATGTAGGAGCCCAGGATGCCGATGGTGATCATCCATTGCTGAATAATGCTCAGCGCACCGCGTCGGTTGGCGGGTGCGAACTCCGCGATGTAGGCGGTTGCGATCGCCGAATCCGCCCCGATGGCGAGCCCGATCAGGATGCGCGCGCCCACCAGCATCTCGGCGTTGACAGCGAAGGCCGAGAGCAGCGCACCGAGCGCGTAGATCCCCGCATCGATGAGGAGGAGCGACTTGCGACCGAAACGGTCGGTCAGGAAACCGGCGCCAAAGGCGCCGATGGCGGCTCCCAGCGAAGCGCCGGAAACGACGATGCCCTGCGCGAGCGGGGAAAGGTGATAAGGGATGAACCCCAGCACCGAGCCGATGTTTGAGCTGTCGTAGCCGAAGAGGAAGCCACCGACGGTGGCCAGCAGCGCGAGATACCAGTAGAACGATGTCGCACTCCGCTTGTCCAGCTGTGCGAGGATCCCGCCCTGATCACCGGTCGTGGTCATCGTCTCACTCCTCTTGATCGGATCCGGCATGCGTTGGAACTACGCATATTTTTGAATGCACGCATCTTGACGCAAGACGGCCCATCGTGGGCAAAGGAGTGCGGCCGAGAGAAATCCAAATGTCGATGCTTGTGGTGGGCGCCGTACTCGCCGAGCAACATGACAATTGGGGGGTCGCTCGACGCTACCTCAGCGCGGTATCGCCCAAATGGCACCGCCGACCGTCATCGAGGCGAAGGTGGCTGGCTCAGGGACCAGCCGTTCTTAGGTTGGCCGTACCAAGGGCCGCTGAACCACCAGATCTAGACATCCCACGGCTGGGAGCAGCTGAGAGATGCCAGGCGGCCAACTGGGATGCGGCTGGCGAGCCAAGCACTTCCAAGTAGCGCTGCCGACATGTCAGGCAGCCGCGAAGGACGCCCACGAGCCGGTTGCCGAGGCCACGAAGGGCTCGCTGGTACTAGGCCCTCCCAGGACGACTTCCATGTCCTACCCAGGGCACCCTTGACCCGAGCTCGTGGTGATGGCAGATTAAGCCCGTAGACGACGCGAGCAACCCCCACACTTCTGGTGCTCACCAACCCGCCGCTCAGTACGTACAGGCGGGCATGATCGCCAACGCGGATCAGCTCGCCAGCATGACCGCCTCTACGGTGAGTGGAGGGGCGGCACATGGCTGCCGGGCTCTGGACCTTCGCGTCATGGGCGGCATCGACCTCCGGCTTCTCCCCGACCGCGGCCTCGACATTGGCGCCGCATGGTTCGCTGGAATTCCCCTTGGCTGGATCTCGGCGGTGGGCGAGAACGGTCCTTTGTCGGCTCTCCAAGGCAGCGCCTGGCTCGATGCCTTCGGCGGCGGTCTTCTGGTCACCTGCGGGCTCCGCAACGTGGGCGCTCCCTCCGAGGGCCATGGCCTCCACGGCCGCTACTCGCACCTTCCCGCCCGCAACGTCGTGGTGACAAGGACCGTGAAGGATGGCGAGCTGATGCTTACCGCCAGCGCCGTCATCGAGGAGGTGAGCGCGCTGGGACCTCATCTGCGGTTGGAGCGAACGCTGTCCACTCGCACCGGGACGGGCCTGGTGGAGCTAACTGACGTGACCACCAATCTTGGAGCGGAGCCCGAAGCTGCTCCTATCCTCTACCACCTCAACCTCGGCATCCCCCTCTGTGAGGAGGGAGCACGGCTCCAGCTGGACAGCGAGCGTGTTCTCCCGCGCGACGCCGACGCCAAGCGCGGCCTGGCCACCTGGATGGTGCGCCAGGCCCCCATCCCAGGCGCCCGCGAGATGGTCTACGAGCACGTGGTGCGGCCTGACGCCGTTGGTTGGGGGCAGGCAAGGCTTGTGAACGAGCGCTTGGGGATAGCGCTCACCGTCAGTTGGGAACAGGCAGGGCTGCCTCGCTTCCATCAGTGGGTGCACTTGGCAAGTGGAATCTACGTGCTCGGCCTGGAGCCGGCCAACTGCTCCGTGATGGGTCGCAGTGCCGACCGCGCCGCCGGGACCCTGCCCATGCTCGCGCCAGGGCAGCCCCGCACCACCCGGCTGCGGATTAGCGTCGGACCGAGCCTCTGAGCGCCAGGGGTCTCCGCGCTCACTTGCACCCGGGCGGGGGCGGAGCCGCCCACTGAGAGTAGAAGTCGGGCTTTCGGCCTGAGCGACGGCGGTCCGCACCCAGGGCGGCACAGCCGGGCGCGGCGACGATCTAGCGGAAGAGATAAAGGAGGTTCGACCGATGCGCGGCTCATCGATCGACCTGCCGTCCCACCGCTTCTGGCTCGACTCCGAGGCCGACCGCCTGTTGGCGTTCGCGGCCCCAGCCGCGCATCCGGTTGCTGGCTTCGCCTGGCCGGACATCGAGGGAAGGCAGGAAATGAACCGGCCCATTCAGGCCTGGATCACGGCACGGCCATCTCGCTGTCCGTCCGACGTGGGCGGGAGAAAGATTGGAACCGGGTATTAGCTTACGGGCCATCGACTCCGTCGGCACCCGGCGAGCTCTCTTGGGTGGCTACTCGGTGTAACTCACGATGTCAATAGCGCGCCGGGAGAGCTCGGTGCCGTAGGCAGTCCAGCTGCCCTCGCCCCAGTAGCGGTAGCAGCTGGTCTCCGCGGTCAGCAGGTGGAACAGCGCGTCACGATACCGGGATTCGTCGCTGCGGACGCCCCTGGCAAGAATCCGCTCTTGGAAGAGGGAACTGGCCTTCTCCATGGGCACGAGCACCGTGTCGTAGCCCTTGACCCAGGAAATGTTGTTGGTCCAGCTGCCCCCTTCCATTTGGAAGCGGTTGTCCTCGGCCCGTAGCTGCTCGATAACCTCAGTCAGCCGATCCGGTCCGTCGCCCGGGGCCATGCGCTCCCAGATCCGTGACTGGAATAGAGGTTGCACCACCGGGAGGTCGTCTTCCTGAACCCCCACAGAGCGGAGCCGCTCGAGGTATTCGGTGACGTTCATGATCGGCGTCCGAGAGCCCGAGCACTCGTGGATCACCTCAAAATACTTGGCGGGGAACTCGTTCATCATGACACCGCCGTTTTCCCCGTCGGCAATCTGGGTCACCAGTTGAGGAATCTGTCTGCCGGCGAGCTCCAACCGCGAGAGACCCTTTGCCTCGTAGTAGGGCTGCATCTGGCCCACCAGCTTCGTGTCGCTACCCTGTGTCTTGATCACAGCAGTGATGGTGGCGGTGTCGCCACGAGAGTTCGTGCAGACGAGGCGGTGGGGGAGATGGCGGTGCTGCGGACGCTGCCCGCCCGGCTGCTCGATGGTGTGCTCTTGGAGCAGGACCCACTGGTAGCCGCAGTCGGCGAGGGTCTTGACGAACTCGTAGGCCACGTCGGGCTGGTTGGGGAGGGCCATCTCAGAGGGCGAGAAGCCTCGGACTCGACTCAATGCGTCAAGCCCAAAGATGGCAGCAAAGTGGTGCTGCCAGGCCCGCACGTGGAGACGGTAGTCCTGGACCGGGGTGGAGGGAGCCACAGCGTGGCCCCATGGGCAGCCCAGCCACTCCACCGAATGGCGATAGCGGACGTCGCCGGTGACCCGTGCAAGCGTGTCGAGCACGTCGTTGGCGCCCATCTGGCGGAGTCCGTAGAGCAGCGTGCCGGAGTATTCGAGCATGACCCGAGGCTGGAATCCCTCGTCGAGAAGCTGGGGTACGAACTCCCCCATTCGCTTGTAGCACCACCTGAACGCTGGGGCGTTGTGGTTGTCACCGATCTCCTGGTTGTCCAGCATCCACTGCAAATTGCTGATGACACCTGCCGTCCGAAGCTCCCGGCCGCCCGCAGGGATGAGTGGCTGGTGCATGTGCAGGGCAATGGCGAAGGCACTATCGATCTCACCGAAGCCCCAGGCACCCCTGGTAAGGAACGCCCGATCAGCCCGGCTGGCCCTAATGGCCTCCTCGATGTGCTCCTCTCGTCCGGAGATGGTGGGAAGCCCATCAACGTGATCGGCAATATCGCCCATAATCGCGCTCCTCTGGCCGGTCTGGACCGGCTCTCACTTGTGAGGGAGGTGCTCATAGATGTTGGATAGTGCTGCCCCGGGCTGGCCCCAAGAGTGATCCTGTCGCATGCCATTGATCATCAGACCGGAAGTCCTCAGGATAGGCCTGCCAGAGTCCAGTGGCGCGACCCATGGCGGAGTCCAAGGCTTGATTTCTCGACCCGGTGGAACACGTTCCCCGTCACGTTCCTCGAGTGGATGGGCGGAGTAGTCGCGGTCAAACACTGTGTCGACCAGGCTCGCCGATGGCCCGAACGTCGGGCCAGCAGCAACCCGATCGTCCCCGGGCCGTAGATCAGGTAGCGGGCGGCCAACTGCACCCCAATCTGGTCGAAGGGCCCTTCTGATGGACCCGGCTGCTGGTCCGGCCGAGCGGGAATCAGCACCGGAGCGCCGGCGCACGCGGCCCAGCTTCAGCAGGGCCTCCACTATGCCCCGCTTCCAATGTGGCCGCGGCGCTGACGGCCCGTGCTCAGGTCTCAGGCGCCTCGACCGTGCCGAACAAGCACATTTCGGCGCGGGAATGACTTGCGGCAGGGAGGGGAGGGTGGCGTTGCTCAGTCGAGTTGGCACTGGCCCGCGCTGGTGCTCACTAAGCACTGCCCGTTGGGACAGGCCAATCAGCAAGATCTGTTAGCTTTCAACCTGTGCCTGCGGCGCCTGCCGCCGCCGGCTGGGCTTCCTGGCTCTTGAAGTCGCTTGGCCGGAAGTGCCCGCTATGCAGCTGTTGCTCGATCTGTTCCAGGCTGCGTCCGGTGAGCTCGGGCATCCGACGCCAGACGAACAGCCACGCGGCGACGTTGAAGAGAGCGTATAGCCACATCGTCGCCCCGGCGCCAATAAGGGAGATGATCGACAGCAGGGTGATGGTGATGAGTAAGTTCGTGGTCCACAGCGTCGCTGCCTGCGCGCTCGTGCCCGCTCCGCGGACCGCGAGCGGGTAAATCTCCGAGCCCGTCAGCCAGCCCATGAGCTGCAGCCCGCCGGCGTTGAACACCATGAAGAGGATGAGGCAGGCGATAATGAACCAGATAGTCTTGGGGCCGCTGTTACCGGTGACGAACAACGCCCCGAGCACCGCGAGACTGATGGCCGCGCCGGGGACCATGGTCAGCGTCAGGCGCCGCCGGCCGACCCGGTCGACAATCGACAGCCCGACGATCATCATCACCAGGTAAGTCACGCCCAAGCCAACGCTGACATACAGTGCCGCGGACGTCGAGAAGTGGTTTTTGGTCAGGATGGTCGGCGCGTAGTAGATGATCATCTCAATGCCGCTGAGCTGGGTGAACACAGCGATCCCGCAGCCCGCGATCAGGGCGGGACGAACCCACGCCTGTCGTAACCCGCGCCAGCCCCTGTTCGCGCCCGCCTTGCGCTCCAACTCCTCGACGTCCACAATGCCCTGCAACTCGTCCGACACGTCGACCCCCTGCGGTCGAATCCGCTCCAGGACCTTCCGCGCACTGTCGTGGTTGTTGCGTTTGACCAGCCACCTCGGGCTCTCCGGCAGCCAGAGCATCAGGATCAGCATCAACAACGCCGGCGCTGCGGCCATGCCGATGGACAGCCGCCAAGAGAATTCCTGGGTCGCGCCGATGATGGTGGAGACGACGATGCCGACACCGATGCCTACCTGAAAGGTCAGAACCAACTGCCCACGGCGTGCCGCCGGCGCGAGCTCAGCCACATACATCGGGACGGTCTGCGTCGCGCCGCCGACCGCGAAGCCCAGCAGGATCCGCCCCAGCGACAGCGCCCAGGTCGTGGGCGCCAGCGAACAGGCCAGCGCCCCGGCAATGAACACAGCCGAGACGATTAGGAGCGTGCGTTGGCGGCCGATCCGCTCTGAGAGCTGGCTGCAGAACAATGCCCCGATGACTGCGCCGAGCAGGATGCTCGATGCGATTATCTGCTCTTCCCCGTTCCCGGTACGGAACTGGCGATGAATCTGCAGCAGCGCACCAGAGATGATCCCAGTGTCATATCCGTACAGCAGCGCCGAGATGGCCGAAACCACGGCAGCCATCAGCAGCAGACCGGTTAGCCGAGCGGCCTTTGCGTCCTTGGCTTCGGGTGTACGGGGCTGCCGTGCCTGGGCAGAAGCGTTCGGTTCTCCGCTCGTCGCGGTCATGGATCGACCTCCTCACGCACCGTAGGGAGCATTCCGCAAAACTAGTGACCGGGGACGATCGGGTAGCGAGTGGGCTCGAAGTCGCCTTCAAGGACGTGGATGTCTGTGCCGCAGATGCCGCCAGGCCTCGACCTTGACGACAATGTCGCCAGGACCCGGGGTTGGGTCATCGATTGCTTGACGCCGGCCTGGTTTGGCTCCTCGATTACAACCGCTTTCATTTGACCGCCCCGATCGTCAGACCAGGGATCAACTGCCGCTGCGCGCGGCTCCAGGGAGCGCGTGATAACGATCGCGGCCACACCGGTTAGGCTAAGCTCCCGAGTCCGTGGCGTGCGGCCACATGGAGGCACAGATGTGACTCGCCCATCGGCTTCCCTCCCACGATAGGCCTAACGAGACAACGTAGGACTCGAAGTTAGCATACGGCCAGAAATCTGTCTAGGCCACTTCTACGCTGAGGTTGCCACTCCTCTGGCGACCTGGCCGACCCAACAAACCTCAGTCTCTGTTCCTGAGCCGGCACCAGCGTCGTCGTCGCGGTTGAACGTCAGCCTGCCTCGCCTGAGGTCCGGCTGATCAGCTCCTCCATTCTCGCGGCTGCTCCCCGCTGATGCTCGGGTAAGGCGTGTTCATCGTGACCACGATGAGTGCCGCAGAATGTCCTGTCCTGAGTTCAAGGCTTCCCTACTGCTGTAACCACACGGACTCCCACATCGACGATCGACCAGTTGACATCTGCTAGCCCGGGTCGCCAAGATACGGCGCTGTTGCCGTTAGGCAATCTTCAGGGGGGAAGAGACCATGCTGACTCATGTGTATCGCGGCTGCCGTGGCCTCGGGCCGCTGCTCGCGACCATAGCTCTGACAGCGATAGCCTTGCTCGCCATGCCGTCGCTGGCGCTTGCGGCCACCCAGCCAAACCTGGGAACTGCCGATAGTTTCGCGGTTCTGGCCGGCAGCACTGTCACGGACACCGGCCGGACCGTGGTCACTGGCGATCTCGGGGTGAGCCCAGGCACTGCGGTGACAGGATTCCCGCCCGGGACCGTTGTCGGCGCGCAGCACAACGCCGATGCTGTCGCCCTCAAGGCCAAGACCGACCTAGTGACTGGGTACAACGATGCGGCTGGGCAGACGCCCTTTGTCGACAAGACCGGCCAGGATCTCGGCGGCCAACACCTCACCCCTGGCGTCTATCGCTTCTCTTCTTCGGCACAACTGACCGGAACGGTCACTCTCAACGGCCAGGGCAACTCGAATGCAGTCTTCATCTTCCAGATAGGCAGTACGCTCACCACGGCGAGCAACTCAAGCGTTGTCCTCATCAACGGCGCTCAGCCGTGCGGGATCTGGTGGCAGGTCGGGAGTTCGGCAACGCTAGGGACGGGCACTAGGTTTCAGGGAAACCTGCTTGCTCTTACCAGCATCAGCCTGACGACTGGAGCAGACATTATGTCGGGCCGAGCTCTAGCACGGAATGGCGCGGTGACGTTAGACAACAATCGCATCACCAAGCCCGCTAACTGCACCGCCAGCCCAACCGCCGCCAGCCCAACCGCCAGGCTAAAAACTAGCGCGTCAGCCCTACCGGGGCCACCTGTGACCGGTGGAGGACCGCCGCAGCCCGAAAGGTTTCCGTGGGAACTGATGCTCATTGGTGGCCTCAGCAGCCTCGGCGTCATAGCTCTGGGCTTGCGTATTCGAGCGCGCCACCGCCGGACGGAGCAGGCGGGGCGGTGACGTCAACCTGACTGCAAGGACTGGCGCCGCGGCTCGCTCGGCCGCCTTGAAACGACACTGGGCGGTTTCCTGGCGATGGGCTTGGGCGCCAGTCCTTCAAGGGTCCTGTACCATAGGCCGCACCGTCAAGGTCGAGTGAGGAGGCGGAACCTGTGATCGGTCTCGTAATCGCTGTGATCGCGCTTATCCTGGAGGTCATCCACTGGGTCAACACCAAGGACTCCAGCCTGAGCTTCTACGCGCTAGTCCTAGTCACATTGGCAATCCTGATCCCGGGGGCAGTACCTTTCCTCCAGCAACGGCGGAGGTAGGGCATTGCTCTGGAAGGCCGAAGTCGGGAGATGGTCGAACGGCGATGATTCGCGTTCTTCACGAAACCGCGCCCAGCTGGATACGCATTCGCCATCCTTCGCTGGGACTGACGCGGCACAACAAGCTTAGGCCTCGCTAAGCCGCGGCGTGACCCAGGAGCGCGGAGGTCGGCGCTGGCGCCGCGGCAGCGCTGGGCAGCGCCCGCCGGTGAGAAGAGCTCAGCGGCGTCCTCGGGATCCTGGCCGAAGCGTTGTCGCTAAGAACCACGGTTGCCGTGCTCGGCAGGCTTGACGATTGGAGCATCCGCGGCCACCGTTAACAGGTGGTCAAACCTCGTACCTCGTACATGCCGATCGATGTTCAGCTCAAAGATGCGCAAGACCCGCTTGTGCTCGTGCTCGACATCGGATCCACCAGCAGCCGGGCCGCGGTCTATGACGCCACCGCCACCGCGGTGGCCGGGTTGGATCACGCCCTCCCCCACGCGTTCGATGCGCGAGCTGACGGTACGGTCGAGCTGGACGCCGACAGAGCTGTCGAAGATGTTGCCCAGCTGATCACGGGGCTGACCGCCTCGTCCAAGCTCGGCCAGCGTCTCCGGGGCGTCGCGATGGACACTTTCGCCTCTTCCCTGGTCGCGGTCGACGGCGCCGGCGGAGCGCTGACACCTTGCCATACCTACGCGGATACCCGGCCGGTCCGCCAGGTCGAGGACCTCCGGAAAGAGATGGACGAGACTGCCATGCAGCAGCGGACCGGCTGCCGGTTTCACACCAGCTACCTGCCCGCGCGCTTGCGTTGGTTCCAGCAAACCCAGCTCCCGGTCTGGGCCCGCGTCGCGCGATGGCTTTCGCTGGGTGAGTACGTGTACGCCCGACTCACCGGCAGCTTCGCGGCCAGCTTCTCGATCGCCGCCTGGACCGGCTTCCTCAACCGGATAACAGCGGAGTGGGACGTTCCGCTTCTGAGTGCGACGGGCGCTTCGCTCGACCAGTTCTCTCCCCTGCACGACACCCACCAACCTCTAGAGGACGGGGGACCGTCAGTTGCAAGGCGGTGGCCCCGGCTCAGCCGGGCTGCCTGGTTCCCAGCGGTGGCCGATGGCTACGTGAGCAACCTCGGCAGCGATGCCACCGACGGGACCACGATGGCACTCTCCGCAGCAACGAGCGGTGCTCTCCGTGTGCTGATCGCCGGCACGCCTCCGAGTCTGCCTCCAGGTCTCTGGTGCTATCGCGTCGATGGCCGCCGCTCCCTACTAGGCGGTGCTCTCAACGACGTCGGGCGCGTCCTGGACTGGGGGCGGGAGCAGCTCAAGGTGCCGACCCAGTCGCTGGAGCGGTTGCTGAGCGCAACGCCTCGCCGTCGGCTGCCGGTAGTGCTGCCCTTTCTGACCGGTGAGCGAAGTCCTGGCTGGGCGGCGGGCGCCCGCGCCGTCTTTGCGGACGTCAGCGAAGCCACGACTTCGGAGGACCTCGTGCGAGCCGCCATGGAGGGTGTTGCCCTTCGCTACGCGCTGATCGCGCAGCAACTCGACGATGTGGCGCCGAACACCACGCATATCGTGGCGAGCGGTGGCGTCACGAAGGTGGCCGCCGGCTGGCTGCAGATTGCGGCGGATATACTCGGCCGACCGATTACTCGCGTTGCCGAGCCACGAGCAACCCTTCGAGGAACCGCGTTGCTGACCCTCGAGGTCCTGGCCCCGGACGTGGCGCGCGTTCCGTCCGCGCTGGCCGAGACCTACACACCCAATCCTGACCATTCAGCCTACTATCGCGAGGCGATGGCCCGGCAGGAAGAGGTCTACACAGCGGTGGTGAACCCCGTCGTGTCCAAGCCAAGGGAGTCTTGGTTAGGGAATGGCTAGTACGCCATGATTCATGGTGGCCTCACTGCCAGACGCCCGCCGCCAATAGTTTGGTGCGGTATTTTTCCGGAGCGTCGACTATGCCACCATCCTGTTAGTGCGGGCAGGTGTGCCTACGCCCTAAAAGCGAGCTAGTACGCGCCTGCCCGGACCTTGGCTCTTCCAGGCCAGTGTACGGCTCATAGCTGCCCGTCCCCTTCACGTGCGTGCTGTGGGCCTTGATCATCCCAGGGACCTCCTCGAAGCGACCTGGCTGCTTCACAAAGAAGTCACGCACGTGATAGCCGACCTCATCGATGAGCTCGCCATGCGTGTAGGACACCTCGGCGAGACGAGGCGCGTAGATGACAACCTCGCCGCCAGCGGCGATCGCAGGCTCGGTCTTGTACATTGCTTTGGCAGCTGTCCAGAGATCGTCGTACATGCCTCCCGGTAGTTTCAGCTGCACATCATCAAGCTGCCCGGACTGCCGCGTCCCCGGTCTTCTCCATGGGTGGCAGCGGCTCGATCCTTCCCACGATGAACAGGTAGGAGAAGGCACCTATCAGGGCAATGATCCCGGCCGTCACCAGGGCCACCACGAAATTGCCCGTGATCTGGAGCAGGACGCCCGTAAAGAAGGTAGTGATCACGCCAGCAATATTGGAGGCGAAGTTCTGAATGCCTCCGATCGACGCCACGTGGTGAGGGGTCGGGGCCACATCTGCCGGTAGCGACCAGACGCTGGCCGCGGCGAAGGTGAGGCTCGCATAGCAGATCGAGAGCAGAGCCAGCGCCATTGCGGCGGTCGGCACGAAGACCGCAAGCGCGATGATGGAGGCAAAGAGCATGCCTCCAACCAGGCAGAGCTTGCGGGCTTTGGTGAGGTCCATGCCCGAACGCACGAGCCGGTCGGCGACGAGGCCGCCGGTCCAGCCACCAAAGATGGCGACGATGGCCGGGATCGTGCCGAAGATCCCCAGCTTGAGCAGGCTGAAGTGGCGAGCCTGGACCAGGTAGGTGGGGAACCAGGTGATGAAGAAGTAGATGACGAAGTTCAGGCAGAAGAAGCCGAGCATCATGCCCAGGACCGTGCGGTAGCGGAAGAGATCGATCCAGCGGATGCGGGGCGCAGCAGCCCTGTCCTTTTCGGTCTCGATACGTGCACCCTGCTCGATGTAGGCAAGCTCCTCCTGCTTGATCAGGGGATGTTCATTGGGCCGCCGGTAGAGCAGGACCCAGACCACGGCCCAGACGATGCCAAGGCCCCCGGTGATCACGAAGGAGGCGCGCCAGCCCAGCGTTGCGACAATCGCGGTGACGATGGGCAGCGACAGCGCTGTTCCGAACCGAGCGCCGTTGTCGAAGATGCTGGTGGCGAAGGCTCTCTCCCTGACGGGGAACCACTCGGAGACCACCTTTGCGTTGCTGGGGTACGCGCCGGCCTCACCGAATCCGAGCAGGAGACGAACGACGTAAAGGGAGGTGAAATTCCGCGCGAGGGCGGTCGCCGCGGTGAAGACCGACCACCAGACGACGGCGATCGTGTACATGATGCGAGCGCCGATACGGTCGACGTAGTAACCGGCCGGCAGCTGGCCGATCGCGTAGGTGATGAAGAAGGCACCCAACGCCAGTCCGGTCAGGCTGGGCGAGATGTGCAGCTCCTTCTGTATGAAGGGCACGGCCACGCCCAGGTTGGCGCGGTCGATGTAGTTGATTGTGGTGCCCAGGAAGGCCATGAAGACCATGAGCCAGCGCAGATTGCCTCCGGCTTGGACTCGCCCCCTGTCCGACGGTAGCTGTGTGACTGCCATGACAACCCTCCCAGATTGCTAGCTGCTGGTAAGTATGAGCACTGGCAGCGGGCGCCGGAAGTGCCAGTTTTCCGACTGCAGTTGCGGCCGGGGCAGTTACGCGGCAGGGGCGGATGACCCCGCCGAGTTGGCGGCTGCGTCTGCGCCCGCGGTCTGCACGACCCTGGGGCGGGCTGATGCTCCGGGAGCCTAGCAGCTCAAATAGCTGACGAAAAGGGGAGTTGCCTTTGATCGCGGGATCGGCGCCCCGTGCGTCTACGGCATCAATTTGCTTGACAGGTGCCGGGCGAGGGCTGATGCTCAAACGACAAGAGCGCTTTCACAGGCCATCGTAGGAGGAGGGGGAATTGGCTCGTATTCGCAACCCCATCAGGAGCACGAAATGAGCCAAGATCGCGGTGGAGTCGCACCTCTACAAGGTGAACCAGGCATCGCCGAGAGAAGGACGGTGGAGCAGGTGGCCGCGATGGCGGTCCGCGACCCCGGTCAAGTTCTCTGGGGTCGGCGCCGTGCGGGAGCGGGAGGGCAGGCCTTCCTTCTCCGGCTCCAGCCCCTCCGGCCCGATGCGCAGACCGATCACCTTGAGGAACTTGGGTCCGGGCAGCGGGAAGGTGCGACCGACGTCGCCGGACCGATCTCTCCCGGCACTCGAGGCTCGGCTCTTACCGGTCCCGCTTCCGCCTATCGTCCCAGGTCCTCACTCATCGACGTCGATGAGTGAGCGGTTGATTCGGGGCAAGCGGCCCCGTATTGCGGAAGCAGCGCATCGCCCGGGCTCCGCCGGACCGGATCAGCTGCTTCGCCGTGGAGGAGCGGGCCCCCGGGTAAAACCCGCCCCCTCCGCGCTGGAAGGCGATCCGCTCTGGTACAAGGACGCCGTCATCTACGAGGTCCACGTGCGCTCGTTCGCGGACTCAAACGGCGACGGCATCGGCGATTTCCCCGGCCTGATCCAGAGGCTCGACTACATTCGAAGCCTGGGTGTCACTGCGCTCTGGTTGCTGCCCTTCTATCCCTCCCCGCTGCGCGACGACGGCTACGACATCGCCGACTATTTCGGCGTCCATCAAACGTACGGTCGTGTCGGCGACGTCCGCCGGCTGGTCCGCGAAGCCCATAAGCGTGGTCTGCGCGTCATCACCGAGTTGGTCTGCAACCACACCTCCGCCCTCCACCCTTGGTTCCAGCGCGCCCGCCGCTCCCCTCGTGGGAGTGTCTGGCGCGACTTCTACGTCTGGAGCGACGACGATCGGCGTTACAGCGAGGCACGGATCATCTTCAAGGACTTCGAGACCTCGAACTGGACATGGGACCCGGTCGCCCAGGCCTACTACTGGCACCGCTTCTACTCCCACCAGCCGGACCTCAACTTCGACAACCCGAGGGTCAAGGAGGCCATCTTCAAGGTGGTCGACCACTGGCTCGGGATGGGCATCGACGGGCTCCGGCTCGACGCCATCCCCTATCTATTCGAGCGGGAAGGGACCAACTGCGAGAACCTACCGGAGTCGCATGCCTTCCTGAAGCAGCTGCGGGCCTATATCGACGCCAACTACAGCAATCGGATGCTGCTGGCGGAGGCCAACCAGTGGCCGGAGGATGCTGCGGCCTACTTCGGGAAGGGGACCGGCGACGAGTGCCAGATGGCCTTCCACTTCCCTGTCATGCCCAGGCTCTTCATGGCGCTTCGCATGGAGGACCGCTTCCCCATCATCGACATCCTGGACCAGACCCCGCCCATCCCGGCGACGGCGCAGTGGGCGATGTTCCTGCGCAACCACGACGAGCTCACGCTAGAGATGGTCACCGACGAGGAGCGAGACTACATGTACCGGGCCTACAGTCACGACCCGGAGGCGCGCATCAACCTCGGTATCCGCCACCGGCTGGCGCCTTTGCTGCGCAACAACCGGCGTGGCATAGAGCTGATGAACGTGCTGCTCTTCTCGCTGCCGGGGACCCCGGTCATCTACTACGGCGACGAGATCGGGATGGGCGACAACATCCACCTCGGCGACCGCAACGGCGTGCGCACGCCCATGCAGTGGTCGGTCGACCGCAACGCCGGCTTCTCGAGCGCGAACAGTCAGCGCCTCTTTCAGCCGCTGATCACCGACCACGAGTACCACTACGAGGCAGTCAACGTCGAGGTGCAGGACGCGAACCCCCTGTCGCTCCTGAACTGGATGCGGCGATTGATCGCCATGCGTAAGCGGTACCCGGCCTTCGGACGCGGCACGATCGAGTTTCTGCACCTCGAGAACCGTAAGATGCTGGCGTTCCTGCGGCGGCACGGCGAGCAGCGCATCCTGGTGGTCGCCAACCTCTCCCGCTTCACACAGTTCGCGGGCCTCGACCTCTCCGCGCACCGCGGCCTGGTCCCGGTCGAGCTGTTTGGCCGCACGGAGTTCCCGACGGTTGGCGACGAGCCCTATCCGATCGTGCTCACCCCTCACAGCTTCCTCTGGTTCTCACTGGAGCCGGCCCGGGCCAAGGTCAGCCTGGACGGGCCGGCGCCAGAGCTCTCGCTGCGCGACCCCGAGCTGGTCAGGGCGCTGCCCGGCTACCTGAACCGCCAGCGATGGTTCCGGGGCAAGAGCCGCCGCGTCCAAGAGGTGACGATCCTCGATTCCGTCCCAATCGCCAGCGCCCAGCTCAAAGTGATCGAGGTGCGCTACGACGAAGGCGATCCGGACATCTATGCGCTGCCGGTGTGCCGGAGCAAGGAGGGCGATGTTGTGGACGCGTTGGGTGAGCCCGCCTTCAATGCGTCGCTGCTGGAGGCGATCACGCGCAGGCACCGCTTCAAGGGGCGGATCGGTGGCGTACTCGCGCTGCCAACGCCGCAGCTCGCCCGGCTGCGGAGTGGCGGTGGCGAGCTGGCGCCGCACCTGTCCGGCGCCGAGCAGAGCAACAATTCGGTGGTCTTCGGCGAACGGCTGATCATGAAGTTGTTCCGCCGTGTCGAGGCGGGGATCAACCCGGACCTCGAGATGCAGCGCTTCCTAACCGAGCGGGGGTTCCCGAACATCCCGACGGTCGCAGGGGCGCTGCTCTACCGGCGCGGCCGCGACCAGACCTCGGCGCTGGCAATGCTGCAGGCCTACGTGCCGAACCAGGGCGACGGCTGGTCGCATGCGCTCGACATGCTGGCGAACGGTGACCGCGGCGCGATCGAGCGCTATCAACCCCTGGCGGCGCTCCTCGGCCAGCGGACGGGCGAACTGCACGTCGCGCTGTCGTCCTACGCCAAGGACAGCGCCTTCGCGCCCGAGGCCACCACGATGCTGACGACCCGCTCGATCTACCAGTCGATCCGGACGCCGGCTTTGCAGGTCTTGCGGCAGCTGAAGCGCCAGCTGACCAGGCTGCCGGATGACGCACGGGAGGATGCCGAGGCAGTGGTGGCCCTGGAATCGAAGCTGCTGTCGCGCCTGCTTGCGCTGCTGAACCGACCAATCTCGGCGCATCGGATCCGCTGTCACGGTGACTACCATCTCGGCCAGGTGCTGTTCACCGGCGGAGACTTCATCATCGTGGACTTCGAGGGCGAGCCATTGCGCCCACTGCCGGAGCGGCGGCTGAAGCGGTGGGCGTCGAAGGACGTCGCCGGCATGTTGCGCTCGTTCACGTATGCAGCGGAAGCGGCCGAGGTGGAGTTCGGCGAGGAGTGGGCTGAGCGCGCGTCCACTGCCTTTCTCCGCGCCTACTGGGAAGCGGCGGGCAGCGCGCCCTTTGCATCTCCCAAGGTGGAAGAGAGAAGGCTGCTGCTGGACACCATGCTGATCGAGAAGGCGCTGTACGAGTTGCGCTACGAACTGGACAACCGGCCGGGGTGGGTTCGGATCCCGCTACGTGGCCTCAGGAGGCTACTGGAATGACTGAGATCGCCGAACCGTCGAGCCTGATAACCGAGGAGGACCTTTTCCTCTTCAACGAGGGCAGCCACTTCCGGCTCTGGGACAAGCTTGGTTCGCATCCGACCCTGGGCGGGACGCATTTCGCGGTCTGGGCCCCCAACGCCGAAGCACTCTCCGTGATCGGTGACCACAACGGCTGGGACTCCCGCGCCAACCCGCTGCGCGAGCGCGGCTCCTCAGGCATCTGGGAGGGCTTTCTGCCCAGGATCGGCCGCGGCGCCGTCTACAAGTACCACATCCGTTCCCGGGGCAGCGACTACCAGGTAGAAAAAGCGGACCCGCTCGCGTTCTCGGCCGAGGTGGCGCCGAAGACCGGTTCCGTGGTCTGGGACCTCGACTACGAATGGGCCGACGCCGAGTGGATGCGGACGCGCCACCAGCGGAACGCCGCAAAAGCGCCCTGCTCGATCTATGAGGTGCACGTGGGCTCCTGGATGCGGGTGCCGGAGGAGGACAACCGCTCGCTGCACTATTGGGAACTTTCGGGCCCGCTCGCCGACCACTGCGCCCGCATGGGCTTCACGCACGTCGAGCTGCTGCCGGTCATGGAGCACCCGTTCTTCGGCTCCTGGGGCTACCAGACCACCGGCTACTTCGCGCCCACCAGCCGCTTCGGGACGCCGCAGGACCTGATGAAGTTAATCGACCAGCTCCACCAGCGAGGCGTCGGCGTGATCCTGGACTGGGTGCCCTCGCACTTCCCGACAGACGAGCATGGCCTGGCGTACTTCGACGGCACCCACCTCTATGAGCACGCCGACCCCCGGCGAGGCTTCCACCCGGAGTGGAAGAGCTACATCTTCAACCTGGGCCGCCACGAGGTCCAGAGCTTCCTTATCTCGAACGCGATGTTCTGGCTCGATCGCTACCACATCGACGGGATCCGCGTCGACGGCGTGGCCTCCATCCTCTATCTGGACTACGGCCGAAAGGCCGGCGAGTGGATTCCCAACGAGCTCGGCGGCCGTGAGAACCTCGAGGCGGTCGACTTTCTGCGGCGGCTCAACACCGAGGTCTACGCCGCTCATCCGGACGTGCAGACGATGGCAGAGGAGTCGACCGCGTGGCCGATGGTGTCCCGCCCCACGTACGTCGGCGGTCTCGGCTTCGGCATGAAGTGGGATATGGGCTGGATGCACGACACGCTCCAGTACATGGAGAACGACCCCGTTCATCGCAAGTATCACCACAACGAACTGGTCTTCCGTGCCAGCTACGCCTTCACTGAGAACTACGTGCTTCCGCTCTCCCACGACGAGGTGGTCTACGGCAAGGGCTCTCTTCTGGGCAAGATGCCGGGGGACGACTGGCAGAAGCGCGCCAACCTGCGGCTGCTCTTCGGCTGGCAGTGGGCGGCCCCAGGAAAGAAGCTGCTCTTCATGGGCGGCGAGATCGGTCAGTTGTCGGAGTGGGCCCACGACAGGTCGATCGAGTGGCAGCTGCTTAGCGACCCCGCTCACCAGGGCATTCAGCGCTGGGTCACCGATCTGAACCGGCTCTACTCCTCCGAGCCGGCGATGCACGAGCTCGACTTCGATGCCGCAGGCTTCTCCTGGGTGGACGCCAACGATTGGGAGCAGTCGGTGCTGTCGACCATCCGATCCTCCTCAGAGGGGCGCCATGTGCTCGGAGCCTTCAACTTCACGCCGGTCGCGCGGCCGGGCTTTCGCCTGGGTGTGCCGGAAGGTGGATTCTGGCGCGAGTTGCTCAACAGCGACGCCGAGATCTACGGGGGCTCGGGCTGGGGCAACCAGGGCGGAGTGCAGGCGGAGGAGGTCTCCTGCCACGGGCGCCCGTACTCGGTGGCCGTTACGGTGCCGCCGCTGGGCGCCGTCTTTCTATCGCCGTCTACACCGACCCCGTCGTCGTTACCAGCGTAGGGCTGAACTGGCGGACGGCAAGGCTGGCGGCGTCACCGGCCATGCTCTTCGTCCTGGGCTGCTCCATCTTCCCTCGGTGGTCCCTGCTCAGTCGCGGGCTTGTGCCAGCGCCCCTCTGCCGTGAGCGCTTCGGCCTCCGCTGGACCCCAGCTGCCTGGTTGGTAGGGAATCGCGTCATGGTGGTTCGTGAGGACCGGGTCTACGACCGCCCAGGCCGCCTCGACAGAGTCCTCCCTGGTGAAAAGCCTCGGGTTCCCGGCCATAGCGTCGCCGAGGAGCCGCTCATAGGGCGCATCCTCGCCTGGCTCGTGGTCGAACAGATATAGCTCTCGTTGCTCGCCAAGGAACTCCTCACCCACCCGTTTCACGCGGGCCGCCAAAGCGATAGCCGACTGGGGGGCCAGACGGAAGCGCAGGTAGTTGGCGTGGCCGGTCCCCGGCCCGGAGTCTGCGAAGACCTGCTGTGGGGGCGGCTTGAGCTGGATCAGCACCTCCGTGACCGTCTGCGCGAGGCACTTCCCGGAGCGGACGTACCAGGGTACGCCCTGCCACCGCCAGGTTTCGATGTGTAGCCGCACTGCCGCATACGTCTCGACATCCGAGGCCGGTGCGACACCTTCCTCGTCTCGGTAGCCGGCGAACTGACCCCGGACCAGATCCTCAGGCCGGAGCGGTCGCATCATGCGAAACACCTTGACCTTCTCGTCATGCAGCGCCTCGAACCCGCTTCCAGCCGGTGGCTCCATGGCCAGGAGTGCCACGATCTGGAACAGGTGGTTCTCGACCACATCGCGGAGGCACCCGGTCGACTCGTAGAACTTCCCACGCCCCTGCACGCCGAAGTCCTCGGCCATGGTGATCTGCACACACGCCACGTGGTCTCGGTTCCAGATCGGCTCCAGAAAGGAGTTGGCGAAGCGGAAGTAGAGGATGTTCTCGATCGCCTCCTTGCCGAGGAAGTGGTCGATGCGATAGATCGACGAATCAGGGAAGACCGAGCGCACGACCGCATTCAGCTCGCGCGCCGAGCGGAGGTCGCGCCCGAAGGGCTTCTCCAGGACCACGCGGGCGTCCTTCGCCGCGCCGGACGCACCGAGGCCCTTCACCACCTGGGCGAAGACGGACGGCGGAATCGCGAGGTAGTGCGTCGGCCGGGTGGCCGAGCTCAGCGCCTTCTTGAGCGCCGTGAACGTGCCGGGGTCGTTGTAGTCGCCATCGATGTACGCAAGCGACCGCAGCAGGTGTTCGAAGGCCTTCCGATCATCGATGCCGCCTCCGTATTTCTCGACGCTGTCCTTGGCGCGATCGCGCAACTGCTCCAGGCCCCACTGCGAGTAGGCGACCCCGATGACGGGGACGTCCAGCAGGCCTCGCTTCGCCATCGCATAGAGCGCTGGGAAGATCTTCTTGTGGGCCAGGTCGCCGGTCGCGCCGAAGAAGACCAGTGCGTCCGATTTCATGTCAGCTTCCATTCGTCGTGGCGTCGGCACCGAAGTCTATGACCAGGCGGAGATGAGCGTATCGCATAGTCTGGCCTTGTCATCGGCGTCGTGGCGTTTGGTTCTGATCCTTATCTTCATCCTCCAGAATCTTCAGAGCGCAGAGCTGCACTTCCTCGGCTTCCACGGCCAGTAGCCGCTTGCCATTGGGCTCTTGTGTTCGGCTTGATTCTCGGGGCGGTCAAGTCCCGGCGTTTGGCGGAAGTCGCATCGTGCAGCTCCGCCTTGGTTGCCAGGCGAGCCCGACCCCAAAGAGTTGAGTAGGTGGTGACCTCCAAGCGCTATGGAGATTCCAGCGCCAGGAACCGTCTCAGCTAAAGGCTCGAGTTCGGCAATTGCGATGATCACCAGGCCTTCAGACCGAACCTGGTCAGCCCGGGCAGGGTTCGCTGGGCGTCGCAGACCTCGGCTGGCTCGGCCCCCGATCCAACCAGCGCTTCGCACGCCCGAATGGCTCAACCCAGCCGCGTGACAACGGCCAGCACAATCGCCGCTACGCACGCGGCTGCGGCCGGCGCCGCCAGCCAAGATAGTGCCAGCTGCGCGAAGTTGACGCCGTGCATCGAGACGTCGCCGAGGTGGCGGACCGACACCGGCAGTCCGGCAACTGAGGCCGCGCCAGTGATCGCGGCCGTGTACAGCTTGGACTGGGCGGCGTGGCCATGCCGGATCGAGTCGAGTTCGGCGGCTGGGTGGCGTGTGAGCCAGAGGCCGCCGACAAGCCCGCCCAAAGCCAAGGCCACGCCGACGCCGCCGAGCAGGTACGGCAGCTTGACCAAGTTTGGCACTAGCCCGAACGTGCCGAGGGCGACGATCTTAGGCGCATCGTTGAGGCCGCGCGCGAGCGCCTTCGCCCAGCTCGCCACCCAGTGCGCCGGCCTTGCTTCGACCCGCCTGAACCAGCCCGGCAGCCACGTCGGCGGACCCTTTGACCGGCGGCCGCGAAGGAGCCGACCGGCGAAGTGGCTCACCACCACAGTGCCCACGAGCGGCAGCACGACCCGGAGCAGGATGGCGTCCCAGTGCACCCGGGCGTGGCTGCTGAAGACAGCGGCGCCGAGAAGACCACCGGCAACCGCGGTGGTCGTCGAGAGTGGTAGCCCGGTCAGGCTGGCCGCGACGATCCAAGTGGCTGCTCCTATCCCAACGGCTGCCCCGAACTGGATCGAAGGCTGTACTTCGACGATGCCGCTGGCGTAGAGGCTCACCAGCTTGTCTGCAACGGCGAGCGAGAGCAGCGCCCCGGCGAGCGCGGCCAGGCAGCCGAACAGGACAGCCAGGCGATGTCGCTTCTCACCGGCCGCAACCAGGCTGCGCAACTCCTGGGCGGTGTCGTCACTCCCGTCCAGGACGGCGATCATGATGATGACGAGGAGGATGCCGCCCGGCAAAACACCGTTGATAGCGCCCACTGTCGAACATTGTGGGCGTGCCCTCGGGACCCTGGTCCAATAACTGAAGCGACGCGGCCCGAGGCCCATGCAGATCCCACCCCAGGAGCGGCGCCGGGGCCAGATCGCGGCCGGCAGCGGTTCCTCCGTCGCGGCGCTCCGTGGTCCTCGCGCCAGACGTGCCAGTACCCAGCGGCTGGTGTAGGCCAGATCTTCAGGATGCTGGCCAAGGCGGTCCCGGGCCTGGTGGAGGTGGCTTTGAACGAGCACGAGGGCTCTCCCCGCCATCCGAGCATTCTTGGCCGGCAAGCGTTCGGGGGAACCGACAACCCATTCGAGAGGGAAGAGAGGCCATCCCTGGCTTCCTGGTTGGTGACGTGGTTCGCCCGGAGATTTCTGGAGACTCGGCGGCTTGGACTGCGCTACGCGTCTCCGGACGCCGGCTCGGCTCGCGAAGATGTGTCGGCCACAAGCTGGGGATGGCCCGTTAACGTTGGGAAACGCTGATGGCCAGCCCCACAGATGGAAGCGCCGAACACGAGCAAACGCGCGAGCAACTGACTGCCACCGACACCGCCGAGGCGAACGCCGAGCGCGGGAAGGGCCCCGGTCTCGGCGCCGGACTCTGCTGGGCGGTGGTGTTCGCGGACATCGGAACCTCCGTCTATTACACGCCGGGAATCCTCTACGGGCAGGTCGGGACGCGAGCCGCCCTCTTCGTTGCTATGACGCTGGTGGTATTCGTGTTGCTCACCGTGAAGTACGCGGAGGTGGCCGTGCGCTATCCGGGCGGTGGTGGCGTGGTGACTGTTGCCAGCCGCGCGCTCCATCCCTTCGCCGGCCTGCTGGGAGGACTGTTCATACTGGTCGACTATTTCCTAACCGCAGCGCTGAGCGCGCTCTCGGGGCTGATCTACATGAGCGTTGTCGCCCCCGGCCTGAAGGGCGTCGTGCTGCCCCTCACGGTGGCGGCGCTAGTCGCCCTGGGCGCCCTGAACTTGGTTGGTATCTCAGCCAGCGCCGTGGTCAGCGCAGTCTTTGCGGTGGCCGCGGCAACCGGGCAACTGGCGGTGGTTGTCGCGATGCTGCTCCACTTCGGCCCAGGCGCGCTCGTCACTGCTATCCAGCGCATGCTGGCCGGCCCGCATCTAACCCCGGTGCTGCTACTGACAGGCTATGCCGGAGCTTTCCTAGCCTTCTCGGGACTGGAGAGCATCGCCCAGCTTGCCCCCGCGATGGCCGAGCCACGCCGTCGGGTCGCCAAGTTGGCCATGGTCTTGGTCGTGATCAGTGTGGTAGTTACCAGCCCGCTGCTGACCCTGTGGTCGACCACCCTGCTCGACGCCCGCAGCTCCGATCCCAACCAGTTCGTCTCGCTGCTCGGCGGCTACGCGGCGGGCGTGGTCCTGCAGGACGGCGTGGCGGTGACCGGGGCCCTCCTGCTGATCTTCGCCAGCAACACGGCGGTGATTGGCTCCTACCACGTCTTCCTCGCGCTCTCCAAGATGCGGTTCCTGCCCTCGGCCTTGCAGGTGCGCAACCGGTGGCGGTCCACCCCTCACTGGTCGATCATCACGGCCATCGCGGTTCCTGTCGCCGTCGTGGTGGCGGCGCGCGGCAGCGTGGGCGTCCTCGGTGACCTCTATGCCTTCGGGCTGCTCGGCGCCTTCGTCGTTACGTGCGTGTCGCTTGACGTGGTTCGCTGGCACGAGCGACACGAGACTCCTCACCCGGACGCCGACCACCCCGGCGTTGGTAGGACGCGGCTGCTTCTCGGCTTCTTGACCACCTTCTTGGTCGCGGTCGGCTGGAGCACCAACCTGGTCGCCAAGCCGCTGGCGACGCTGTTCGGCGGCGGCGTCACGCTCCTGGGCCTTGGGATCGCGTTGGTCACATTCAGGCTTACGGTTCGGCGAGGACGGCCGGTCGTGCACCCGCACCTCCACCAACCGCTGCACCCGATAGTCCTGATGTCCCGCGGCCAGCGCCTGCCGCCTGCCCGCTTTCTGGCGGTGCTGCCGCGCGACGAGGATGACGCGATCGGCCTGGTCGAGGCGATGGCCGACCGCGTCGGCCGCCAGCCGGTGGCCTTCATCTATGAGGGTGACAAGGCCGGCGCGATCAGGCGGCCGCAGCTGATGGAGATCATCGATCCCTACCTGGATGACATGAACGCCCAGTCCGTGCTGAGCGCCGTGGCCTGGACCGCGAAGCAAAGGGACATCCACGCCCGCTTTGTTTACATACCGGCCTCGTCGCCGCCTGTTTCGGTCGAGTGGGTCGTGGACGAGATGCATCCCGAGGAGGCGGTGATACTCGAGGGCCGGGCGGACCTGGCTGGCCATGGGCTTGAGCCGATCGCGGGCGAAGGGACGGGGCCCGAGGCCGCCCGCTGGTACCGGCGCGCGCCTTCGCCCGTCGGCCCCGAGCGGCCTGTCATGCACACCAAGGGGTGACTTGCCTCAATGGCCGCGTCCGCTTCCGCTCGTGGTCACGCTGGAGGTGCTCCCCAAAGTAATTGCCATCGACCGGCTGGACCACCAGCGGACCGGAAGACGGCTTCCTAGAGCCTCGAGCCAAGCCGGCTACCTCGGCTTAGGCCAGGAGCGCTTCGCGCACCGGGCGCGGGCAACGCGCGCTGACGCTCTGTCGCCCTTGCTGGTGCAGCGACGGAAACCACCCTCCAGGTCCAGGTCCCGCCAGCGCAGGTTCAAGACCTCGCTCCGTCGGCGGGCGGTGAGCAGGTAGGCAAGCACCACGTCGCGTAGATGTCCTCGGAGGCGGAGGAGGAGCGGCTGCAGGGCTTCCCCGGAGATCGAGCTCCAGATCTGATCCAGTTGATCAGGCTTGGCAGCGGGGGAGACAGCGGCCGGGCTTAACCGCCAGCCAGCACGGCGGCCCCGACCGCGCCGGACAGGTCACCCAGCTCCGTAGAAAGGAGCTTCGGTGGCCGATCCGGCACATGCAAGCGGGGATGCATGGCCTCTGCGACACGCTCCACGAAGGGCGTGCCGAGCTTGTCCCCCAGTCCGCCGCCGAGAATAATCGCCTCCAGGTCGAGCAGGTTCTGCGCGTTGGCGAGCGCGATGCCAAGCGCCCAGACCGCCTCGTCGACCAGCCGGACTACAACGCGGTCC
>CATPBP010000270.1 GCA_955652675.1 Candidatus Dormiibacterota bacterium
CCCAGCGGGCAGCCGGTGGCGGCCGTCAAGTGTGAGACCGGGGAGCAGCTGGCGACCCACTTCCACACCCACCTGACCATCCTTTACAAGGGGCAGCCGGTGAACGTACCGGCCAGCGTCGGGATCCAGCCGACCTGTCTCTACTGGCTTCACACCCACGACGACAGCGGGATCATCCACGTCGAGGCGCCCAAAAGCGAGGCCAGCCGGAAGTTCAAGCTCGGCGACTTCTTCCAGGTCTGGGGCCAGCCCCTGAACGGCAAGCAGGTGGCCACCATCAAGCTGGGCTCTGGCGACCAGCTCAAGGCCTGGGTGAACGGCCAGCCCTACACCGGCGACACGGCCAACATCCCTATGGCCTCCAAAGAGCAGATCGTCCTCGAGATAGGCCCACCTTTCACCGACCCTCCGCCCACCTTCACCTGGGACGAAAAGAACTACCCCCAGTAAGCCCTAAAGGCGCTCGGGGGCCTCTATGCCGAGGAGGTTGAGGCCGGCCGTGATGGTGCGGGAGGCCAGCTCGCAGAGCAGGAGGCGCGAGGCGCGGAGCTCGGGGGTCTCGGCGTTGAGCACCGAGCAGGTCTCGTAGAACGTCGAGAACGCCGTCGCCGTCTCGTAGAGGTAGGTGCAGAGGCGGTGCGGCTGAAGGTGATCTGTGGCCATCTGCACGGCCGCCGGAAACTGGGCCAGCTTGAGCGTGAGCGCCCGTTCGGCGGGCGCGGAGAGGATGACGGCGTTCGCCTTCGCCGCCTTCCCGGCGGCTTCCGCCTTGCGCAGGATGGAGCGGATGCGGGCGTTGGCGTACTGGAGATAGACGGCGGTGTTCCCGTCCATCGCGAGCATCCTCTCCCAGGAGAAGACGTAGTCCTTCTCCCGGTCGCTGGAGAGGTCGGCGTACTTGAGCGCCCCGATGCCCACCGCCCGGGCCACCCGCTCCCGCTCCTCGTCGCCCAGCTCGGTGCGCTCGGCGACGACCGAGGCGGCCCGGTCGATGGCCTCCTCGACCAGGTCGAGCAGCCGGATCGAGGCGCCCGCGCGCGTCCGCAGCATCCTGCCGTCGGGCCCCAGAACGGAGCCGAAGCTGACGTGCTCAGCCCTGGCCCCCTGGTCCAGCCAGCCCGCCATCCGGGCGGCCGCGAAGAGCATTTCGAAGTGCAGCCGCTGCGGCGCCCCCACCACGTAGACGAGGTAGTTGCCGCCCAGCTCGCGGGTGCGGTGGCGGATGGCGGCCAGGTCGGTGGTGACGTACGTGTAGCCACCGTCCCGCTTGCGGACGATCAGCGGCAGCGGGTCGCCCTCCCGGGTCGTGAATCCCGGCACGAAGATGCACAGAGCGCCTTCGCTGGGCACGGCGAGACCCTCTGCCTCGAGCTCCTCCACGATCTGGGGCAGCACCGGGTTGTAGAAGCTCTCCGGGCAGATGTCCTCCGGGCGAAGGAGCACGCCGAGCAGGCGGTAGAGGTCGTCCAGCTGCCGGACCGATTCGGCGACCAGGGCGCCCCACAGCTCGAGCGTCTCGGGATCGCCGGACTGAAGGGCGACGACGCGCCGGCGCGCCCTCTCCGCGAACTCGGGGTCCGACTCGAAGCGGGCCCGCGCCTCCCGATAGAAGGCGTTCATGTCCGGGATGGTTCGGTCGGCACTCTTGCTCCAGCCATCCTCGACCAGTTTCTCGATCAGCATCCCGAATGGGGTCCCCCAGTCGCCGAGGTGGTTCTCGGGTATGACCTCGTGGCCCGCGAAGAGCAGGAGCCGGTGGATGGCGTCGCCGATGATGGTGCTGCGGAGGTGGCCCGCGTGCATCTCCTTGGCGGCGTTGGGCGAGCTGTAGTCGATGACCACCCGCAGCCGCCTATCGGCGGTTGCCGCTCCCAGGCGCTCGTCCCTCGCCAGGGCCAGGGCCTGGCGTTCCAGCCAGTCCCGGCGCAGCGTCAGGTTGATGAAGCCGGCGCCGCCGATCTGGGGCGGCTCCACAATGTCGCCCGGATCGAAGTGCTGCAGGATGCGGGCGGCCACCTCCCGGGAGGGGAGCGAGAGCCGCTTGGCCAGGGGCATGGCGACGTTGCTCTGATAGTCGGCGCCGCGCTCCGGCAGCGCCGGCCGGATCACCGCCTCGGGGACGCTGATCTCCAGGGAGAAGGCTGCGTCGACGGCAGCCACGATCATCCTTCCGAGCTCGTCCGCGAGGTCGCCGCGCAGCATCGCTACGAGGGCGCGCCGGCCGGCTGGGCGGCGTCGCGGAGAACCCTTGCCGTGCGGAAGTGCTCGAGCGCCAGCTCACGGCGGCCCTCGCGCAGCGCCCTTTCCGCCAGCCGCTCATGGCCTGGCGGATCGAGGGAGAACCGCGTTCCCGAAAACAGACCCTCGAGGCGCCGGAGCCGGAAGCTGTCGCCCCTGGCCCGGAGCAGCCGCTGGTCCCCTTCCACCAGGCTCCTGGCCTCCGCCTCGCGCCCCAGCCCGATCAGCGCCTCGGCGGCGCAGAGGCGGGCGTCGACGCCGAGCGACGAGCGGTCAGCGAGGGCCGGCTCGATCAGCTCCAGGGCAACCAGCTGGCGTCCCCTGGCCAGCGCCAGGCGGCCACGCTCCACCCCCAGCTCGTGTTCCAGGAGGCTGCCCTCGACCAGGTAGTCCAGCGGCTCACCCAGCCTGGTCGCGATCACCCTGAGCACGCGCGTCGAAGGCTGGCTGCGGCCCATCTCGACCTGGTTCAGGAAGGCGCGGCTGAAGTCGTCCCCCGCCACCTGGGCCAGGGTGAGGCCCCGTTCGAGCCGGGCCCGCCGGATCCGCTGGCCCAGCGTCTCGTCGGTCACCGGTAAAGGGTAGCTTTACAGCGGACTCCACCGCCTGTATGGTCTCGGGCGCATGGCGGTGAGGCGTGGACGCCGGTTCAGGCGGAGGTCGGGACCCGGCTTCGGGCCCGGATCCCGCTCCCGGCCAGGCGGCCGGTCCTGGCCACGCAGCAGGGCGCGGACCACTGTCGACGGCCGCCTGCTGGGACCGCTCGCCGTCGCGGGGCTGGTGCTGGGCGTATTCCTCGCACTCGCTGTGCTGAGCCGGGGAAGCGCCAAGGGCGCCGCCGGCCCCGTGGCGGTGGGCTGCGACGCCGCCGGGCAGGCGGCCGTCCACTACCACGCCCACCTGGACCTCTTCCACGAGGGCCGGCGGGTGCCGGTTCCGGCGCACGTCGGGATGACCGACAAATGCGTCTACTGGCTGCACACCGAACAGCCGACGGGCATCCTGCACATCGCGGCGCCGGCCTCGGCTCGCACCCGGCTCTTCACGCTGGGGGACTTTTTCACGATCTGGGGAGAGCCGCTCTCGGCTGGGCAGGTCGCCGGCATGTACGCGGGTCCTGGCCGCCAGGTGAAGGTCTGGCAGGACGGGCGCCCTTACTCGGGGGTCCTTCCGGGCCTGGTGCTGCGGCCCCACACGCAGGTGGTCATCGAGGTGGGGCCGCCCTTCGTCTCCCCGCCTGCCTTCGACTGGCGCTCCCCCGGCGCCCGTCGGGAAAGCGCCGTCTAGAGGTAATCGGCCGGGTCGAGGCTGAGAGGCAGGGTGGTGAAGTCGTCGAAGCCCTCCTCCGTGATCATCCCGGTGTTCTCCACGCGCACGCCGCCGAAACCGACCAGGTACAGCCCCGGCTCGACGGTCAGCACGTCGCCGGCTTGCAGCGGGTAGTCGAGGTCGCGCAGCTGCGGCGGCTCGTGGACCTCGATCCCGACGCCGTGCCCTGTCGAGTGGTTCATGCGCGGGCCCTCCGCGCTGCCTTCGAAGCCCTTGGTCGTGGTTCCGTAGCCTCGTTCCACCAGCACCCGGCAGACGGCGTGGTGGACGTCCCGGCCATTGGCGCCTGGCCGAAGCAGGGCGCGGCCGGCCTCCAGGGCCAGGACGCAGGCGTCATGCATCTTGCGAACCCTGTCGTCGATCTGGCCCACGACCACGGTCCTGGTGAGGTCTCCGTGATAGTGGGAGCTGGCGCCCCGGGGGAAGATGTCGATGATCACGGGTGCGTGCGCCCGGATCGGTCCCTCGCCTCTGAAGTGGGGCAGCGCGCATTCCGGCGACCCGGCCACGATCACCTCCGCGGCGCCGTAGCCGATCTCCTGGAGGGCGCTCTGGGCCCTCGCCATCAGCCGTTCCGAGGTGAGCGGATGGTCCTCCAGCCAGAGCAGGCCGTCGCCGCCGATGGTCGCCGCGGAAAGATTGGCGATCACCTCCACGCAGGCGACCTGGGCGGCCTCCTGGGCGGAGCGGATGAAGGTGGCCTCCTCGGGCGACTTTCGCCGCCGCTCCTCTTCGAAGAGGCGATCGTCCAGTTCGACCTCAAGGCCACGCCGCTGAAGGGCCACGTAGAAACCGGCCGGCAGTCTGGGCGAGACGCGGACCCCGCCGCCGGCCCGATCGCCGAGCACCTGCACGGCGACGTCCGCCCAGGCACCCACCCGGTCCTGCTGCTCGGTCCAGCCGGCCTCGCGCCGGTCGATGACGCAGCCGGAGCGTGCCTGGAGACGCGCCCGTTCCAGCTCCAGCGTTGGCACCACGAGCAGGTCGTCGCCTTCGGCGAAACGGACGTAGAGCGCCTCGCCCACCGACATGCGCGTCGCATAGAGAAAGTCGGCGTCGGCCTCTTCTGAGGCGAAGAGCAGGAGTGGTTTCACAGAGCCTGACTCTAGGACACCGGCTCCATCCGCCGCCCGGCCGCCTCGGACGGCTCTGTCAGCGCAGCCGGCGTTCGATGACCGCGGCGATCAGTGCCGCCAGCGAGGCCGGGGCTTCCGCCTCGAGCTCGGCCTCGACCTGCTCCGCCAGCCCGGCCGGCACCTGCGCGCGCAGCGCTCGGATCTGCTGCTCGTAGACGCCGCCCAGGCCACGCGGGCCCATCGGGCCATCGAGCCGCAGCGACTCCTGGAGCTGGTAGCCGTCGTTGTAGGAGACGGCGTAGCCCAGCCGGCGAAGAGCTACCAGGTCGCGACGCAGCGTCCGCTCCGATACTCCGGTGCGGGCGGAGAGGGGGCCCGGGTGCAGGCCTGGCTCCCGGATGACCGCGGCGAGGATACGCAGCTGCCGAGCCAGCGTCCTGGCGCGTCGCACATTGGAATTATCCTGCGGTACCTAGCCGATGTCGTCCCAGGTGTTGCCGGTGTTCGACTCGAAGGGATCGGGCTCCGCCTCCTCCTGGCCGGGCGCCTTCTGGTGGAAACGGCTGGCGATCATCTGGTAGGCCATCGCCTTGGGGATGCCCAGCTTGGTGAGCGACTTGATCTCGTCCGCCATCACCTTGTCTCGTGCGGCCTCGACGGCGGCCAGCACCTCCTCGACCGTCGCGCTGCGCTTGGATGTCGCCATGAGGCCTCCAAGCTTACCGGTCCCGGCCTGCAGCGGCGGCGAGGCGGCGATTAGACTCTGAGATCGTGCCCCGTTATGGGCCGGAGAAGATCCGGAACGTAGCAATCCTCGGCCATTCGCACGATGGCAAGACCACGCTGGCCGAGGCGCTGCTTTTTGCGGCCGGGGCGATCCAGCGAATGGGCTCCACCGAGGCCGGCTCCGCGGCGCTGGACTTCGAGCCGGAGGAGCACCGGCGCAAGATCTCGATCAACCTCGCCGTCGCGCACCTCGAGCACGATGGCTTCAAGGTCAACCTGCTCGACACCCCCGGCTTCCTGGATTTCGTCGGGCAGGTGCAGAGCGGGCTGGCGGCGGCCGACGGAGCCCTGGTGGTCAGCTCGCCGAGCCCGCAGCTCGCGGTGGGCACCGAGGTGGCCTGGCAGCAGCTCAACCGCGACCAGAAGCCGCGGCTCGTGGTCGTGAACAAGATGGACAAGGAGAACGCCGACTACTACGGGGCTCTCGACGCCATGCGCGCGCAGCTCAACCCGAGGCCCGTCGCTCTGCACCTCCCGATCGGCGCCGAGGCCGGCTTCCGTGGTGTCGTCGACCTGATGCGGATGACGGCCTTCGTGACCTCGCCGGACGGCAAGGGGGGCGAGGCCCCGATCCCCGAGGACATGGCGTCCCTGGTTGCAGAGAGACGCGAGCAGGTCGTCGAGGCGGCCGCCGAGGGCGACGACAACCTGCTCGAGAAATACCTCGAAGAGGGCACGCTCTCCGACCAGGAGGTCGAGCGGGGCCTCCGCGAGGGGATCATGACGGGCAGGGTCTGTCCGGTGATCTGCTGCTCGGCGACCAAGCTGTTGGGCGTCCGGACGCTGCTACGGGCCGTCTGCGACCTGCTGCCCAGCCCTCAGGCCGACCCCTCGGGCCAGCCTCGGGCGCTGGTTTTCAACACCTACTCGGACCCCTTCGGGCGGGTCAGCTACTTCAAGGTGCTGAGCGGCTGCCTGAAGTCGGACCAGACCGTACCCAACGCCAATCGAGGCTCCAACGAGCGCCTGGGCCAGCTCTTCTTCGTGCAGGGCAAAGAGCACGTCAACACTCAGGAGGTGTGCGCCGGAGACATCGGCGCCGCGATCAAGCTGCAGTCCACGCTGACCAACGACCTGCTCGGCGCCAGGGACGGCTCGGCGCCGCAAGTGCAGGTGCCACAACCCTCCTACCACCTGGCGATCTTCCCGAGAGCCCGCGGCGACGAGGAGAAGATCTCCACCGGGCTGGCCAGGCTGGCCGAGGAGGATCCCACTCTCCAGGTGGTCCGCAACGAGGAGACCCGGCAGCTGATCGTCGGCGGGTTGGGCGACGTCCACCTCGACGTGATCCTGGAGAAGCTGAAGCGAAAGTACGGCGCCGAGGCCAACACCGAAACGCCGCGCATGGCCTACCGGGAGACGGTCGGGGGAACGGCCAAGGCGGAGGGACGGCACGTCAAGCAGTCGGGCGGCCACGGCCAGTACGGCGTCTGCGTCATCGAGGTCTCGCCGACCGCCCGGGGCGAGGGCTTCGTCTGGGAAGACAAGATCTTCGGCGGCTCCATCCCCCAGAACTACCGTCCCTCGGTCCAGAAGGGAATCTTGGACACCGTGGCCAAAGGCGTCATCGCCGGCTACCCGATGGTGGACATCCGGGTCAGGCTGCTGGACGGTAAGTACCACACTGTCGACTCCTCGGATATGGCCTTCCAGATCGCCGGCTCGCTCGCCATCCGGAAGGCTGCCGCCGAGGCCGGTCCTGTCCTGCTGGAGCCCATTCACGAGGTCGAGGTCCGGGTCCCCGAGCGCTACCTGGGGGACATCATGTCCGACCTCAACGGGAAGAGAGGAAGGATCGCCGGAACCGAGCCCGACTCTGGCTGGCAGGTGGTGCGGGCCACTGTTCCGGAAGCCGAGATGCAGCGCTTCGCTCTCGACCTGCGCTCCATCACCCAGGGCCGGGGCACCTTCACGACCCGCTTCTCGCACTACGAGGAGGTGCCGGCGCACCTCGCCCGCTCCCTGATCGAGGCCTACCAGAAGGAGCATTCGGGCAAGGAGTAGCGGCCTCAGCGGCCGGCCGCCGCTCCCGCGTTTAGTCCCGCAGGTCCAGATGGGTATAGTGGCCGGAAGGAATTCGGGCACATGATCGAGGGAACCGTGGTCGACCAGCGGCGAGCCGTCTACTGGCACCAGAGGCGCCAGGAACGGATGACGCCACGCAAGCTGCTCAGGGAGTCGGACGAGCTCATGTTCTGGCTCGAGGAGTGCATGGTCCAGCGCCTGCGGGTGGTTCCCGGCTGGCTGATGCCCAGGCTGGTCACCCTGCTTGCCCGAGCTGATGCCCGGCTTCCGCGCGAGATGGGTTCGGAACGGCGCCCAGAGCAGGTGGTGGAGTTCCTCTATCGGGCGCAGGAGATGCTCATGGATCAGTCGGTCCGCTCCCGGGAGCCTGCTCCCATCATTCCTCTGTTCCAGTAGCGGCTTCAGAGCGCTTGGATTCCGGCCGGCTGCGGATCGATCTGCACCTACACTCGCGCTTCTCGCCGGACAGCTCGACCAGCCTGGAGACGCTGGTTGCCAGGAGCCGTGAGCTGGGTCTGGACCGGATCGCCCTCACCGACCACCACACGGCCGCCGGGGCCCTCGAGCTGAAACGCCGCGAGCCCGAGCTGGCCATTGTGGGCGAGGAGGTCAAGTCTTCCGAAGGCGACATCATCGGGCTCTTCCTGACCGCCACGGTGCCCTCGGGCGGCACTCCCGAAGAGGTTTGCGAGCAGATCCGCGCCTTGGGCGGCCTCACCTACGCCTGCCACCCCTTCGACCGGCGGAGAGCCAGCTTCCAGCCCGAGCGCCTGGTGGAGCTCGCGCCCTGGCTCGACATAATCGAGACGCACAACGCCTGGGCGGACCCGGCGGCCAACCAGACGGCCGCCGAGTACTGCCGAGAGCTGAACAAGGTGGCGGCGACGGGCAGCGACGCCCACGGCCCTCGCGAGCTCGGCTCGAGCTGGATGGAGATCGAGCCGTACGCGGATGTCACGGACTTCCTGGGGAAGCTCCGGGGCGCCCGGCACGTGATCACAGAGCGCAGCGGCAGAGGGCCGCGCGGCTAGCAAGAGGCATGCCCGCCGACTCTCCTCTGCTGGTGGTCGGCTCAATCGCCCTCGACTCTCTGCAGGGCGGCCTCTTCACCGATGAGCTCGGCGGCTCCGCGCTCTATGCCTCGCTGGCGGCGGCGCCGGAGTGGCCGGTCCGGATGGTGGCCCCGGTCGGCCGCGACGCCGAGGAGAGGGTTCGCGCGCTGCTCGCGCCCCACCCCACGATCGAGCCGGACCTGGAGGTGCTGGACGCGCCCACGTACCGATGGTTCGCAGACGCACGAGACGGGCGGAACGTCGACCTCGGAAGCCGGGACTCGATATACGACCACTGGTCCCCGCGGCCGCCGGTGGACTGGCAGGGCTGGGCGTTTGTCGGCTCAATGCGACCGGACCGGCAGCTGGAGGCGGCCCGACGGCTGGCCGGCTGCGGCCTGCTGGCGGCGGACGCCATGCGCTCATATGTCGAGGTCGCCCCGGACGCCGCCAGGCAGGTGCTCGGGCTGGCCGACTGGTACTTCTGCAATGAGGAGGAGTTCGCCGCGCTCGGCGGCGGTGCTGACCCGGACGAGTTCCGGCGCCGCTGGCGCCTTCGCGGGCTGGTGCTGAAGCACGGCCCCGGCGGCGTGACCGTCTTTGGCGAGCGTGGCCGGCTCCACCGCCCGGCCTCTCCCGGGCCGGTGGTCGACACGACCGGAGCCGGCGACGCACTGGCCGGCGGCATGCTGGCGCGCTGGCACCGGCTGGGCGGCGCACCTGAGGCTCTCGGCGAAGCGGTAGAGCAGGGCGTCGTCCGCGCCACCCTGGCCATCTCCGGCGTGGGGATGAGGGCCCTGGCGGGGCTACCCGCGGAGCGGTGAGCCGGGCAGGGCGCTGAAGAGGAAGAGCGCGATCAGTCCCACGAGGAGCACCACCGTCGCGCCGGAGACCACGTTGGCAAGGCGGCCGTTGACGTAGCGGCCCATGATCCGCCGGTCGTTGACCAGCACGATCATGTAAATAAGAATCGCGGCCAGGATGAGGCCGTTGATCTCCTGGCTGAGCAGGATCATCTGGACCAGAGGCACGCCCGGGATCAGCACGGCCAGTGCGCCGATCGCGATCAGTCCCGTGAAGATGCCGAAGAAGACCGGCGCCTCCGCCAGCCGCTGGCCGACCCCCCGCTCCCAGCCGAACGCCTCCGTCACCGTGTACGCCGTGGACAGCGGTACCACGCCCGCCGAGAGCAGTGAGGCTCCGAAGAGCCCGATGCCGAAGAGCACGAAAGCAGCCGGACCCACCGCCGGCTGCAGCGCCCGCGCGTAGTCGGCCGCCTGCATGTTGGCCAGCCGGTCCGGGCTCAGAGTCCCGTGGATCGCCACAGCGGCCGCGACGATGATGAAAAAGGCGACCAGATCGGCGAAAATCGCGCCCGCAACTGCGTCGGCGCGGGAGTACGGCAGCTGCTCGTTGGGAATCCCCTTCTCGGCCACCGAGGACTGCAGATAGAAGAGCATCCAGGGAGCGATGGTGGTTCCGATCAAGCCGATCGCGAGAAGGAAGTAGCTAAGGCTCGCCACCGGCTGGGGCACCACCGTGCTCTTGATCACGGCGCCCCAATCAGGGTGGCTGTTGATCCCCGAGACGATGTAGGCCAGGTAGACGACGCCGATCGAGAGCAGCACCTTCTCCACGACCGGGTAGCTGCCGCGCACGATCAGCAGCCAGACCAGGGCGGCCACCACGGGCACGGTGACGTACTTCGGCACGCCGAAGAGCTGCAGCGCCGCCGCCACGCCGGCGAATTCAGCCATGGTGGTGACGGCGTTGGCGACCAGCAGCATGAGCATGGCGAAGACCGTTCCCCGGACTCCAAAGCGCTCCCTTATCAGGTCGGCCAGCCCCTTGCCGGTGACCACGCCCATGCGCGAGGCCATCTCGTTGACGACCGCCAGGCTGATCGTGATCACGACCAGGATCCACAGCATGCGGAAGCCGAACTCGGCTCCTGCCTGCGAGTAGGTGGCGATGGCGCCGGCGTCGTTGCCGGCGTTGGTCGTGATCAGGCCGGGGCCGATCACGGCCAGCAGGATGAAGATCCGGCGGAAGCGCCGGAGCCGTCCTATAAGCCGATCCATGACCGGTTAGTGTCCTGATCCGGGAGTTCGTCGAGCAGATTGTGGAAGGCAGCCGCAGGCTGCCGGTCCGGGCGCCGAGGCGAAGGAAGGGGTGGCACTAGGAGGAGCGCATCTGAGATGCGTGACGACGACGGGCCGGGCCCCCTGACGCCCGCATCGGCGTCCGGAGCCGCAATATGCTGGCGAATTTCTGGAGCAGGACACTAGAAAACTCTTGGAAGCTTGCGCTTGACTGACTCGGGAAGCACCGCGTCGAGCGCGTCATCCACGGTCACCACGCCCTGCAGCCGGTACTCCTGGTCCACCACCGGCACCGCCAGCAGGTTGTATTTCGAGAGCACGGCAGCGACCTCCTTCTGACCGTCCTCCACGCGAACCGTGACGACGTTCCGGATCATGATGTCGCGGATCGGTTTCTCGGGCGGCGCCACGATCAGGTCGCGAAGCGA
>CATPBP010000271.1 GCA_955652675.1 Candidatus Dormiibacterota bacterium
CGGTCCTAGCGCCGGCGCGCTTTAATGGGCTCGTGAGCACGACCGCCCAGCCGCCGGCGACCAGCAGCAACCGGCTCGACCCCTCCGACTTCCTGGATGTCGGCTCCCTTCTCAGCGAGGAGGAGAGGCTGATCCGGGACACCGTCCGCGACTTCGTCCGGAGCCGGGTGCTGCCGGGCATCGAAGGTTGGTTCGAGGAGGGCGTCTTCCCAAAGGAGATGGCGCGTGAGCTGGGTGAGCTCGGACTGCTGGGCATGCACCTGCAGGGCTACGGCTGCGCGGGCGCCAACGCCGTCTCCTACGGACTCGCCTGCATGGAGTTGGAGGCCGGCGACTCCGGCTTTCGCAGCTTCGTCTCGGTGCAGGGCTCGCTGGCGATGTTCCCGATCTGGAAGTACGGGTCGGAGGAGCAGAAGCAGGAGTGGCTGCCGCGCATGGCGCGCGGTGAGGTCATCGGTTGCTTCGGCCTCACCGAGCCGGACTTCGGCAGCGACGCGGCCGGGATGCGCACCACCGCCCGCCGCCGCGGCTCCGACTGGGTGCTGAACGGCACCAAGCTCTGGATCACCAACGGCGGCATCGCCGGTGTGGCCTTGATCTGGGCCAAGGCGGAGAGCGGCGTGCGCGGCTTCATCGTCCCCACCGACACCAAAGGCTTCACGGCCCGCGACATCCATCGCAAGATGTCGCTACGGGCCGCGGTGACTTCGGAGCTGATCCTGGAGGACGTGGTGCTGCCCGAGAGCGCCGAGCTTCCCTCGGCGATCGGGATGAGAGGACCGCTCTCCTGTTTGAACGAGGCCCGCTACGGGATCGTCTGGGGGGCGCTGGGGGCCGCCAGGGCGTGTTACGAGTCGGCGCTCGAGTACTCCAAGACCAGGGTCCAGTTCGGCAAGCCGATCGCCGCCTTTCAGCTCACCCAGCGGAAGCTGGTGGAGATGCTCGTGGAGATCAACAAGGGGACGCTGCTCGCCCACCACCTCGGCCGGATGAAGGATGAGGGACGCATCGCTCCCCAGCAGGTCAGCGTGGGCAAGCTGAACAACGTTCGCGCCGCCCTGGAGATCGCCCGGGAGGCCCGCAGCATCCTGGGAGCCAACGGCATCACCCTCGAGTACCCGGTGATCAGGCACATGAACAACCTGGAGTCCGTCTTCACCTACGAGGGGACGCACGAGATCCATACCCTTGCCATAGGCGAGGCGATCACCGGCCTCGCCGCCTACCGCTAACCCTGGGCTATACGTCCTCCCCCCGCCCGCGGGACCTTCCGCGGGGGGAGGACTACTTCACGCCAGGGAGCGGTGTTTGGTGGTCCAGCTCTTTAGGTCCTGGCTGACCGCGAAGACGGCGCCGGAGTCCATCAGGGCCAGCCAGCGGGCGGCTCCCCTGGCCACCAGCTGGCCGGGAGCGCCAGACATGGGCAGCCTGGAGCAGCGCCAGGTCATGCCGCCGTCCCCCGTGGCGCACAGGCTGGGTCTGCCTGCGGCGGCCGGTTCGACCAGCTCGGCGGCGTTGGGCCCGGTGACCACCAAATCGCTGGTGGCGCCCCTCGGCAGCTGCGAGGCCGGCTCCCAGGTCCTGCCGCCGTCAGCCGTATGCAGCACCGTGTTGACGTCGGTGGCGTGGTGATAGGCGAAACCGTTCAGCTGGTCGGTGAAGCCGACCTGGGTCCAGGGAAGGCTGCCGCTTGATTCGGGAGGGTCGGAGAACTGGAGCTGCGACTTCCAGGTCCGGCCGCCGTCACCCGTCGTCACAACGCCGCGCGGACCAGCCGCCCAGGCGCGGCTGACCGAGACCCACTGGATCCAGCTGACCAGGGTCAGCCCGACGTCAAGGTCGGCGAAGGAGCGGCCGCCGTCCGCGGTCTTGATCACCCGGTCGGCAGCGATGGCGTATCCCTCCAGGGGCGTGACGAAGTCGAGCCGCTTGATGTCGCTGCGCTTGTTGACCACGGCAGAGTGGGGCGGCCGGATGTCCAGCCGTACCAGTCCGTAGGTGGTGGCGGCGAAGGCCACGCTGCCCGTCACCCATTCCAGGTCCCGGACGTTGCCACGGTGCCCATCCATCCCCGCGAAGACAACCGCCCAGCTCTCGCCTCCGTCCTCGGTTCGCTCGATGACGTCTCCGGCGCTGGCCAGGGCCTCCCGGGAGCTGCGGGCCGCGACGTGCACGCCAGGCTCCTCGGGGGTCACAGACGCCGCCGCCGGCATGACGCTGTAGACGGACTGGCTGGTCGCCTGGACGGAGCCCGCCGTGAGGTGAGCAGCGGTCTGGCCACTCAAGGCCCGCTGGCCGAGGGCCAGGGTGGTCACCATGGCCACGGCTACGGCGACGGCCACCGGAGCCGTCCAGCCCGGCATCCGTCCCCGATCGGGATCGAAGGCGTGGTCGAGGGCGTGCCGGTAGGACTCGCGGTCCGGCTCCTCGGGATCGAACTCCTCTCTCAGGCGCTCCTTGAGGTCCCGGTCGTCCATCAGGCGACGACCTCGCCCGGCAGGGGTTCGGTGAGGTAGCTGGTGCGCAGCTTGCGCAGGGCCCGGTAGGTGCGGGACTTGACCGCGTCCGGCCGGCCTCCGACCACCTGTGCCATGTCCTCGAAGGACATGTCGAGGTAGTAGTGCAGGACCAGGAGCAGCCTCTGCCCCGCCGGCAGGCGGCTCAGAGCGCGACGCAGGTCGATCCGCTCGGGCTCCAGGAGCGGGCCGGGGTGTGAAATCTCGATCACGGCCAGACGCTGCACCGACCACCAGCGGGTGCGGCGCGTGGAGCGGCACTGGTTGGCGACGACGGTCAGGAACCAGGGGCGGAGCCCGGTCCCCACCCTGAAGGTGTGGAGCTTGCGCCAGCTCTTGAGCAGCGCGTCCTGGAGGGCGTCCTCAGCCTCCGCGCGGTCGTGCAGCATGGCGATGGCCAGCCGGAAGCCATCGTCATAGAGCGGGCGGAACGCCTCCTCGAAGGCCTCCCGGTCGCCCGCCTGGGCCCGGACGATCAGAGCGTCGAGGGCAGCAGCCACCTATACAAGAACGCTCAGGGGTTCGGTTAGGTGTCGGGCCGTCGCCGTGCCCTTCTCAGTTCGCCGGCTGCTGGCCGGTCAGCGCCTGCAGCTGCCGCTCGATGTGGGCGTCGATGTCTTGGGCCCGGCGTGCCCAGATCCGAGCATGCTCAGGCTGGCTGAGGATCAGGAAGCGTTCGGCCTCCACCGCCGCGATCACCTTCTCCGCGACGTCCTCGGGAGTCACCACGGCGTCGGGCATCCGCGCCGGCCCCACACCGACCCCGTCCATCCCCCTGAAGCGATAGTGCTCGGACAGGTTAGTCTCCACGTAGCCAGGGCAGAGCACTGAGACTCCGATGCCCTTTGGTCGCAGGTAGAGGGCCAGGCCCGCCGAGAGCCCGACCACCCCGTGTTTGGTGGTGTCGTAAGGGATGGTCAGAGGGTTGTGCGCGACCAGCCCGGCGAAGGAGGCGGTGTTCACGATGTAGCCACTCCTCCGTTCGATCATCTGTGGGAGGAAGGCGCGGAGGCAGCGGACGGGCCCGAGCAGGTTGATGTTGACGATCCACTCCCAGTCCGCCATGGGGATCTTCTCCATCGGGCCGCCGAGGACCACGCCCGCGTTGTTCATGAGCAGGTCGACGCCGCCCATCTCCCCCAGCACGCGCTCCGCGAGCCGCTCGACCTGACCATCGCGAGAGACGTCGCAGTCGAAGCCCCGGGCCCGGCCGCCGAAGGCCTCGATCTCGGCCAGCGTCTCGGCTGTGCGCTCCTCGTTGAGGTCGGCGATGACCACCCGGGCACCGCGGCGGGCCATGGCCAGAGCACAGGCCCTCCCGATCCCGCTCGCCCCGCCCGTGACAAGCGCCAGCTTCTCGTTCAAGTCCATGGACAGAACCTTAAATCCCACGGATCCGAAGGCGGAGGGAAGTATGAAGCGTCACTCGAAAGGCCGGATTCACTCCGGCCGTTTGAGTTGTATCCCCGACGCCCATCACCACTCCCGCGAGGAGGGCGGGTCCGTGGGGGGAACCTGGGTTCCCCCCGCGCTATTTACAGGACCACTGGTTCGGACCGGACCGCGCGTAGAGCACGGCGGCGGCCTGGGCGTTGGCGACGGCGTTGAAGACGGACTGGCGGCCCTGGGGCATGGAGGCCCAGGTCGCCGGCATGAACTGGAAGAGTCCCGAAGCGCCGGAGCCACGGTTGACCGCGTTGGGGTTGTAGCCGGACTCGCATTTGGCCACGCGCAGCGCCCACTGCTGGGCGCCGGCCCCAAGCGGCGCGAAAGCGTCAAGGATGATCTGCTGAATGCTTCCCCCGGCCGCGATGGGCGCGGCCGGCGGGGCAGCCGGCGCGGGCGCCGCCTGAACGCCCTGCTGCAGGGCCTGCTGCTGAAGGCGCTGCGCCTCCATCTCGACGAGCCTGTCGAACTCGCCCTGAAGCTGATTGCGCACCTCAACCTGGTGCTGCCGGTCGGAATCCATCTGCGCCTTCTGCGAGGAGAGGCTGGCCAGGTCGCGGTTCAGCGCCGCGCGCGTCCGGGACGCCTGCTCTGCCGCCGAGGTGAGGTCGCCCACTCTGGTGAAGGCGTCCGCGACCGAATTGGCGGTGACCACAGTCATGATCAGGTTGTCCCCGGACGGCTGGGCGTAGATCACCCGCGCCAGGACCCGCAGCTGCTCTCGCTCACGATCGGACCGCTGCTGGGTCTGCACGATCGAGGTCTGCAGCGTCGCTATCTGCGCTTCCAGCTTCGTGATCGAGACGGAGGCATCAGCCAAGTGCTGCTTGACCACATCCTCTCTATTCGTTATGTCGTCTGCGAAGGCCGGCCGGGCAAGGCTGAGCACGACCAGTAGCACGACCAAAAGTCGATGCATTCACTACCCCCTGAGTGGCCGGCACGCCCTTCCTCGGCCGGGCCTCCTTTCGGACGCACCTTAGCAAAAAGCGCATCCGGGCGTCGAACGGCAGCATACGCGAACCTGGAATGCCGGTTCCAGGAGCATACGCAAACGGACCTGGCGCCTACCCTCCCGAGACCGCGGGTTGGCTGCTGCCGGCCCCGTTTTCCGAGACGGGGACCATCACGACGAGCACGCCGAGATTGAGGGTGGCGCGGGCTGCGGCCGGGTCGACCCGGCGCGGCAGCGGGAGGTCTAGCCGCCAGGCGCCCACGTGCCAGCCGTGTTGCAGGTAGTTCTGGCTCTCCTGCCGGTACTTGCCGTCGGCTTCCACCAGCAGCCTGTCCGGCTGCACGCTGACCGAGACGTGCTCGTGGTGGACTCCGGGCAGAGGTACCGCGACGCTCAGCTGGCCGTTGCCCTCGTAGATGTTGGCGGGCGGGACGGCTCGGTCATCGCCCTCGCTCATGACTTGTCCGCCTCCAGGGCCGCGGCCTTGTTGGGGGCAGGCGTGCCCGGTAGGTGAAGAAGAACTATCACCTCGGCCACCCCCGGCACTTCGCCGGCCGCGGCGGCGACCTCTCTGATCTGCTCTTCGCTGTCGAGCTGGCCGCGAAGGGTCAGCCGGCCGTCGACCACGTCCGCGTTGACCCTGTCCTTGGGGAAGCCCCGCCGCCCGAAGAGCTCGCTTTCCACCCGGTCCAGGATCGTCAGGTCGTCGTAGTCCCGCTCATCGTGCGCGTGCTGGATCTGAGCCATCCTTCCGCCGACCCGGTCCTCGATCTGCATCGCGGTGCGCCGCGCGCTCCGCTCGCCGCGGCGGATCAGCGCTTCCAGCTGGTCACGTGCCTGCGCCCGACGGCCGGCCCCACGCTCGGGATCGAAGAAGTAGGATGCCGCCGCGCCCAGCGCGCTGGCGACGACAAGCGTTCGTACCTTCGGCATACTTCGCCTCCTTGTCTAGCGGCTCGATCGGGGTCGCCGGCGAGACGAGGCCGGCGGGGTGGGGCCGCCTCAGCGTTCAGCGGCTCCTCTTGGGATGGTTCCTGAGAGCCCAACTATACGATCGGCCCATTGACCCTGGCTGCACGTCCCGGGCCCCGACCGCGCCGGTCAGGCTCAGGCCGGGATCGACCAACTCTCAGTGCGCGAAATGCCCATGTGATCGAACTTCCACATCGGTGGCAGAATGGGAAAAAGGAAAACGGAGGGAGATGACTGCGCTGCTCGGGCTGGCGGCGCTGTTCCCGGCACCCGCGTCGGCAGCGTTCCAGCACCCAACACTCGGCGCGCCCGACACCACTTTGAGCGGCGCGCCCTTGACGGCCCCTGTCCTGCCATGGCCCTGATCTCCCCTCAAGGGCGGAGGCGGGAGGGCGAAGCGTCCGGGTCGGCCACGGACGTGGACCCCGCGACCGCATTCGAGCGCGGCGTCGCCCTGGAAGAGGGCGGCAAGCCGGAGGAGGCCGATTCCTGGTACCGGCTTGCCGCGGACGCCGGCCATCCGGCCGCGGCCAACAACCTGGGGCTGCTGCTCGACGGCCGTGGTGCGCCCGAGGAGGCGGAGGTGTGGTATCGCCGCGGAGCCGAGGCAGGGAGCCTGGACGCCGCCTACAACCTCGGGCTCCTGCTCGAGGGCCGGGGCGACGATTCCGAGGCCGAGCCCTGGTACCGCCGGGCAGCCGAGGCGGGCGACGCCGCGGCCGCCTACCGCCTGGCGACCCTCCTCGAGGATCGAGAGGATCGAGAGGAGGCGGAGGCCTGGTACCGCCGGGCCGCGGAATCCGGCTACGGGCCGGCCGCCAACGGGCTCGGCATGCTCCTGGACCAGCGCGGGATGGCCGCCGAGGCCGAGGTCTGGTACCGGCACGCCGGCGAGGCGGGCGACCTTGACGGCGGCTACAACCTGGCACTCGGACTCAGGCGGCGGGGCGCCCTGGAGGAGGCTGAGGCCTGGTTCCGCTGGGCCGCCGACTCTGGTGACGGCGAGTCGGCCTACGAGCTGGCGGTCCTGCTGGAGGCTCGTGGCGACCAGGCGGAGGCCGAGAAGTGGTACGCCCGCGCCGGTCAGGCCGGCCACGCCGATTCCGCCTTCTACCTCGGCATGCTCCGAGAGGAGGAGGGTGACGCCGCCGAGGCGGGGGCCTGGTACCGTCGCGCGGCCGAGGCAGGCCACGAGGCGGCCGCTCGAAAGGTGGGAGTGGAAGAGGCGACGGCCTAGCCCTGACCAGCTGGTCTCTCGATCACCCGCACGGGTGTTCGGTAGCCACAATTTCCCTCCCCCGCAAGGGCAGGGAGTAAATCAACGGCGTTGCCCGCAGGGGGAATTATCTCTTTGGCTACTTCACCTCGAACTCGAGGGTTCGGTTCAGCCTGGTGTTCAGCGTCACCTGAACCTTGTACTTGCCGCGCGGCCAGTTTTCCTTGTTGGTGAGCGTGACGTGGACCCGGTCCTCACCGCTCTTCAGCGTGTAGCTCTCGCTGTCGAGCTTGTTGTTCTTGTAGGACCCGGCGTCGACGGCGTACCAGACGGCCCCAACCTGGGTTCCCTCCTGAGCGTTGCTGAGGTCCACCACAAGGTGGAACTCGCGGTCGCTGGGATAGAAGCTGGTGGTCGGATTGACCACGTCACCGTAGGTGAAGTCCTTGGCCAGCTTGGCGTTCGTGACCTGACCTGCGCTGGCATCCGGCGAAGTCTCCGCGACGGGAGCGGCCGACGGCCTGGCATTGGACTCCGACTGGGGCTTGCCGAACGTCAACGAACAGCCGGCTCCAATCAGGAGCAGTAGCAGACTTATGAATGTAACTTGTGCAATACGCACTCAAACGTCCTCCATGACGGAACTCAATCTCCTAGGACGCTTCTGAGCTGCTAGTTGTTCGGTAGCCGTTCGTGACAGTGCCGCGGCCGCCGAGTACGAGCCCCCTCCTGGAGGTGTTCTTCCTCAGCCGCTGCAGGGTCGCGCTGCACAGGCCAGGCAGGGTCTACCATCCGAATCGTGCGCGAGCTGACCCTGCTGGAGGCGGTCCGCGAAGCACTCGCCGAGGAGATGGAGCGCGACCCCCGGGTCGTCCTGCTTGGCGAGGACATCGGGCGGCTCGGGGGCGTCTTCCGGGCCACCGAAGGTCTGCTCGACCGCTTCGGTAGCGACCGCGTGGTGGACACGCCGATGGCGGAGCTGTCGATAGCCGGCATGGCGGTCGGACTCGCCATGCGGGGTCTGAGACCGGTGGCGGAGATCCAGTTCGCCGACTTCATCCACGCCGCCGCAGACCACCTGATCGGCGAGGCGGCGCGGATCCGCTACCGGACCGCGGGCGACTGGAGCTGCCCCATGGTGCTGCGGACTGCCTACGGCGGCGGCTTCCGCGGCGGCCCCTATCACTCGCAGTCGGTTGAGGCCTACTACGCCCACGTGCCGGGGCTCAAAGTCGTGGCTCCGAGCCTGCCGGCGGACGCCAAGGGCCTGCTCACGGCGGCCATTCGCGACCCCGACCCCGTCATCTTTTTGGAGCACAAGCTGACCTATCGCAAGGTGCGAGGACCGGTGCCCGAGGGCGAGCACCTCGAGGAGATCGGCCAGGCCCGGGTCGTCCGGGAAGGCGATGCCGTCACCCTGGTGGCCTGGGGAATGATGCTGCAGGAGTCGCTGGCTGCGGCCCGGCAGCTGGCGGAGGAGGGGATCGAGTGCGAGGTGCTGGACCTCCGCACCCTGCTCCCGCTCGACCGGCCGGCGCTGCTGGCCTCGGTTGGCCGGACCGGCCGTCTCTGTGTCGTCCACGAGGACACCTTGACGATGGGCCTCGGCGCCGAGATCTCGGCGCTGGTCTGTGAGTCGGTCTTCGACGAGCTGCAGGCGCCGCCGCTCAGGGTGGCCATGGCCGACGTGGCCGGGATTCCGGTCAGCGCCCCCATGGAGGACGCGCTGATTCCGAACGCGGAGCGCATAGCCGCCGGCGTTCGAGAGCTGGCTCGCCGGCGCGGCGGTCGCAGGGCCGCCTCCGCCGCCTACGACGCGGGCATCCCGGCCGCCTCTAGCGTCGTCAGCGTGGCGCTGCCCGAAGACCATCTGCGATCAATCGTGGCCGCGGTGGCCGAAGCCTGCCGCGCCCATCCGGCCTGCAACGCCTCCTTCAGCTGGGACGGCGTCCATTGCCACGAGGCGGTGCGCGTGGACCTGGACCTGGGGCCGCTCTCCCCGCCTCGGGGGGACGGCACCTTCACGGTCGTGGACTACGGTTCCGGGTCCTCGCTGCTGGGTCTGCCGGCGGTGCGTCCCGGGCAGACGGCCGCCCTGCGGGTCGGCGCGGTCCATCGGGGCCAGGCGATGCTCGCGCTAAGCGTCGACCACCGGGCGGTCGACGGCGCCGAGGCCGGCCGCTTCCTGGCCTTCGTCAAAGGGAGGCTGGAAGACGATGCCTGACGTAACTCTGCCCAAGCTGGCGGACACCCTGGTCGAGGGAACCGTCTCCCGCTGGCTGAAGAGCCCCGGCGAGCGGGTCGCCCGCGGGGAGCCGCTGGTCGAGGTGGAGACCGACAAGGTCAACTCGGAGCTCGAGTCCCCCTACGAAGGAGTGCTGATCGAGATCGTGGTGGCGGAGGGCACGACAATCCCGGTCGGCGAGGTCATCGCGCGGATAGGGGACGGAGGTTCGGCGGGCGAGAAGTCGGAGGTTTCGCCGGAGCCGGCAGCGGATCGGCGCGATGAGAAGGCGAGCACCGGCCCCGCCACCGAGACCGAGGGCCGGCTCGGGCTGAGCGCGTTGCGCCTCCGCATCGCCGAGCGGATGCAGGAGGCCCGAGGCACGATTCCCCAGGGCAGCTGCAGCGTGGAAGTGGACCTGTCCGGTGGGACGACACCGGGCGGCTGGACGGCGTCCTTCGTGCGGGCGGCGGCCGTGGCGGGCGGCTATTCGAACGTCGGCGTCGCGGTGGAGGTCCCGGACGGACTTGTCGTCCCGGTCGTCCGAGGCGCCGGCAGCAGGGACCTGGCCGAGCTCTCGTACGCCGTCCGGGACCTGGTCGAGCGGGCGCGCGAGAACCGGTTGGCGCCCGGGGACACCACCGGCGGCGAGTTCACCGTCACCAACGTCGGCTCTCTGGGGACCCAGATGGCGTTTCCGCTGGTGAACCCGGGACAGCCTGGCATCCTGGCCCCCGGGGCCGTCATCGACGGTCGCTGCTGGCTGACGCTCTGCTACGACCGCGGCTCGTTCGACCCGGACCAGGCCGAGGCGCTCCTGGAGCGGATCGCAGCCGAGCTCACCGCAGGCTGATCCCGTCCGCGCGTTTTGCGCCGGGGCGCCGGGATGGTCGCATTCAGCCGCCTAACGCTGAGGGCGATCTACGACCAGGAGTCCGCCCACCACCCTTTCGGTCTTGAAACTCCCGCCGCCGAGCCTCTCAACGCACCACTCACCCCAGGTGCGCAGCTTCTCCGGCGTGAACACCTGGCGGTGCCCGAAGAGCGTCTGCGTCCTCTCCTCGTAGGGCACGGCCACGACCAGGCGGCTGGCTGTCACGCGAAGGGCGTTCTCCAGGGCGGCGGGTACCTCCGGTTCCGAGAGGTGCTCCAGCAGGTGGACCATGACCACCGTGTCGAATCGCCCCACCGCCACGAAGTCGGGGGCGAGGATGTCTCTCAGGATGAAGGCCGGCCTGCCACCGCCCACCACGCCGGCGAGGTCCCTCGCCACCGCGACCGCGTCCGGCCTGTTGTCGCAGCCCACGATCGTGGTGCCGGGCGCGAGCTCGGCCAGCAGGACCGGCAGCAGACCAAGGTTCGTGCCCACGTCCAGCACGCTTCGGCCGACGCTGCTGCCGGCGACGCGCCGGTAGACGGCGGCGAACCGGGAGATGTCGGAGGTCCCGGAGCCGGAAGAGGATGAGCCGTCGGCCAGCAGGGGCCGCAACCGGCGCAGCGTGTTCAGGCAGTAGCCGCGCCAGATGCTCGGGTTGTCGAGGTGCAGACGGCCGCAGCCGGAACACCGCAGCGAGGGTGGTGAGGTCGAAGCGACTATGGCGAAGAGGGCGTCGCCGTACTCCTGCGCGGTGGTGAGAAGGCCGGCCGACCCCAGCTCGCCGGCCACGAGGGAGGCGAGGTCGCCGTCGACAGTGGTCTCCCCGAAGGTGTGCATGACGATCGCGCCCCCTTTCCCGGAAGGCTTCAGACAGATCGAGAAGCTGGGCGTCTCCCGAACCAGGTAGTGGAGCTCTCTCAACCGCTCGGCGAAGCGCTGCAGAGCTCGCCTGTCGGAATGGGCGACGGCGGTGACCTTTCCGACCCGAACCGCCTGAGAGTTCTCAGGCATCGGCCGGGTGACCACGGCCTCGAGCCGACGCCTGCCGGAGCTCGCGGTAGGCCTCGACCAGGGCGGGCAGCTGATAGTGCGCGTTCAGTCCGCTCGGGTTGGGCAGCACCCAGATCCTGGTCTCGCCGATCTGCTCCTGCTGCGCGCCCACGCGCGCCATGGGGACCCCGAAGCCGGTGCGATAGGCGCTGACGCCCAGGACCGCCAGCCACGCCGGACGATGCTCCAGGACAAGCTCGCGGAGGCGGCAGGCGCCCGCACGGAGCTCGGACTCGCTCAGCTCGTCGGCACGGGCCGTGGCACGCGGGACCAGGTTGGTGCAGCCCAGGCGCCGTTCCAGGAGCAGGGAGTCCTCGAACGGCGACAGGAGGCGTTCGGTCAGCTCTGCCTGAAAGAGAGCGCGCCAGAACCGGTTGCCGGGACGCGCGAAGTGGTGTCCGACCGCCGCCGAATAGAGGCTCGGATTGATCCCGGAGAAGAGGACCAGAAGCCCGGGCGCGATCACGTCGCGCAGGGACCGGCCACGCGCTTCCTCCAGCTGCCGAACCGTCGGTCGCGAGGGGACGTTGCCGCCTTCGAAGTCGAGGGCCTTCACGCGTCTAAAGAGTGTGTGCCATCGAAGGTCTCATCAAA
>CATPBP010000272.1 GCA_955652675.1 Candidatus Dormiibacterota bacterium
ATGCGGTTCTCAGACCAACCCTCTAGCTGGAACGTCAGGTGTATCGGGGTCATTTTGAAGACGCGGCGACCGCCGCTGACCTTGAAGAAGGCCACTTGAATCATGACAGACAGCGTCTCGATCACAAAAACCAAACCGAGGAGCAGGAGGAGGATCACCCAGCCCTGCTGGATGCCCATCGCGGCCAGGGCCGCGCCGAGTCCGAGCGCCCCCGTGTCGCCCATGAAGATCCTGGCCGGATGCCGGTTGTAAAGGAGGAACGCGAGCAAGCCACCCACCAGAGTCATGGCCACCGCCTTCTCGCCCGCGCTTGCCCCGGGCAGGAACTGGGTGACGGCAACCAGCGCGATGACCCCCAGCCCGGCCGCCAGCCCGTCCAACCCGTCGGTGAGGTTGACGGCGTTCGCGGCGCCGACCAGCGCACCGACCGCCAGCGGCCAGTAGAGCCAGCCCAGCTGGGCGGGGATGAGGTGCTGAGGGGCCTGGGCCAGGGCCGCCACCGGGATGGCCAGAAGGACCTGGAGCGGGAACTTGAGCCGCGCCGGGATCCCGAGCGATCCGACGCGGAGCTTGCGCAGGTCGTCCAGCAGCCCCAGTCCGCCAAAGAGCAGCAGGGCGGACAGGGCGGGTGCGGCGCCCGGGTGCATCCGAAGAGAGAGAAGGCCGCCGATCAGCCCGAGCCCGACGAAGAGGATGCCGCCCCCGGTCGGCGTGCCGGCCTTGCGCTGGTGGGCCTGCGAGAGCTCCGCCTGCACGATCTGGCCCAGCCTCAACCGGCGAAAGGCCCGGATCAGGAAGGGATAGGCTGCGGCGGCGACCACGAAGGCCACCGCCACGGCGGCCAGGTCGAAGATCAATCGAGCAGCTCCCCCACCACCTCGTAGAGCGCCACGCCATGCGATGCCTTGAGCAGGACGCGATCGCCCGGCCGCGCCGTCGACCGCACCCAGCGGGCGGCCGCGGCCCGGTCGGGCAGGAGCTCGGCCCCGGCCGCTTCGGCCAGCGTCCTGCCCTCACCGATGTCGACCACAGCGACCCGGTCGAAGACCTCGGCGGCCCGCCGGCCCACGCTCCGGTGCGCCTCCGGAGCAAGGGACCCCAGCTCTCGCATCTCTCCCAGCACCGCCAGCAGGCGGCCCGTGCCTGGCCGTTCGTGCAGGACCTCGAAGGCGGCCAGCATCGACTCGGGACTCGCGTTGTAGGCGTCGTCGACGATCACGTAGCCCTCACTGGTACGGCGCTCCTGCAGCCGGTGCTCCACGCTGACCTCGGCCAGCGCCGCTGCCGCCTCCGGCAAGGGCACGCCGGCGAACCGCCCCACCGCCATCGCGGCCAGGGCGTTGCGAGCCTGATGGCGTCCGGCCAGGCGCAGCCGGACCTCGACACCCGCCACCTCGAAGCAAGAGCCGCCGTCTGGAAGCGCTCGATACCCCTCGCCGAGCAGTTCGCCCCGTTCCAGGCCGAAACCCACCACAGGCGCCTTCGACAATTCCGCCAGAGAGGCGAAGAAAGGATCGTCCTGGTTCAGGATGGCCAGCCCGTCCTCCGGCAGCGCCTGGATCAACTCGCCTTTGGCCCTGGCGATCCCCTGCCGCCCGTCCGCGAAGTACTCGGCGTGGACGGTCCCGATGCCGGTGATCACCCCGACGGTGGGGCGGGCCAGGGAAGCCAGCCGGGCAATCTCGCCGGGCCCCTGCATGCCCATCTCGAGAACCGCCACCCGGTGCTCTGACTCGAGCCTGAGGATGGTCAGGGGCAGACCGGTCTCCGTGTTGAGATTCCCCTCCGACTTGAGGACCGGAAAGCGGGCGCCCAGGACCGCGGCTGCCATCTCCTTGGTGGAGGTCTTGCCGTTGCTGCCGGTCACGCCCACGACCAGCGGGGCAACGCGCTCCCTGACCCAGGCGGCCAGGTCGTAGAGGGCCCGCCAGGTGTCGTCCACCACGATCACGACCGCCCCCGGCGCTTCCACCGGCCGCTCAACCACCACCCCGGCTGCGCCCCGGCGCGCGGCGTCACCCACGAAGGCGTGGCCGTCCATCTCGGCCCCCCTGAGGGCGAAGAAGAGGCCGCCCTCCTGGACCTCTCTGGAGTCGGTGTGGAAGGTGCCGAAGCGAGCCCCGGCGGGGCCGGCGGCCAGCCGTCCGCTCAGCGCGGGCAGCACGTCGTCAAGGCTCAGGCGCATCCGCCAATTAGACCGCTTGGCACCGGTCCGGCGTTATCCGCCAAGGGGCGGAGCGGGCGCCCCGGGCTGCGCCTCTAGCCTCCCGGCGATATCCGCCAGTCGAGGACGGTCTGCTCGGCGACCGCCTTCCAGATCGGGGCCGACACGTAGTAGCCCTCGTTGTGGTCGGCCGACCCGTTATTCGGCTTGCGCACCACGACCAGCATCGTGAACCTGGGGTTGTCGGCGGGCATGAAGCCGACGTAAGAGGCCCAGACGTGGTCCGGAGAGTACTTCCCGTTCTCGGGAATCTGGGAGGTTCCCGTCTTGCCCGCCTGGTCCAGCTCGAAGCCTTTGACGCGCGCCATGTAGCCGGAGCCGTGCTGCACCACCGAGTCCATCATCTGCGTCATCGTGGCCGCGGTCTGAGGGGTGACGACCTGCCGGGAGGCGAACGTCCCCGGGCTGGCTCCCCCGATCGACTGCACCACGTGCGGCTGGACCCAGCGACCCTGGTTGGCCACGACGTTGATGGCGGCGCACATCTGCACCATGTTCACCGCGATCCCCTGCCCGAAGGACGCGGTGGCCACCTCGCTGTCCCGCCACTGGGTGGCCGGCCGGAGCGACATGTTTGCCTCGTTAGCGACGTCGATCCCGGACGAGGCTGCGAAGCCGAAGCCCTCGAGGTAGTGGAAGTAGCTGTCCCGGCCCTCAATCTGCATCGCCTTGATGGCGCCGACGTTGAGCGACTTCTCGAGCACGTTGGTCATCGTCACGGTGCCGTGCGACTTCAGGTCCCAGTCATGGATCACCGAACCGCCCACAGAGACGTAGCCAGGGTCCTCGATGGTCGTCTGGGGGGTTATCCTGCCGGCGTCGAGCGCGCCCGAGAGCGTGACCACCTTCATCACCGAGCCTGGCTCATAGAGGTCGGAGATGACCGGATCGCGCGTGCGCGCCGGGTCCGCGGTCGCGAACTGGTTGCCGTCGTAGGCCGGATAGGTCGCCGAGGCGACTATCCCGCCGGTCTTGGTATCCATCACCAGGACGCTCCCGCTCTCGGCCTTGGCGGCCTTCACGCCGGCGGCGACCGCCTGCTCGGCGGCGAACTGGACGTTGCTGTCCATGGTGAGGACCATGGCGGCACCGTTGACCGGGTCGCGTCGCGTCTCGCCGCTGAGCATCAACTCCCGGCCGGCCAGGTCGCGGTAGGTGGAGAGGAATCCGTCCCGGCCGCTCAGCTGACGGTTGTAGTAGGCCTCCACCCCCCGCTGACCGTTCCCCTGATAGTCAACGAAACCAAGCATGCTGGAGGCCAGCGACAGGTCGCCGGCGCCGCCCGGCAGGTAGCTTCGCTGCTCCAGCGCCTGCAGGTAGACGCCGGGCAGGCGCAGGCGGCTGAGCTGGTCCGCCTTGTCCTTGGACTGACGTTTGGCGACGTAGGCGAACTTGGTTTTCGCAGCCAGCTTGCCGATCACCCCGTCCCGGGGCACGCCGAGGATCGAGCTCAGCGAATCGGCCACCCGTTCGCGCTCGTCGGCTCTGACGAGGTCGGGCGCCAGCGTCACGTCGTAGACCGTGGTGTTGATGGCCAGCGGTCTCATCTCACGGTCGTAGATCAGCCCTCGACTGGCCGGCAGGGGCACCTCTGTGAGGTGCTGCTCGGTGGCGAGCTGAGTCAGGTGACCGTGCTGCGCAACCTGCCAATAGGCGAGCCTGCCCCAGATGGCGGTCGCCAGGAGCAGGGCCGTCACCGCCAGCCAGAGCACTCGCAGCCGCGGCAGGTCGGGCCGGGGCTGCGGCCCGCGCGGCGACGCCCAGGGCCGCGAGCGGCCCAGGGGCCTGCTCCCTACCGCCAACTCAGCTGCCCGCTGCCAGCGCTTCTCTGGCGCCGCCGAAGACGGCGGCGATGGCCTGCTGCCACATCGGCTCCGGCCCCGACGGCTCCGGCCCGAGAGGCGCCCTCAGGTTCAGCGTCACCGGTTGCTTGCTCACGTACTTGAGCTGATTCGACCGCTGCATGCCGGCGGCCGCCGCCTCCTGCTCGACCCGCGCCGGCGTGTGCTGAGCGGCCATGGTGTATCGGAGCTGGTCACGCTCGGCGGTGAGCTGGGCGTTCTGGTCCTTGAGCTTGCTCAGCTCGTAGGACGACTGCGTCGCCTGCGCCGCAACCACCAGATAGGCGACGGAAAGCACCAGCACGACCCCGGCGGCGGCATAGACACGCGCGAAGTTCGAGAGCTGGAGCCGGCGCGCAGCCGGGCTCGCGGCGATGTCCGCCCAGAACGGCCGCGAGCTGCGGCGGCGCCTGACCGGCGCGCCGGCGCTGAGCCGGCGTCGCGTGAGTATTCGGGATGTGACCAAGTAGTGTGTGCCTCGATGTTCAGAAGGGTTGATGGCCTGGCTGGGCGGCGGGGGTAGGGGCCGCCCACCAGGCCTGACTGGGTAGTGTCAAATTCGTTCAGCGGCCCGCAGCCGTGCGGACCGGCTTCGAGGATTGGCCGCCACCTCCTCTGGGGAGGGCCGGACCGGCTTCCGGGTGACGATCCGCACCGTGGCCTTATGGCCGCAGGTGCAGACGGGTTGCCTTGGCGGGCACAGGCAGTCAGTCGACTCCTGACGGAAGAAGCGCTTCACCGCACCGTCTTCCAGCGAGTGGAAGGAGATCACGGCCAAGCGGCCACCCGGTTCGAGTATCTCCAGAGCTCCTTCCAGCCCACTGGCCAGGCTGCCCAGCTCGTCATTGACGTGCATGCGCAGGGCCTGAAACGTTCTGGTGGCGGGATGGATGTCAGGGGGCCAGGCGGCTCGAGGTATGGCAGCCTCGACCGCCTGGGCCAGCTCTCGCGTCGAATTCAGTGGACGGCGCGCGGCGATGAATCGGGCGATCCTGGCCGCCCAGCGCTCTTCCCCCAATCGCCGGATGACTGCGGCCAACTCCCGCTCGGGCAGCTCGTTGACGACGCGGGCCGCCGTTACCGGCGTCCCTGCGTCCATGCGCATGTCGAGCGGCCCTTCGAGTCGGAAACTGAAGCCCCTGCTCGGGTCCTCGAGCTGGTCGCTCGAGAGCCCGAGGTCGAAGAGAACCCCGTTCACCTTCTCGAACCCCTTTTCCCTGGCGATCCGCGCCACGTCGGCGAAGTCGCCGTGCACCAGCACGGCGGCCGGTCCGAACCGGCCCAACGTGTCCTTCGCCGCGGCCACCGCCGCTTCGTCCCTGTCGATCGCGAGCAGCCGGCCGTCCGGGCCCAACCGCTCCAGCAGCAGGCGAGCATGTCCCCCACCTCCCAGCGTGCCGTCGACGAAGGCGTCGCCCGGCCGGGGCTGGAGGAGCTCTATTGACTCTTGTGAAAGTACTGAGACGTGCAACCTGGTCGGGGCTATTCCCGCCCCTGGATCACCTTGTCAGCGAGTTCGTCGAAGCGGCCCACGGCGTCGCCTGAGTAGCTGTCCCACCGCGCCTCGGCCCAGATCTCCACTCGAGCTCCGTTGCCGATCACCGCCACCGTCGAGCGGGGATCGACCCCGGCCAGGCGCCGCTGCTCCGAGCTCAGGCTGACCCGTCCCTGGGCGTCGAACTCGCAGGCCACCGCCTGAGAGAACAGCGCTCGGGAGAGCGCCCGCTGCTCCGGCCCCAGGAGCGGATCCTGCAGCCGACTCGCCAGGCTGTCCCATTGCTCGGGTGGATAGATGGTCAACACTCCATCCTGCCCAATCGAGATAAAGCTGCCCTCGGGGAGCTGACGCCTGAACTGGGCGGGAATCGCCAGCCGACCCTTCTCGTCCACCCGGACTCGGTGGCTGCCCCAGAACATCCATGCTGCCTTTCAGCGTCCGACCCGGGCACCAGACCCGGAGATCGCGGTGGTAGGGAGAAGCGATAGGGGGGGTCTGTGCTTCGGAGGTTGCTGCAATGTGGAGTTCGGCATGTGCTGCATTGTTGGGTAGTTCACCACTTCTCCCCACTAATCACCGCGATTCGCCACGAAGAGTACCCCCACCAGTCCCCACTGTCAACCACAATTTTTCAGAACCAATTGGAGCCTTGTCCTTGCGGAAGATTGCGCCCGGCCATATAGATCTGGGCGCACTGCAACCCACAAGATCTGGTGCCTCAATCCAGCCAAATCGAACAATAGTTTGGTGGGGCTAAGTGGGGAAAAGAGCTCGGGGGAGGTGGGGAACTCCCCAAAAAGAACCACGAGGCGTAAGTCCGGCTTGGCCGGGCCGAATGGGTTGTTCCTCCCGGCACCAATACAAAGGGCCCAGAGGAAGGGGGCTCCGTGGGGGAAACCAGGGTTTCCCCCACGCCGAAGGAGGGTGGGTCCGTGGGGGGAACCTCGGTTCCCCCCACGTGAGGCGGACTATAAGCCGGGTTCTGTACCCGCTGGGCGGGTGGTGGCCATCTATCTACGACGCCGGTCACCCGGCGCCTCCAGCGACCGCTACCCGAGGGCTCGGCGAGCAACCTTGTCACCCGCAGGGCTCCGGTGCCCGGCGGGGCCCCTCACGGGGAGCGCCCTCCTATTTGGTCTTGCTCCGGGCGGGGTTTGCCTGGCCGGCCGGTCACCCGGCCGCCGGTGGGCTCTTACCCCACCATTTCACCCTTACCGGCCTCTCCTTGAGGAGGAGCCGGCGGTGTCATTTCTGTGGCACTTTCCTTCGAGTCACCCCGACTGGGGATTACCCAGCGCCCTGCTCTATGGAGCCCGGACTTTCCTCTCCGATTCCCGTAGGAAGCAAAGCGGCCACCCGTCCGCCTCGACCCGAGGCGATCTTACGACGTCGGCTTCTGTTCGTCGATCGCCCGATTGGCCAGAGCATCGGCCCCCCGGTTCCTCTCCCGCGGCACGTGGCTGATGGCCGCCTCGGCAAATCCGTTCAGCAGCGCCAGCGCCTTGCTGTGGAGGTCTCGTAGATCACTGTTCTTCACCCGGTAGCGGCCGGCGAGCTGCTCCACGACCAGTTGGGAATCCAGGTAGACCTCCAGCCGCTGGGGCTTCCAGCGGCCCGCCTCCTTCAATCCCTCGATCAGCGCCAGGTATTCGGCCTGGTTGTTGGTCGCCGTCCCTATATACCTGTGACCCCCCCAGAGCCGCATGCCCTGGTCATCCTCCAGCACCAGGCCCAGGCCGGCGGGTCCGGGATTGCCGCGGGCGGCGCCATCCGTGAACAGCCTGAGCACCCTGGTGGCCTCGCTCACGTCGCGACCTGGAGTCTGCCGCAGTTCTCGCAGAGCACCAGGCTCCCTCTGCGGAGCAGCTGCATGCCGCTGGAGGTTGCCCCCACGTGGCAGGCCTGGCACTGTCCCCGGACGACCTCGGCAACCGGGTTCGACACCCGGGCTGCCACCCGTCTGTAAGCCTTCTGCCAATCGGCCGGCAGCTGCCGCCAGACCGCCTCCCTCTCGGTCTCGGTCTCGGCCAGGACGAGCTCCAGCCGGAGCAGCTCCTCCTGCCGCCCGGGAGCGGCGGCCTCCCCACTGCTGCGAGCGGCGCCCAGGTCGGCCTCCAGCCTGGCGACCTCCTTCTCGACCAGCTCCTGCTGCTCGAGAAGCTCCAGCTCGGCGTCTTCGTCACCGGCAAGAGCCAGCTTCAGATGGTCTACCTCAGTGCTCAGCCGCATCAGCTCGCCAGGGTTGTTGATGCGGCCGCTCATCAGCTCGCGCTCCCGCGCTCGAAGCCGGGCCCGGCGCGACTCGGTCTCGCGCTCGCTCTGGAGAAGGCGAAGCTCGACCTCTCGGCGCACCGCCTCTCTGGAGCCGACCTCCCGCTCCAGCCGCTCAGCCTCCGGGTTCCGGGCCAGCTCGGCCTCGATCCGCTCGATCTGGTTGTGCAGCTGGGTGGCCCGTGCCTCGAGCCGCTGGTGATGGAGAGCGAGTTCAGGAACCGTCATCAGGCGGCTTGACCAGCAGCACTGTATACCAGCGGCCCCGGTCGACCGCCTGTTCCGCAGCGAGGGTGTGGAAGCCGGCGCCGTTCAGCCAGGCGGAGAGCTGAAAGGGATTCTGCTGCGGCTGCAGGACCAGCCAGCCCAGCGTCCGCACCGCTTCCGCGGAGGTGGCGAGGATGCGAGAGATCGTGTGGCCGCCCATCCCGGCCAGCACCACGCCTTCGACCTCCGAGGGACTCAGCACCGTCAGGCCGTCCCCAAGCCGGCAGTCCAGGCCCGGGCTGCAGTCCCTCAAGCGCTCAAAGGATGCCGCGGTGCGCTCGGTGGCGATGACCCGACAGCCGCGCGTCGCCAGCTCCCGCGACAGCTGGCCATCTCCGGCCCCCACGTCGGCCACCGAACCCGCGCCCTCCGGCACCATCGCCGCCACCGCCCGCAGCCGCATGCTCAATCGTGGGATGTCAGTCGATCACGGCCAGGACCTGGCCCTCTTTGACGACATCCTGCTCCTTCACCCGAAGCTCCCGGACCGTGCCGGAGACCGGCGCCATGACTGGGATCTCCATCTTCATTGACTCCAGCACCAGAAGCACGTCGTCCGCCTGCACCTGGTCCCCCGCATGCGCCTCCACCTTCCAGACGTTGCCGACCAGCTCGGCCTTGACCTCGGTCATCTTCTTGCTTCTCCTCGGAGTCCCGACTCGGGGTGCTGATTGTATTGGTTGCCGGCCGGCGGCCCGGGGGCCTCTGACACCCGTTTGACCGGCGAGCTAGACTCTGCCGCTTAGGGGGTACGAGGATCCGAACAAGTCACGGGGTGTCGCTCGCCCTTTGCGTGGCGGCGGCTGCTCTGTTCATCAACGGCACTTTTCCGGCCTTTGCCATCTCGCCGGGAAACCGGATTCCCTGGCAGGGAAGTGGCTCCTACCTGAACGGAGCCGACTATCCCTGGGTTCACTATGGGAACGACTTCGGCGGCAACGCGTGGGGCGCGTACGGCGTCCACGAGCCCGGTACCCGTGCCACGGTGGATGCCGACTTTGCCCGCATGGAGCGGCAGGGGATTCACCTCGCCCGCTGGTGGCTCTTCGCCGACGGCAGGGCCGGCATTGTGTGGGACGCCGGGGGGATGCCCAAAGGCCTGGACCAGTATGTCTTCGCTGACCTCGACACCGCGCTGGCTCTCGCTCAACAGCATCACATCTACCTGGAGCTGGTGCTCACGGACGTCTCACTCCTCTACAAGGCGGCGACCGTCAACGGCGTACAGACCGGCGGTCGGCCGTATCTCGTCAATACGCCGCCCGGCCAGCAGGCGCTACTGGCCAATGTCTTCAATCCGATATTTCAGCGCTACGGGCACCATCCGCAGGTGCTCGCGTACGAAGTGATGAACGAACCCGAGTGGGCGATCACCGACGATCGGGCTCTTAACGCCAGCGTTGTGCAGCCGGCCTCGCTCGCCAACTTTCAATCGTTCGTGCGCCAGGTCGCCGCCTCGGTGCACGCGCGGACCCACAGCTATGTCAGCGTGGGCTCCGCCGCGTCACGCTGGGTGCGCCAGTGGAAAGGGCTGGGCCTGGATTTCTACTCCGTGCACTACTACGACTGGATGCATCCGCTGGCGGATTCCGACCTCTACGACAGCGGCTGCTCGGCGCTGCATCTGGACGCGCCGGTGATGGTCGGCGAGTATCCAGCGGGAGGTGGAACGGCCAGCTTCCGGAAGTACCTCGACAACTGGCTTGCCGGCGGCTGTGCGGGGGCCCTGGTCTGGAGCTTTCGGGGCGTCGACTCCGTCGGCCAGCCCGACCCCGACGTGATGGAGACCTGGAACGCGGCACACTCCGGACCCAACCCGCCAGGCCTCACCGGACCGGGCGCGAGCGCCGTCCCCGGTTCATCGTCGACTCCCGCCCAATCGAGACCGCCATCCCAGCCTCAGACGCCTCCCGCCCCCAGCCCGACAGCTGCGACGGGGCCCCCAGGGGACGTGCGCTATGACTTCGAGGACGGGACCCGGGGCGGTTGGAGCGTGAGCTGGGGCGTTGGCATAACGCTGCGAAACGGCACTGTGCCCCATGACTTCGATCAGCGTGGTCTCGAGGTGCGGCTGACACCGGCAACGGGCTGGCCTGCCATAGCCGTTAACACGGGGCTCGAAGGCCTCACCACCGGAAAGACGGTGACGTACCAGCTCTGGGCGCCTCGCGGGGTCAGGCCGACCGTGACCCCCTACGCCGTCGATCGGAGCCAGCAGGAGCACGTCGCACCCACTGCGACGCTGCAGCCAGGCTGGAACACCATCGAGTGGCAGGTACCGGAGGTGGATGGGGTAGCCGCCATAGGCCTGCAGTTCAACAACCCGGACGCCTGGGGCGGCCGGTTCTACCTGGACGAAGTCAACTGGTAAAAAGATCCCTCCCCCTTGCCCAGGAGGGTGAAGGAGGGGTCCGACCCTGGACAGCAGCCCCTATTCGTGCCCGGCGTGGTGCGGGTTCCTGAGCAGATCCTCGCGCTTGCCCCAGAGTTCGATCAAGCGGTGGTAGTTTCGGCGCGACAGTCGTTCGCGCTCCTCCTTCCCCTGCGCCTCCCAGAGCCGGTGCTCGTGCTTTACCACGGGGAGGCCGGGAACGACCAGGGCTCTGCCGCCGAGCCGGTCCCTCAGCCGGTAACAGAGCTCGAAGTCGGCCAGCCGGTAGTAGCGAAACTTGCGGTCGAAGCCGCCCACCGCCAGCGCCTCTCGCCGGCGAAAGGCCAGGACGTATCCCTCCAGCGCGTCGACCTCGGGACCTGCGTCGGAGTGAAAGTGACCGATACGACCGGCCGCCGTGACGCCGAACGCCCCGGCCACGGCCACTCCGGGGTCTGAGAGGGCGTCCAGGATGGAACCGGCAACGTCGCCGGTCAGCTCCACGCCGGGGTCGAACAGGATCACCACCTCGCCGGCGGAAGCCTCGAGACCTCGATTCGCCGCCTGTGCCCAGCCCTCCGGCGGATCGACCCTGAGCACCCGTGTGCGCTCTCCGGCGGCGGTGTCGAGCCACTGCTTGACCTCGGCATTGGCGGAGTTGTCCACGATCAGGGCCTCGAAGTCGTGCCCCGCGCTGTGGGCGACGACACCTGACAACCACCTGCCGGCGTCGCCCGGCCAGCCGTGCAGCAGCGTCAGCATGGTGACCGCCCGCGCGGGCGGAGGCAGCTCGAGGGCCTGGAGGCTGCTGCCGTCCGGGCCGTCCACGACCTCCCAGCCCCCTTGCCGGAGCTGGTCTCGAATGGCGTCCGCGGCGGCGAAGTCCCTCGACTGGCGAAGCCGCGCTCGGTCCTGGAGCATCTCCTGAGCGCGCAGGCTGTCCAGCTCTGCGGGCATAAGAACCCTCTCTACTGGCCTTTTCTGGCCTTCACTGCATCGGTGAGCCGGGGCAGGATCTTGAGCGCGTCTCCGACCACCCCGAGATCCGCCATCTTCAGGATTGGCGCCTCGGCGTCCTTGTTGATGGCCACGATCACCTTGGCGCTCTTCATGCCGACCGTGTGCTGCATGGCTCCCGAGATCCCGGCGGCGATGTAGACGCCCGGCCGGACTGTCTTGCCCGTCTGGCCGACCTGCATCGCGTAGGGCACCCAACCGGCGTCGACGATGGCGCGGCTGGCTCCGGCAGCTCCCCCGAGCGCGGCCGCCAGCTCCTCCACCAGGTGAAAGTTCTCCGGGCCGCCGAGCCCGCGGCCGCCCGAGACCACCACCCGGGCGTCCTCGAGCTTGACCTGCTCGGCCGCCTCTTCGCGCCGCTCGACGATGCGAGCCCGCCTGGAGCCCTCGCCGATGGCGGCGTCGATCTCGACGACCTCGGCCTGCCCACCTATCTCGGACGCCTCGAAGGACTTGGGGCGGACCAGCACTATCGCCGGACTTGTATTCGACCGGTAGGTGGCCACCTTGGCGCCGCCGAAATAGGGGACCGTGACCCGGAAGGAGCCGTCCGCCGCGACCACGTCCATGGCGTTGGAGATCAGCCCCACGCCCAGGCGGGCGGCCAGCCGGCCAGCCACCTCGCGGGAGTCCGAGGTGAAGCCGAAAAGGATCAGGTCGGGAGCGCCCTTGCCGGCGAGCGCAGCCAGGCAATCGGTCGCCGGCTCCGCCAGGTACTCGGCGAAGGCCGGGTCCTCGTTGACGAGGACGCGGGAGGCGCCGTGCGCGCCCAGCTCAGCGGCGGCCTCCCGGGCGCCCGGTCCCAGGGCCACCGCATCCACAGTGCCGAGGTCGCGAGCCTTGCTGAGCAGCTCGAGCGCGATCGACCTCGGCCGGCCTTCGTTGACCTCCGAGTACACCCAGATGTTCGCCACCGACGCCTCCTAAAGCACCTTGGCGGACTGGAGCACCGCCATGATCCGGTCCACGCCCACCGAGCCGTCGTCTTCGACGATCTCTCCCGCCTCCCGGGCGTCCGCGTCGGCGATCGACTCCACGGTCTCAGCCGGCTGCCCGCGGTCGATGCCGAGGTCGCCAAGCTTGAGTACCTTCACCTCTTTGGACCGGGCCGCCATGATCCCCTTCAAGGAGGCATAGCGCGGCTCGGCGATGCCCGCCGTCACGGTAACCAGGCAAGGGGCGCTTCCCTCCACCACCTGATAGCCCTCTTCGGTCTGGCGGTGGACCGTGACTTGCTGCCCGTCCACCTCGACCTGCTTGGCGAATGTCAGCTGTGGCACGCCCAGCAGCTCGGCCAGCATCGGCGGCACCATGCCGGTGGAGCCGTCGTAGGACTCGGTGGCGCAGATGACCAGCTCCGGCTTCTCCGCTTTGATGGCCGCGGCCAGGGCCCTGGCGGTGAGCAGCGCGTCAGCGCCGGCCAGCTGCTCGTCGGTGATCAGGATGCCCCGGTCGGCGCCCATCGAGAGTCCCTTTCGGATCGCGTCCCTGGCCTTCTCGGGACCCATGGAGACCAGCACGACCTCCCCGCCGTGTTTCTCCTTGAGCTGCAGACCCTCCTCGATCCCGTACTCGTCTCCCGGGTCGAGCACAACCTCACGATCGCGAGCGATCGTGTTGTCGGGTTCCAGCGCCTGGGCTCCGTTGGGGTCTGGCACCTGCTTGACGGTTACGACGATCTTCAACTCAATCGATCTCCACTCTGCCGGGCTTGTGCACCGATTATCTCGTTTTACGCATTCCGGCCAGAAAGGCGCGGTATTCGGCCAGGGTGTTCAGGTTGGTGAAGAGGGACGGGTCTTCGCCGTCCAGCCAGGCGACCTCGAGTCGCGACAGCACATCGGCCGCCTTCCGGTTCCCGGCCGCCAGCGCGGCCGAGATCGGGGCGGCTGCGCTCCGGCGGTAGGCCGCGCAGGCGGGTTCCGGCAGGCCTCCGAGCCGGGGCACCGCCGCGTCGTGGCCCTCCGCGGCACCCACCAGCCGGTGCGTCAGCTCAGGCGTCACGTAGGGCATGTCGCAGGCCACCGCCACCAGGGTGGCATGGCGGGCCACGGCCAGCCCGGCTTCGATACCGCCCAGCGGACCCGCCCCCGGCCGCAGGTCGGCGACCAGCCGGGGACGCAGGCCGGGCGGCAGCTGAGAAGCATCGCGGGCGGCCACCCGCAGCTCCTCGAACCCGGGCGCAAGGCGCTCCGCCAGCCACTCCAGCAGGGTCGTGCCCTGGACCGGAAGCATTGATTTGAGGCGTCCCATCCTCCGGCTCTCGCCGCCCGCCAGGAGCAAGAGCGTCGCTTTCATCGCCACGGCCTATAGCTATCATCGCTGCCATGCGCGCCGTCGACTTCCACGTCCACCTCCCCACAAGGGAGTGGCTGGACGAGACGATGCGCGGATACACGGAGCCCGCCGAGCGCTATTTCCGCGCCCAGGTCCCCCGCAAGACGCTCCAGGAGGTCGCCGCCGAGTACCAGAAGCTGGACATCCTTGGCGTCTTGCTGGCCTGGGACGCGGAGACGGCGACCCACCGGCCGAGGCTTTCGAATGAGTACGTCGCCCAGGCAGTGGCGGACTTCCCGGACAGCTTCGTCGGCTTCGGCAGCGTCGATCCCCTGAAGCAGGAAGAGGCGGTCAACGGAATCGACCGGATCAGGGAGCTCGGGCTCAAGGGCGTCAAGTTCCATCCCTCGATTCAGCGCTTCGCGCCCGACGACGAGCGCTTCTGGCCGATCTTCGAGCGCTGTGAGCAGCTCGGCCTGATCGGCCTTTTTCATACCGGGACATCAGGAGTGGGAGCCGGGATGCCGGGCGGCCAGGGTATAAGGCTCGACTACTGCCGGCCGATCCGTCTGGACACTGTCGCCGCCGAGTTTCCGAGCTTTCAGATCGTCGCGGCCCACTTCGGCTTTCCCTGGCACGAGGAGATGCTGGCCATCGCGCTGCACAAGACGAACGTCCACGTCGACATCTCGGGCTGGGCGCCGCGCTACATCCCGGCGTCTGTGGTGCGCGAGATGAAGGGGCGCCTCCAGGACCAGTTCCTCTTCGGCTCCGACTATCCCTTCATCCGTCCGGAACGCTGCCTGGAGGAGCTGGAGCAGCTGGAGCTGCCCGAGACGGTCCTCCGTAAGGTGCTCCTGGAGAACGGTCGAAAGCTGCTCCACTTGTAAAGAATAGGTTTACAGCAGAGGCGCCGGCCCCCTATGCTGCCCGCCCATGAGCGCCCTGTCTGAAACCGTCCCTGCGAGCGCAGAGCTGGCGCGCCGCGACATGCTGGCCAGCGCCGACCAGCTCCTCGACCAGGTTGAGCAGCTGCGCCTCTCCGAGGAGCCGAGGGTCCCCCCCACGCTGCGCGAGGCGATTCACTCTTTGCAACACCGGCTGGGCAGGCCGGAGCCGGCAAGGCCGCGTACGGTCCGGGCGGCCCAGCAGCTGGTCTTCGCCGTGCAGCAGCGCTTGATGGCAGCCAACCCGCGCAACGCCGAGCCCCGGGCGCACGTCGGGCGCGCCCGCGGCACGCCCCGGGTCACCCCTCTCGCTCGAGGCGGTAAGTGGAAGGAGCTCACCTTCCCGCCCCGACCTCCCCAGGGTCCGCAGGGCGAGTGGTGGGCGCAGGTGCAGCTGATGGTGGAGCGCGCCTTCGACCGCTGGAGCTTCGCCCAGAACCAGGCGGTAGCCGCGGCGCGCAACGGCCAGCCGGCTCAGACCGCCGTCTCCAGGGCCCTGGCCGCCTGGGCGAACTACTGGGAGCTGCGCTGCGAGGCCGAGCGCCTTCTGCGGGCTCCGGCCGTCAACATGGCGCGCAGCTCTTCCGCTCTGACCGGCTCGGAAGAGGCTGCGATCCGCCTCGCGAACCCTTCCAAAAAGGCGGCCAGGGCAGGCCCGTCGAGCTGGAGCGCCTCTGCGATCACCCCGGCGGCCTCCTCCGCCTCGCCGGGTGCCAGCGTTTGTTCCAGCTGGGAGGCGAAGTCCTCCGGAAGCCTGTAGCCGTCCACCTGCCGAGAGCGTAGCGGCTGTTGACACAAATAGAATCGAGCCGATGCAGCCGATCGCAATCGGTGACGTGATCTGGGAGCCGACTCCGGAGGTCATCGAACGGAGCCGGCTCAGGCGCTTCATGGACCAGCACGGCATCGCCGCATGGGAAGCGCTCCTGGAGCGCTCAACCTCCGATCCGGAGTGGTTCTGGGACGCCGTCGTCCGGGACCTGGACATCCGCTTCCGTCGTCCCTACGACCGGGTGCTGGACCTGAGCCAGGGGGTCCAGTGGGCTCGCTGGTTTCCCGGCGGCGAGATGAACATCGCCGACAGCTGTCTCGAAAAGTGGCTGGAAGGACCGTCCGCAGAGCGGACGGCGATTCTCTGGGAGGGCGAGCCCGGCGAGGTGCGGCGCCTCACCTATCGAGAACTGAGGACCGAGGTTGGGCGCTTCACCGAAGCGTTGCGGGGACTCGGCGTGGAGAGGGGCGACCGAGTCGCGCTGTTCATGCCGATGACGCCAGAGGTGGCTATCGCCACGCTCGCCTGCGCCAGCCTCGGTGCCGTCGTGCTGCCGCTCTTCAGCGGCTACGGTGCCGGCGCGATCTCGAGCAGATTGAACGACGCCGAGGCGGCCGTCCTCGTCTGCGCCGACGGCTTCTACCGCCGAGGCCAGGTGATGCCGATGAAGGAGTCTGCCGACCAGGCGGTCGCCTCGGCTCCCAGCGTTCGCCACGTCGTCATGTTCCGTCGCGTCGGCCGGGAGGTTCCCTGGACTGCCGGCCGCGACCATGACTGGGCCGAGCTGATCGAGTCGGCCGGGGACGGCTCAGGCGCCGAGCACCAGAACCTCGAGCCCGAGTCGCCGCTGCTGCTCATCTACACCAGCGGTACGACGGGCAAACCCAAGGGTGCGATCCACGTGCACGCCGGCTTTCCCCTGAAGGCGGCGCAGGACATGGCCCACGGCTTCGACGTGGGCGAGGGCGACGTCGTCTTCTGGTACACCGACATCGGCTGGATGATGGGGCCCTGGCTGATCCTCGGCAGCCTGCTGCACGGGGCCACGATGGTGCTCTACGAGGGCACCCCGGACACGCCGGGTCCCGATCGGCTCTGGCGGATGGTCGCAGAGCATCGGGTCACAATGCTGGGCGTCTCGCCGACCCTGATCAGGGCCCTGATGGGGGCGGGCGCGGAGCTTCCTGGCCGCCACGATCTCTCCAGCCTCCGCGTGCTCGGCGGCACCGGCGAACCGTGGAACCCGGAACCCTTCCTCTGGTACTTCCAGCAGGTGGGGGGCGGCCGGATCCCGGTCGTCAACTACACAGGCGGCACCGAGATCTCGGGGGGGATTCTGTGCGGCAATGTGATCCGGCCGCTCCGGCCCTGCTCCTTCGCCGGCCCTTTGCCGGGGATGGCCGCCGAGGTGCTGGACGACCAGGGGCGGAGCGTGCGGGAGGAGGTGGGCGAGCTGGCCATCCGCCGGCCCTGGCCCGGCATGACCCGAGGCTTCTGGGGCAGCCGGGACCGCTACCTGGAGGCCTACTGGTCGCGCTTCCCCGATGTTTGGGTCCACGGGGACTGGGCCTATGTCGCCGAGGACGGGCTCTGGTACGTGCTCGGCCGTTCCGACGACACAATCAAGGTGGCCGGCAAAAGGCTCGGGCCGGCGGAGGTGGAGTCGGTGCTGGTCGGCCACCCCGCCGTCGCGGAGTCGGCCGCGGTGGGCGTGCCCGACGAGCTGAAGGGAGAAGTAGTCGTCTGTTTCGTCGTGCTGAGAGCGGGGATGGAGAGTTCGGCGGTGCTGGCTGAAGAGCTGAAAGACCTGGTGGCCGGGGCCCTGGGCAAGCCCCTCCGGCCGCGCGCCGTCGAGTTCGTGGGCGAGCTGCCCAAGACGCGCAACGCGAAGATCCTGCGCCGCGTCGTGAAGGCCGTGTATCTGGGCCTTGAGCCCGGAGACCTCTCGTCCCTGGAGAACCCCACCGCGCTCGAGGCCATCGGCGCGGTGCGTGGCTGAGCGCGCGTCGAGAGGGAGCGGTTCCGGGCAGGCGCTGAGCCGCGCCGGCTGGATCAATCTCGCCCTCCTCTGGCTCGGCGGGTTCGACCTTCGGGTGACGTTGCTCGCGGTGCCGCCGGTCATCCCCTACATCCACCGGGACCTGGGCCTGGACGAGAAGGGGGTCTCACTGCTCATCGGCCTCCCCGTGCTGCTGCTGGCCGCGGCGGCCGTCCCGGGAGCGCTGCTGATCGCCAGGCTGGGTGCGCGTCGGGCCCTGATCACCGGCCTGCTCGCGATCGCGCTGGGATCGATGGTGCGCGGCGCCGGGCCCAGCGTACTGGTCCTCTTCTCCGCCACCCTGCTCATGGGAATCGGCGTGGCGGTCAGCCAGCCGGCCTTTCCCACCCTGAGCAGCGACTGGTTCCCGCTTCGGGTGGGAGTGGCCACGGCCGTCTACTCCAACGGCATGCTGGTGGGAGAGACGGTCCCGGCCTCATTGACCGGACCGCTGCTGCTGCCTGCGCTCCACGGTAGCTGGCCTCTCAGCTTCGCTTTCTGGTCCCTGCCGGTGGTCCTGGCCGCCATCCTGCTGGCACGGCTGACCTGGCAGCGGCTGCCCGATCCGCGCCTGCCCCGGCGCTGGTGGCCGGATTTCCGCAACCGCCGCCTCTGGCAGCTGGGCCTCGTCATGGGCTGCGTCTCCGCCGCCTATTTCGGCAGCAACGCCTTCATACCGGACTTCGTACGAGCGACCGGCAGGCCTCAGCTCAAGGACGCGGCCCTGGCGGCGATCAACGTCTGCCAGCTGCCCGCATCCCTGGTCGTCCTCGCCATGCCGCGCCGCCTGATCACCCGCCGCTGGCCCTTGCTGCTGGCCAGCCTGCTGGTCAGCGCAGGCCTGGTGCTGATGGTCGTCACTCCGGGAGCCTGGATCGTGGCCTGGGCCGGGCTGATCGGGTTCGCCGCAGCCCTTACGATGGTCCTCACGCTCGCCGTCGCTCCGCTGCTGGCGGAGGACCCAGGCGACGTCCATCGCTTCAGCGCGGGGATCTTCCTCATCGTCTACAGCTTCTCCTTCGCCGGCCCGCTGGTCGCTGGCGCGGTCTGGGACGCGACCCGGACGCCAGCCTTCGGCTTCCTGGCCCTGGCCGCGGGCGGTGTCCTGGTGACCGGGCTGGGGGCTTCTCTCGCGATACGCCCGGTGCACGGCTGAGATGGACACGGCGCTGGCTCGCGAGCTCAGCACGATGGCCGAAGAGGATCAGCGGGTCAGGGCCGAGCTGGCCCGGGACGGCCACCTCTACCGCGGCTACCATCCTCGGCTGGCGGAGGTGAACAGCCGGAACGTCGAGCGCCTGCAGGAGATCATCGAGCAGCGCGGCTGGCCCGGTCGATCGCTGGTGGGTGAACGCGCTGCCCGGGCGGCCTGGCTGGTGCTGCAGCACGCCATCGCCTTTCCCGCGGTGATGCGAAGCGGCCTCCGATTGCTCATCGAGGCCGCCGCGCGAGGCGAGGTGTCGCAGGCTGAGGTGGCGATGCTGGAGGATCGGATCAGGGTCCTGGAGGGCCGCCCCCAGCGCTTCGGCACGCAATACGAATGGGATGAGCGGGGCGAGATGAGCCCCCTGCCGATCGAAGATCAGGCGGGAGTCGACGAGCGCCGCCTGGCGCTCGGCCTGCCCCGCCTGGCCGAGAACACGACGCGCGTCCGAGAGGGAGCAAGGGCGGCCGGCGAGCAGCCTCCCGGCGACCTCGCCAAGCGCCGCCGTGAGGCCGAAACCTGGGCCCGCATGGTCGGCTGGCGCACCCGTGTCCCATGACGCTTACGCCCTCTGACGTTTACGTCCACCCCCTGCAGCTGCGGATCGCGCTGCAAGGGGAGGAGGAAAACCCCTGGAGAGGCTAGGCCTGGTGGCGGAGCTCTTCCAGAGCGGCCGCGAGGCGGCGCTGGCGCGTTTCCGCGCTCTTCGCCGAAGCGACCGACGCGGCCATCTCTTTGCGCCGCGTGTAGGAGAGCACCTGGAAGGCAGCCTCAAGCCGGCGTTCTGACTCCAGCGCTGAGGCCAGCTCTGGAGGCACCTCGACGAGACGCTCCTCCTCGTCGCGCCCCAGCTCGACGGTCACCACGTCACCGATCTCGACCCCGGCAGCGGCCCGCTGGTCCTTCCGGAAGCCAAGGCAGTGCGTTCCGTCTCCGGTCGGCATCGTGGAGCCGCGGAAGGGCAGCTGGTTGAGCCTGCCCTGCACCTTTATGCGAGCGCGCCCGCCGAGCTGGTCGGAGACCTCCTTCGGAACCTGCACCAGGCTCCCGCCGGAATGCTCCTCCAACCGCGCCTGGAAGCGGATCACGGCGCCTCCCCCGGCTTGATCCAGCGCTCCGGCTCCGTCTCGGCGATTCCGGCCAGCTCGTCGGGCAGGACCGGTATGCGACCCAGCCGGCGCCCGCTGGCGTCGCGCATCGCGGCGGCGATGGCGGCCGGAGATGCGATCACCGGCGGCTCCCCCACCCCCTTGGCCCCATAAGGGGCATCGGGCTCGGCCTCCTCCACCAGGACGGAGGTGACCGACGGCATGTCCAGCGCGGTGGGCAGCAGGTAGTCAGTGAAGCTCGCGTTCCGGATCAATCCGTCCTTCGCCTGGATCTCCTCCATCGTCGCCAGTCCAACCCCCTGCGCGACGCCGCCCTCTATCTGGCCGTGCACCTGCATCGGGTTGATGGCGCGGCCGACGTCCTGCGCCGTGGCGATCTGGGCCACCCGGACCAGCCCCGCCTCCGGATCGGCGTCCACCACGGCCCGCTGGGCGACGAACATGAAGGAGACGTGCGGCTGCCCCTGGCCGTTCTCGTCCAGCGGCGTGGTCCTTCTGTGGTGGTGCTCGAACTCCCTCTCGATCGGGTTCTCGAGCAGCACGGCGAGAGGCGCGAGCGGGCTCCCCTCCTCGTCCAGGACGTGACCCCGCGCGATCGAGCTGCCCGGGGGGCCCGCGCGCCGCATAAGCTCGTCGCGAACCAGCCTGGCCGCCTGCTGAACCGCGCCACCTGCCATCCAGGTCTGCCGTGACGCGGATGAAGAACCGGCGTCACCGATCATCGTATCGGCCGGCTCCACCTCGACCTCCTCCACGCCCAGCTCCGTCCTGACTATCTGCTCGAGCACCGTGACCAGCCCCTGGCCCACCTCGACGGCGGCCGTCTTGACCACCGCCACCGCGTCCCCACCCCGCGCCTCGAGCCGGACCCGGGCTACGACGGAATCGTCGGACCCTTCCGAGTAGGCGATGTTCTTGAAGCCGATCGCAAACCCGATCCCCCGCCGGACGTGGCGCGGCTCGGCCAGGTTGCCGGCGCCGCCCGGCAGCGCCAGAGGCTGCGTCACCTCGGCCGGGGGCGGCAGCTCCGCGCAGCGGCGGATCAGCTCTTCGAGCGGCACCGCGCCGGTCAACTCCTGGCCGGTGATCATGCGATCCCCCGTCCGAAGCGCATTGCGCAGCCTCAACTCCAAGGGATCGAGGCCGAGGCGCTGGGCGAGGAGGTCCATCTGCGACTCGTGAGCGAAGCAGGACTGCACGGACCCAAAGCCCCGCATGGCGCCGTTGGGCACGCTGTTGGTCCTTGCCGCTCCGCACCAGATGACCGCGTTGGGGACCCGGTAGGGGCCGGCGCTGAAGCAGGCCGCATTGGCGACCACGGCCGGTGAGGTCGAGGAGTAGGCGCCGCCGTCCAGGACGATGGTCGCGCGGACGAACACCAGCTCGCCCTCGCGGCTGGCGCCGTGCGCGTACCACATGCGCGCGGGATGCCGGTGGACGTGACCGAGGAAAGACTCCTCCCGCCCGTACCACATCTTCACCGGCCGGCCGGTGCGCAGGGCGAGCAGGCTGGCGTGGATCTGCACCGACAGGTCCTCGCGAGCTCCGAAGGCCCCACCCACCCCGGCCAGCCGCAGCCGCACGCTCTCGGGCGGCAGGGCCAGGCAGTCGGCGATCTGGGCCAGGTCGACGTGCAGCGCCTGGGTCGCGATCCAGAGGTCCAGCTCGCGGCCGTCCGGGCCGGGAACCGCGAGGCCGGCCTCCGGGCCCAGGGGCGCCTGGTCCTGCTGCCCGACCTCGTAGTAGCCCTCGACGACCACCTCCGCCGAGGCCGCGGCGTCGCCCCGGCGGATGACCAGCGTGCGCAGGCTCGCGCCACGCCGGAGTGCTTCCACAGGATCGGTAAGGGGCGGCAGCTCCTCGTAGTCGGCCTGGACCGCCCGCGCCGCCCGAAGCGCCTGCTCGGGATGTTCGGCGGCGACCACCGCCACTGCCTCGCCGGCATAGCGCACCTCCTCCCCCACGCCCACCATCACCGGCTGGTCGGGGTGGGCATGAAGGCTGTACCTGCGCGCGCCCGGCACGTCTGCCGCCGTCAGCACCGCGCGCACGCCCGGCATCCTCCTGGCGGCCGTTGTGTCCAGACTGCGCAGAACCGCCCTGGAGTGAGGGCTGCGCAGCGTCCTGCCGTAGAGCATGGCCGGCGCCACCAGGTCGCTCGCGAAGAGGAAGCTGCCGGCCACCTTGGCCGCCCCGTCCGGCCTCGGGACGGAGGCACCTACGCCGCGAGCGGTCTCAGACACCGGCGACCTGCCGCATGCGCCGGCAGGCGGTCGCCAGCTCGCTCGCGACCAGTTCTTCGTCGGCGCTGAGCAGGCGGCCGTCCCGCACCACCGTGCGGCCGGCCACGACGACCGCCTCGGCCCGCGGGGGCGGGGCCAGCGCCAGTGCCTCCAGCGCGTCCTCGATACCGGCGTGCGGCAGGTCGTCAACGCGGAAGAGTGCGACGTCCGCGCACTTTCCGGCCTCGAGCGAACCGCAGTCGTCCCGGCCCAGGCAGGCGGCTCCGCCGGCCGACGCCAGGCGCCAGGCCGCGCGGCCATCGAGGGCGGCCGCCGCGTCGTCGCGACCCAGCAGGGCCGCGCGAACGCGAGCCAGAAGGATCGCCTGGTGCACCTCCGCGGCGAGATTGCCGTCCTCGTTGCTGGCGGCCCCGTCCACCCCGAGCCCCACCCGCGCGCCGGCGCGGACCAGGTCTTCGACGGGGCAGGCGCCCGCGCCCAGCCGCATGTTGCTGGAGGGGCAGTGCACCACCCCGGTGCCGCTCTCCGCGATCCTGGTCACCTCGCCGGTCGAGAGCTGGATGGCGTGCGCGAACCAGACGTCGTCGCCGACCCAGCCAAGCCCCTCCATCAACTCCAGCGGCCGCATCCCGAAGCGCTCCTGGCAGAACCGGACCTCGTCCTGCGTCTCCGCCAGGTGTGTGTGCAGCCGGACGCCGAGCCGGCGGGCCATGGCGGCCGACTCCCGCATCAGCTGCGGTGTGACGCTGAAAGGCGAGCAGGGCGCGATCGCCACTCGACACATGGAGCCGGCGGTCGGGTCGTGATACCGCGAGACGGCGGACTCCGTTTCCGCGAGAATCTGCTCCTCCCCCTCCACCACCTCATCCGGGGGAAGTCCGCCGGCCGACTTTCCCAACGACATCGACCCACGGCAGAGATGGAAGCGGAGGCCCAGCTCCGCGGCGCTGCCGACCAGAGCCTCGAGGATCCCGGGCCGGCCGGCCGGGAAGACATAGTGGTGGTCGGCGCTGAGCGTGCAGCCGTTCAGCAGGAGCTTCGCCATGGCGGCTCTGGCGGCCGCCCGCACTATGTCGGCGTCCATCTCAGCCCACACCGGGTAGAGCGCTGTGAGCCAGTCGAAAAGCTTCCCACTCGGCGCGTAGCCTCGCGTCGCCCACTGGTACATGTGGTCGTGACCGTTGACGAGCCCCGGCATCGCCACGCAGCCGGGCAGGTCCATGCGTTCATCGGCTTCGGGCGGCGACCCCCCACCCACCTCCTCGATCATGCCGTCGCGGCAAAGCAACCAGCCACCTTCCAGCTCGGCACCGGTACCGGTGACCAGCAGCCCCGCCCGGACCAGCAGGCTCACCCGCGGCCGGCCTGGGCCGCCCGCTGTGCCGCCTCGAGGATGCGCACGTAGCCGGTGCAGCGGCAGAGGTTGCCGGAGAGCGCTTCGCGGACCTCCCATTCCGACGGTGCCGGGTTTCGGTGGAGGAGATCAGTCAGCGCGACGACGAAACCGGGCGTGCAGAACCCGCACTGGACCCCCCCGGCGGCGACCATGGCCTCCTGCACCCGAACGCCGACAGGGTCCTCGGCCAGACCTTCGATCGTCGTCACCGAACTGCCATCGACCGCCGCCGCAAGCACCAGACAAGCGCAGACCAGCTGGCCGTCCAGGATCACCGAGCAGGAGCCACACTCGCCCTGCTCACAGGCGTTCTTGCTTCCGAAGAGGCCGAGCCGCTCGCGCAGGAAGTAGAGCAGCGACTCGCCTTCCCAGGCCTCGGCCTCCCGCGGCCCCCCGTTGACCGTCAGGCAGACGCGCACACCCTCTCCAGGGCGCGGCGCGACATCACCGCGACCAGGTGCCGGCGGTAGGCTGCGGTTCCCCGCACGTCGTCGATCGGCTGGGCGGCACTCGAAGCCAGGCGCCCGAACTCCACGAAGGCGGATTCTGGCAGGGTCGCCGGAAGAACCCAATCCCGCTCCTCCAGCAGCCCCGCGGCGAAGCTCTCGGCCTGGGCGGCCCTCAAGATGACCGGTCCCACGCTTCCCAGCCCGACCCCGACCCGGCGGCGCTCCGGGTCCACCACCAACGCGCAATTGGCGACCGCTATGACCATCGCGTTGCGCGTCCCGGCTTTGAGAAAGGCCTGCGTCACTCCGGCCGTCAGCCACTCGGCCCCGAGCACGAGCTCATGCGGCCGCCGATCCGGCCGCTTGGGGCCGCGCATGAACTCGGTGAGAGGCACCCGGCGCTCGCCTGCCGGCGAGGCGAGCACCACCGTCGCGTCGAGGGCGGCCAGCGCCGGCAGCGTATCGCCGGCCGGGGAGCAGGTGCCAAGGTTGCCCCCCAAGGTCCCCGCGTTGCGGATCTGGGGCGATCCGACGGTGCGGGCTGCCTGGCGCATCACGGGATCGCTCAGCTCGGCCAGCATCCGGGCGTAGGTGACCCGCGCGCCGCAACGCACCAGCCCGTCCTGGTCCAGCTCCCCAAGCTCCTGCAGCCGGCGCAGGGACATCACGCGCTCCGGGCGCTCGCGGCCGAAGTTGATAGCCACCAGCAGGTCGGTCCCGCCGGCCAGGACCACGGTCTCCGGAAAGGCGGCCAGCTCGTCGAACGCTTCAGCCAGCGTGCCGGGGCACGACACCTCCATCAGCCGGCCTCCAGGGGGACCAGCTGGAAGCGACCCACGTCCACCAGGCCGAGGTCGGTGATCTTGAGCTCGGGAATCACCGAGAGCGCGAGGAAGCTGAGCGTCATGAAAGGTGCCTGCCCTCGCACCCCCATCGCCTGCAGCCGCCGCTCCAGCGCCTCCATGCGTCGATGGACCTCGCCCAGCGGGCGATCGCTCATCAGCCCCGCGACAGGGAGTGGGAGCTCTTCGACCACCGCTCCCGCCTCGGCCACGACAATGCCGCCGCCGAGCTCGACAAGCCGCCTCACGCAGGCCGCCATGTCCTCGTCGTCGACTCCCATCACGACCAGGTTGTGGGCATCGTGCGCCACCGTGGAAGCGTAGGCGCCCCTGCGAAGACCCACGTTGGTCGCGAACCCGAGGCCGATCCGCCCGCTGGCGTGATGCCGCTCGATGACAGCGATCTTGACCAGGTCGCGGCCCGGGTCGGCAACCGTCTCGCCGTCACGGACGAGCGGCTCCCGCAGCTCGGCGGTGGTCAAGAGCTGCATCGGCACGACGCCGATCACCCGGATCGGCCCGCTCGCCGCCGGAACCCGGAACGACGACCGGGAGACGGGGCCCGGATGGACGGTGCTCAGCACCCAGTCGGGAACGGCGACCGCTGGATAGACCGGCTCCGCACCCCGCTTGAGCACCTGGCGGACCCGGAAATCAACCAGGTCCTCGAGAACCACAACGTCGGCCTGGTAGCCCGGAGCCAGCGCGCCGAGACGCCAGAGCCGGTGGTACTCGGCGGCGTTGAGGGTGGCCATCACGAGCGCGTCCTCGGCGGCCACGCCGCCCGCCACCGCTTTCCTCAGCATCTGGTCCAGGTGACCCTCCTCGACGATGAAGTTGGGCTCCCGATCGTCGGTGCAGAGGAGGCAGCGCTCGGGACCGTAGCGCTGGACAAGGGGTAGCAGGTCCACCAGGTTCCGCGCGATCGAGGCCTCCCGGAGCATCACCCACATGCCCAGCCGGCGCTTCTCCAGAGCCTCCTCATAGGTCGTCGCCTCGTGATCCGACCTGATGCCCGCGCCGATATAGGCGTTCAGCGCGCCGCCCGAGACCCGGGGCGCATGGCCATCGACGTGGTCGGACTGGGCCAGCTTGGCCAGCTCCTCCGGCTCCCCGGCGATGACGCCGGGGTAGTTCATCATCTCGGCCACACCCACCACTCGGGGGTGGCGAAGGAGCTCGCCGATCTGGCCTGCCGTGACCGTCTCCCGGGGTGACTCGAAGGGCGAGGCAGGGACGCAGGAGGGCGCCATCACGAAGACCTCCAGGGGCAGCCCGTCGCTGGCCGCGAGGAGCCAGCGCACGCCGGAAACGCCGAGCACGTTCGCGATCTCGTGGGGATCGGCCACGATCGCCGTGGTGCCCCGGGGAACCAGCGCTCGGGCCAACTCGTCGGGAAGCAGCTTTGAAGACTCGATGTGCACGTGTCCGTCTATGAAGCCAGGAACCAGGTAGGCGCCCTCGACCTCGATCACGCGCTCCGCGTCGTAGCGACCCAGTCCGACGACGTGGCCGTCCTGGATGGCGAGGTCGAGGTCGAGCCATTCCCGGGTGAAGACCGAGAACACGTGGCCGCCCTTCAGCACCACCTCGGCCGGGCGGTCGCCCCTCGCGACCGCCATCCATTTAGCGTCTATGCCCACCAAGGATAGGAGCTGCAACTTTCCGACCTTGAAAATGTGTTGAAGCATCGTGAGAAAGAACCTGCCCGCTCTCGTGGCACTGGTCGTGGTGGTCGTGTGGGGCGTCAACTTCCTGCTCCTGAAGCTCGCCCTTGGCGAATTCCGGGTACTCAGCTTCGCCTTCCTCCGCTTCTCCGGCATGGTTGCCCTGGCCTGGGCCGTCGTCCTGATGGGCCGTGTGCCCGTCAGGATCGAGCCCGCCGATAGGCCACGCGTGGCAGTCGCCGGCCTGCTCGGCTACAGCGGCTACGTCCTCTTGGCGCTGATCGGCCTGAACTTCACAACGGCCTTCAGCAACGCCCTCCTGATCGCCGCGGCTCCGGTCTTCTCGGTGCTCCTGCTCGCGCTCTGGCGCGTCGAGCCGATCGGAGCCGGCCGTGGCGCCGGGCTCCTCCTATCGCTCGTCGGCGTGGGCGTCTTCATGTCCGACAAGATCCTGGCCGGCTGGAGCGCGGCCGGACTCGGCGACCTAATAACCCTCCTGGCCTCCGCCTTCTACGCCGCCTACACCGTCCTCCTGAAGCCGCTGACCGTCCGCTATCCCGCCGCGCAGTTGACGGCCTGGACGCTCACCATAGGAGCACTTCCGGTTCTTGCCATCAGCGCGCCGGATCTGGTCCACCAGGACTGGCGAAGCGTGGACGCGGCGGGCTGGTCACTGCTCGCCTGGACGATCGTGGTTCCCGTCTACCTCGCCTACACGCTCTGGAGCTGGGCCACGAGTCGGGCCGGCGTGGCGGCGACCAATGGCTTCATCTACCTCGTGCCGGTGGTCACCGGGCTGCTCTCGATCGTCTTCTTCCAGGAGCACCTGGGCTGGGCGAAGGTGGCCGGCGCGCTGCTGGTCCTGATCGGCCTGGTGATCGTCGCCGGTCTCCGGAGAAGCCAGAGCCCGGAGCCTGCTGAGGTAGACTCGCATATCCAGGCCGTCCCAGGGCCCCCGGGGGCCGGGGAGACGGATCAGCGCGGGAGTAGCTCACCTGGCAGAGCGCGACCTTCCCAAGGTTGAGGTAGCGGGTTCGAGTCCCGTCTCCCGCTCCAAGCCCCACCTCCGAGTTCAATAGAAGCTCGTCCGTGCGCCTCTCCCCTCCTCCGCTCCAGTCAAATCTGCCTGGGAAGTTCAGCAGGGTAACGCTCTCCAGGACCACGTTCCTGGACAAGACCGCTAGGTTTCTTGGGATGCCGGACCTGACGGTCCTTACGCAGCCCGAGCCCACCGCCATCGAACAGCTGGTCGGCGACTACCTCGCCGCGTGCCGGGCGCGTGGAGTCTCGCCCAATA
>CATPBP010000273.1 GCA_955652675.1 Candidatus Dormiibacterota bacterium
CCGTGGGGCCCTCCTCACTGTCAGGCCGTGTTCCCATCACGGGTAGATCATGCCTTGCTCGCCAGGAAGTCCTCCCAGGTCCGGCGACCCACGGCTCGTTCGGGAGACAGATTCGCGCCGGCGCGGACCGCGCGGGCAGCCTTACCCGGGAGCCGAACCGGCACCATCAGCCGGTGCTTGAGGCGAGCCCGAAGGTACCCGCGGAGCAGATCGGCAACCCCGTACACCCGCGGTCCAGCCATGTCGGGCACCAGTCCGGCCGGCTTGCCGAGTGTGAGCTCCACGAGCCGGGCCGCCACCTCGTCGGCGTCGACCGGCTGGAACCGGAAGCCGGCGGGGAGTGGTATCAGCGGCAGCCTGGCCATCTGCTTCGCCACTGTCAGAAGCAGGTCATGGAACTGGGTGGCTCGCAGCGTCGTCCAGGGCAGGCCGGAGCCGGCAACGATGCGCTCGGCGGCCAGCTTGGACCCGAAGTAGCCGAACATGGCTCGGTCGACGCCGCTGACGATCGGGACGCGATCGGCGCCCACGACCGAGATGTACACCAGGTGTCGCACGTCTGCCCGGGATGCTGCCCCCACCAGGTTCCGTGCCTTGTCCTCGTCGCCTTTGGAGCTGCCCGCGCAGTGCACGACGATCCCGACCCCGGCCACGGCGGCCTCGATGCCCTGCCCTGTGGCCAGGTCGCCGGTCACGAACTCCATGCCGTCCCCGGGCGCATGGCTGTGCCGGCTGAGCACCCCTACGGCGCATCCCGCGTCCCGCAGGCGCGGGACGACGTGCCCTCCCAGCGTGCCTGTTCCGCCGGTGACCAGGACTCGCATCGTGTCCTCCTTTCGGTTCGGATCTCCTTGCCGGCCCGCTTGAGCTCCAGGAAGGGCGACTGCCTCGTCACATTCACTGGGCCTCGCGGGTCTACCCCTATGACACGGACCGGCGGAGGAATGTGACCGATGGACGAGCAAGAGTGGCTGGCGGATCGCTTCGAGGAGCACCGGGCCCACCTGGGGGCGGTGGCCTACCGGATGCTCGGCTCCGTCACTGAGGCCGACGACGCCGTCCAGGACACCTGGTTGCGCTTCAGCCGGTCAGGGGCGAGCGAGGTGGAGAACCTCGGCGCGTGGCTGACAACGATCGTCGCCCGCGTATGCCTGAACATCCTGCGCTCCCGCAACGTTCGCCGCGAGGAATCGCTCGGCGTCCACCTACCAGATCCCGTCATCAAGCCCCCGGAGGAGGAGGCGTTGCTGGCCGACTCGATTGGCCTCGCCCTGCTCGTGGTGCTCGATACGCTGGCCCCGGCGGAGCGGCTGGCGTTCGTCCTCCACGACATGTTCCAGCTGCCCTTCGAGGAGATCGCCACCATGGTCGGTCGATCTCCCGCAGCAGCAAGACAGCTCGCCAGCAGGGCACGCCGACGCGTCAAGGGCGCGCAGGTACGGGCACCTGACGCCGATCTCGCTCGCCAACGGCAGGTGGTCGACGCCTTCTTCCTGGCGGCGCGCGGAGGCGACTTCGACGCCCTCGTCGCGCTGCTCGACCCCGAGGTCGTGCTGCGAGCGGACGCCGGCGCCAGGCGTCCGGCCGCCTCGGTGGTGATCCGAGGCGCAGCGGCTGTGGCCGGGCAGGCACTGGGCGGCGGCAGCGGCGGCGATCGTATTCGCCAGACCGCGCTGCTGCGACCGGCACTGGTGAACGGTGCAGCCGGAGTGGTCATCAGCGTCGGTGGACGACCATTCGCTGTGATGGGCTTCACTGTGGCCGAGGGCAAGATCGTCGAGATCCACACGATCGCCGACCGCCAACGCGTCCGCAGGATCGCCGCGGCCGTCATCACCGGGGAATAGGGATAGAGCAGGTCCACGACCCCCGTGCCTTAGCTGGCGAGTGGCTCTTTTTACACCACCAGACAACCGCGGCATCCGACTAGGAAAAGTTGGTGCCGAGAGGGGGATTCGAACCCCCATGCCCTTGCGGGCAGCGGTTTTTGAGACCGCCGCGTCTGCCGCTTCCGCCATCTCGGCGTCTGACCGACCATACCATTGCCCAACCGCCCCTTCGCCTGCCGCCGAGCCGGCCTCAGAAACGCATCGATGCTCGGATGATCGCTTCCAGCTCTGGTCGCCCCACGTCCCTGGGACAGCCTGAAAGCAGTCGCTCCTGCTTCAGCGTGCCGTCGACAAGGCCGCTCACGTCTGTCTCGGAGTAGCCGAAGGCCGAGACCCCTTCCGGGCCGCCGGTGTCTTTCACAATCGCGGCCAGTGTGGCGGCCAGCACCTCACGGCCGTTCGCCTCGGTGACCCCTGCCAGGTTCGCGCCCAGCATCTCGGCGGCACGCAGGTGCCTCTGCGGAGCCGTCGGGTAGGTGAACTCGAACGTGGCCGGAGCGGTCACGATCACCGACTGGCCGTGCGGCACCAGCGGCTCTTCGACGCCATAGCCCTTCGGCACGTAATCGCGGACCATGCCGGCGATCGGGTACGCCACCGCGTGCGGGACGTGCACGCCCGCGTTGCCGAAGCCCATCCCGGCGAAGGTCGCCGCCATGGCCATGCCGATGCGGGCGTCGAGGTCATCGCCGTTCAGCACGGCACGCCGTATGAACTGGCCGACCAGTTCCAGGGCGCGTTCGCACCAGACGTCGCTGATCGGATTTGCGCCGATGTAGGCCGGTCGGTTGGCCCGGTCGGGATAGCGCGGACGCCTGTCGAAGGCCCGCGACGTGTACGACTCAAGGGCGTGGGTGAGGACGTCGTAGCCGCCTGCCGCCGTGACCTGGGGTGGCATGGTCAGGGTGTTGAGCGGATCGACCACCGCGAGCCAGGGCCGGACATGGTTGCTGCTCAGACCGGCCTTCACCTTCAGTTCGAGGAGGTCAACGACGCAGACCGGGGTCGATTCGCTCCCGGTCCCCGCCGTCGTCGGCACTGCGACCAGCGGCTTCAGCGGTCCGGGCACCGGCGCACCTTTGCCCACCGGCTTGTTGATGTAGTGCATCAGGTCGGCCGGATAGGTCTTGAGGAGGTTGATGGCCTTGGCCGTGTCCAGCGAGGAACCTCCTCCCACTCCGACGTAGCCATCGAAGTCCTCGCCCTCCAGCTCTGCCAGGGCCTCCCGAACAGAGCGGTCGGTCGGCTCGACATTGGAGCCTGCGAAGACCTCGGTTTCGACTCCGGCCGCTTCGATCTTCTCTGCCACGCGCCCCGGCAGACCCAGCTTCGCGAGCCCTCTGTCCGTCACGATCAACGCCTTGCCGACGCCCAGGGCGCGAAGTTGATCTCCAATCTCCTCGGTGGCGCCCAGGCCGAACCTGAGAGGCGGCGCCTGCCAGCTGATGACGGTCTCGTTGGGCAGCTCTATGCCCGTCGACAGACCACCGCGGCTCATCGAGCGCCGTGCGGCGCCTCGACGCCCTCTGAAGACCCCTCCAGCGTGGCCCGGATGCTTCCTTCGTGCCAGGTCGCGTGCCCGATCAGTACGCGACGGATGAGCTGCTCCGCGGTCCAGCTGCTCAGCTCGCCCGCACCCGGCCTGTCGAGGTCGTCGTCACTCAACTCTCGGATCATCTCCGAAGCGCGCTCAACATTGTCCCGGAGCATGGCGACCGTCTCGGCCTGGTCGGGGTTCGTGTGGACGGCCGCGTGCCTGGCGTTGGCGGCGTCCATCTCGGCCAGGCTGATCGGGTCCAGCGGCTCCCCCGTAGCGATGCGTCTGGCTCTTTCGGCAAACATGGGGACCGTCTCGCCCACGTGGTGCGCGATCACGCCTACCAGCCGCCGCTCGTCCTCACCGGCGGCGATCTGCGGGTGGTTGGCCGCCGGGGTTCGCCACTGGTCGGGGCTGAGGCTTTCCAGGTAGGTCGCAAATGTCGTGTAGCTGCTCTCCAGGTCGGCAGCAAGCGCTTCGGCTCTGCTCATACAGCCATTCTCAACCTCTCGGGCAGGACAACCGTCTGATCGGGCGGCCGCCTGCTTCTCTGAGGGCCGGTGGCCGGACCGTTCGCGGATCGCTTGGCGGGAATCGCCAACGCGCCGTTGAGGCAGCCGGCGGTCCACGGAGACCCCCTCCCTCGCCCTCCCCCGCAAGGTGGAGGAATCCTTTTCTCCTTTCTATGTGTCGGCGGGGAGACTCGAACTCCCAAGCCCGTTAGGGCACCAGATCCTAAATCTGGCGCGTCTGCCAGTTCCGCCACGCCGACCCGCAACCGCCATTATTCCTGTTACCGGTGACATCCCAGCACCCGCGTGTGGATCTCTTCCGGGCCTCCGAGCTGGGCAACACCACCTTCCTGGTCTCAGACCCGGAATCCGGCGAGGCGGTCGCC
>CATPBP010000274.1 GCA_955652675.1 Candidatus Dormiibacterota bacterium
CGGCACCGCCTTGAAACTGTGGCTGTTCGCCTGACCTCTCAGGAGTCCGCTTGCGTTTCGCGGTCGTTAGGCGCCGCGCGGAAATAACTGCTTCCGAGCCGGAAGCGTAAGCGACGGATGCGCCCACCGTCGCTCACGCTTCCGGCTCGGACAACGGTTATTACCCGCGCCGGTACTTGTCGTCGGGCGGGTAATCGTCCCCCGGCCGCCGCCCCGGCTCGTCGCGCTCGGCCGGCCGCCGGCCGGTCCCGACCAGCTCGACTCCGGCGCTGAGCGCCGCCTGCTCGCAGCGCTCCAGGAGCCGGTCGACCTCCGCTCCAACCTCGCCCATCACGGACTGACCCGCCACCGCCAGGCCCTTGTCGAAGTAGACCAGACGCTGGAGGACGACGGTCCCCACGCCCATGGCGCCCGCCGCCTCGATCACGGTGGGCAGCTGGGCCAGGTTCTCGCGCATGGCCATGAAGAACATGGATACCCGCGGACGCAGTGCGCCCCGCTCGCCCAAATGCGCGCAGAAGTCCTCAGTGCGGCGCATTGCCTTGGCGTAACCGTCCACGCCCCGAATCGCGCGGTAGGTCTCCCGGTCGGCGGCGTCCATGCTGACCCGCAGCTCGTCCAGACCCGCATCGACCAGCTGCCCCGCCAGCCGTCTGTTCAGCGCCAGCGCGTTGGTGTTGAAAAGGACCCTGGCCCCCCGCCGGTTCGCCTCGGCCACCATTGCGGGCAGGTCGTGCGCCAGCAGCGGTTCGCCGACGCCGTGAAGCACCACGCGCTCCACCCCCGGGAACTGGTCGAGGATGCGGACGAAGGCCTCGTAGGTCAGATCCGCCTCCGGCTCTCTCTGAAAGAAGGTGCGGGGGCAGGTCAGGCAGAGCTCGTTGCAGCGGTTCGTCGGCTCGATGTAGACCTCTTTGGGAGTCGGCTTGAGCTGCCCCGGGCCAGCAGGCGAGGTCGCACAGGGCGCGTGGGATCCGATGTCCTTCTGCATCGACCCCATCCTGAACGCTGCGCCTGACTCTGCTGTTACAGGGGTGCCCGGGGCCCCACACCCCTACTGCTGCCCGCAGCGGGATGCTACGCTACCCGCGTCGTGGTCTTGGGATCGCGTATCTGGCGCTATTTCTTCGGATTTACCGGGCCGGCGGGAGGCCGGAGCCGGACGAAATAGCGCACCCCTCGTCCCCAGCTCCACCCGCCGGCAACGGTCGTAAGCGGGGTGGATTGAGCAGGAGACGAGAGCAGTGATAGAGCTAGACAGCGCCGGGACCGGTGTCCGGCGCGAGGTACTGATAGGAAAGGTGGCCGTCGGCCGCGGCCGCCCGATCATCATCGCCGGGCCCTGTGCGGTCGAAGCCGGCTACGTCGCCCAGGCCGCCGAGCTGGCCGGCGCCGGCGTCGATGCGCTCCGCGCCTGCGTCTACAAGCCCCGCACGCACCCCGACAGTTTCCAGGGCCTGGGCCGGGACGCCGCTCCCCTGCTGGACGAGGCGAGGCAGCTCACCGGGCTGCCTTTGGTGTCGGAAGTGCTCTCCGCCGAGGACGCCGAAGCCATCGGGGATCACGTGGACGCGTACCAGGTGGGCGCTCGCAACATGCAGAACGTGCGCCTGCTGGAGGCGTTGGGCGAGATCGGCCGCCCGGTGATCCTGAAGCGTGGACTCTCCGCGACCGTCGACGAGTGGGTCGCCGCCTCCGAGTACGTCCGCCGCCGCGGCAATCACGACGTGGTGCTCTGCGAGCGCGGTATCCGGACCTTCGAGACCCGCACCCGCAACACGCTCGACCTCAGCTCCATCGTGGTGGTCAGGGAGCTGTCGGACCTGCCCGTGATCGTCGACCCCAGCCATGCCGCCGGCAACCGCGAATGGGTGCCGGCGCTCGCGCGCGCAGCGCTTGCGGCGGGCGCCGACGGGCTTCTCGTGGAAGCGCACCCGACGCCTCTACTGGCCTGGTCGGACGCCGCCCAGGCCATCGACCTGGAGGCGCTCTCCGAGTTGGTGGCCGATGCCGCGCTGTGGAGGAGGGGCTCGCTGGATCCGGCCGACCTGCCCGGCGGCGCCGAGGCGCGCCGGCTGCTCGGACTCGTTGATGGCGAGCTAGAACGCCTGCTGGACGCCCGCCGCCAGCTGTGCACCATCCTCGGGGCGGAGGCTTAGCCGCAGGTGGTGAGGACTGGCTGCGGACCCGGTTCGACGGTGGCGCCGGAGCCGGCGGTGGAGAGCTTCTGCAGGGCGTTGGTGAGGGCGGCGGCATCCGCGGGCGTGCGGGCTGTGAAGCGATCGCGCAGGCAGTAGGAGTCGCCGCTGGCCCAGGCGACGTAATGGTCCCCCGCCCACCCGTCAGTTGCGGTCTGCGCCTGCTCCGCGGTGAGCGATCCGGTCCTCACGGCGCTCCTCAGGAGGACCGTCAGCTGCGCTTCACCGAGGACACCACGATCAAAGGGGGGGGCGTCGGCGGCCGGCTCGGGCACCGGCTGCGGGTGCTGCCCCTGGAGAAAGCGATCGGGATTCAGGATCTGGCTGGTGGCGGCCGGGCGATCCTTGAAAGCACGGTCCAGTCCCTCCTGACCCCGACCACCGAGCACGGCCTTAATGAAGGGCGGTCCGGCGACGTAGGGAAACTCGAGCAGCTCGATCAAGACCCGAGGCACGCCGGCAGGCGGGCCGCCTGATCCCTCGCCGGCCAGCTGCCGGCGCTCGGCGAGCGCCAGGCTGGCGATGTACTCCCGCTCAATCCGGACGGCGTCACCCTCGACCAGCGCGGTGTAGGCCAGCGCCCCGTCGTCGGTGTGCGCTTGCCGTCCATCGTCGAGCCCGAACCACTGGTCTTGCAGTGCGTGCGTCAGTTCGTGAACGACCACGTGGCGGACCGACGGTGTGGCCGCGTCGCCGCGGACGACCAGCTCCTTGGTCTTCGGATCGTAGTACCCGACGACACCGGCGCCGAGCAGCTGCTCCTCCGCTTTCTCGACGTCGACCGTCGGGTCCACGAGCCGCAGCGCCCGAAGGAGCCTCGCCGCCCGGTCCGTGTCTGCCCGCTCGGCGCGCTGGAGGTCGATGATGCGCTGCTGGAAGTCCCGGTCGGCCAGGTGATCCACTTTGACCGGCTGCTTGAAGCGAAGACCGCGGTGCGACTCGACGAAACGGACGGCCGCGGGAACGAACGCATCGATGGTGCCGGGGCTGGCGACCGTCCCGGCGCCCCCCTGCACGGTGGCGCTGGGATGCGGCACGGCTCCCTTCGGGCGGGCAAGTGGATTGGGCGGTCCGGAGCAGGCCGCCAGCACGATCGCCAGCGCGGCGATCGAAACGCGGAGCCGGAGCAGCCGTTGGTTCACCGTGGTTGCTGCCTCAGATAGCGGTCAGAACTGGCTCGTCTGACCGGCTCGCGTGATTGCCATGGTCATCGCCTCGAATGTGCGATCGCTTCTGCGCCTCATGGCGGTCCTCCTCCCAGCTCGGCGGTCAGACGCCGGCTTCGGTGCGGCGGCTCCTCAATCCCGGATCCGGGAACCAGCCCGGCATGCGGTTCAGGAAGTCGTCGTCGGCCGGCTGCTCAGGAAACACCTTGTGCGGGTTCAGGATCCCGCGCGGATCCATCAGTTCTTTCAGCTGGTGCATCAGCGCCATTGCTTCCACACCGTGCTCGGCTTCGGCGTAGTCGCGCTTGAGAGCCCCCAGCCCGTGCTCGGCCGAGATGCTTCCGCCGAGCTCCAGCGCGTCGCGGAAGATCTGGGCTGCGGCCCGGCTGACCAGCGGCCTCTGCTCATCATTGAAGATGATCGTCGGGTGCAGGTTGCCGTCCCCGGCATGGCCGACGATGCAGATCTGGAGCTCCGTCTCGGCTCCCAGCCGCCGCACCCGGCGGATCATCTCGGGAATGCTCGCCACGGGAACTGCCACGTCCTCGGAGAAGTAGTTGTGCGGCATCGCCATGAGCACCTTCCCAAAGCTCCGGCGCGCCTCCCAGAGGCGGTCCCGCTCAGCGCCGGACTGCGCGACGCGGTTGTCGGCCCCCTCAAGCAATTCGACGATTCGCATCAGGTCGAGCTGCACGTGCTCCTCGTGGTTCCCGTCCTGCTCCACGATCAGCACCGCTTCAAGGTCGGGATCGAAGCGAGGCGGCAGCAGGTCGCTGACGAGCCGCAACGCCCCGCGATCCATGATCTCCAGGGCGGCCGGAAAGTGGCCGGCAGCCAGCACGCGCGAGACCGCGCGGGCGGCGTCCTCCACGGTGGCGAAGCCGACCATGGCGGTCGCCCTGTGGCGCGGATGAGGAACCAGCTTGACGGTCACCTCGGTGACGATCCCCAGGGTGCCCTCGGAGCCGATGAAGAGCTGTGCCAGCCGGTAACCGGACGACCGCTTGCGGAGCTTGCCGCCCAGGCGCAATACCTGACCCGAGGCCAGCACGACGATCAGGCCGGTGATGTAGTCCGCCGTAACCCCGTACTTGAGGCAGCGCATGCCGCCTGAGTTGCAGGCCACGTTGCCACCGATGGTCGACATGCCGACGCTGGCCGGGTCGGGCGGATACATCAGGCCAACCGCGTTGGCCGCCTCGTCCAGCTGGCCTGTGATGACCCCCGCGCCGGCAACGGCCACGGTGTTCGGCAGGTCGATCTCGAGCCTGGTCAGCCGGTCCAGGCTGAGTACCACGCCGCCGGCCAGCGGCACCGGTCCCCCGACCAGGCTCGTGCCCGAGCCCCTGGCCACCACCGGGGTACCGGTTTGCGCACAGAGCTTGACCACGGCCGCGACCTCTTCGGTGCTCCCGGGCCGGACCACCGCCAGCAGACCGTGCTGCATGAAGGTCGCGTCGTGCGTGAAGTCCTCCGCAGCCTCACCGCGCAGGACGTAGGTCGGTCCGACGATCTCCTCGAGCGGGACGGAGAGGTCCGTCACCAACCCCGCACGCGGACGTCTGTGATCCGCATGGCGACCGGGTACTGGCGGGAAAACTCCTCCAGGTTGCCGGAGACGCGGTTCATCCGCGGCCCGTACTTGGCGACGTAGTCGGGCACCTCATGGGGGGCGGCCTCCCCGTCCACCAACTCCGCCCGGCCGCTCATGACCACGATGTCGCCGCCCTGACCGTTGCCATCGAAGTGCAGTGCGACCCGCGGCCGGCTGCGAACGTGCGTCAGGCGATGGGCGTCCGGACGGTTGTAGACCAGGATCGCGGACCCGTCCCAGATGAACCAGACCGGGTTCGGCTGCGGCGTGCCGTCGCTGCCCACCGTGGTCAGCCAGACGACTACTTCTTCCCGGAGACGGCGCTGGACCCGCTGCCCGAACGCGGTGCCGGGGTCGGGGAGAGACTTCTCGGCCACGCAGTCAGCTTAGCGGTGGAGCGGCTTCGGACAAGGGCTGCACAGCCTGCGCGGTCAGTGCTGCCGGTAGTGAGCTCGGGGAGGCTCGGAGGACCAGGCGGTGCGGCTGGGCCTCGGATTCGACCGGAGGGTGAGCACCAGCGAGCCGTTCTTCAGCCAGGTGCGGTCGGGATAGGCAAAGCGGTCGAAGCCACCGCTCTGGGCCAGCCGGCGCAGTTCCCACTTGATGCGGCCACGGCCTTCCGCCACCGGCTCTGCCACGTCACCGGCGCCGTGGATCAGCTCGATGGTCTCGTAGCCGTTGTTATAGGCCTCCGCGACGCGGTTCAGAGCCAGCCGCACCGCGGTTCTGACGTCGTGGCCGTGAAGGTCGACGGTAGTCTTGCGGACGCGGGCGGGCACGTTACCTCTCACCATACTTGGCCTCAGCCCCCGCCAGCCACGCGACCGCGCCGCGAGCATGGCGTCTCTCCCGGCAGGAAGACGGGTCAGCTGTCCTACGGCGGGGGCTTTGGAGAATTACTGGAAGGCCGAGCGGCGTTGGACGACGGCCTCGGTTGCGCAGGCATCCCGGCAAGGTGATCGCGGACATACTGCCCGTACTGTGCGCCGGCTGGAGCAGTCTTATTTGGTTCGCCCTGGTAGTTCGAGATCAGAGCACTGCAATTGCCCCACGTGTTCCAAGTCCACGCCGCATAACTGACCCGTGGTCGCTGGGCGTCCGCCCATCCCAACAACTCCTGGATGTGCGAAGAACTGCATTCGGAACCATCGTAGGTCTCACCCGTTTCGCCAAAGATCAGCGGTACGCGCGCTGCAATTGGAGCAATGTCGGTGTCCAGACAAGACCGATCGGCGCATGCGTTCTTGCCATATACGTGGGTCTCAGCGATGAGCTGATGCTTGGGATCTGAGGCCTGGTATTGAAGCCAGCTTCCATCGTTGTAGTTCGCGCACCGGTTGGCGTACGAAATGCACGGTATCGAAATTACCCCCCCGTATCCGGCAGACCGCATCACGGTGACCGCCTGCTGCATGCCCGCCGTCTGGTACGTGGCGTTAGCAGGTCCGTAAGTGGCCTGGTCCCTGCAGCCATCGCGGAAGCAAGCCCAGCCCACCGTCGTCTCGCCCCAAGGCGAGAGGATTACATTGGCGTCCGTGGCGAAGACCGCAGCCAGGCTCGACCAGAAGGTCGGGGAGTGATCCGCATCGGGCGCGTTGGGTTGGTAAGTGGCTCGATACGTGCCTGGAGCTCCCCACATCAGGCTGAGCTCGGCGTACATCCCGTTCTCGTGGAGGAGCTCGACGAATTGCTGGATCGCACGCTGATAGTTGACCCCGCCGTAGGCCTCTGCAACACCATTGATGCCCAACCAACAGTCCTCGTTGAGAGGGATGCGGACGACGTTGGCGTGCCAGGAGCTGATCGCCTGCACGGAGGCCACGTCAGCGGGGCCATCGAAGATTCCAAAACCCTGGATGCAGGAATACTCTGTCCCGGAGCGGTTGACCCCAGCGAGCTGGATCGGCTGGCCTGCCGCCATGAGCGCATTGCCATTGACCCACAGGCCCTGGTGAGGCGCATTGACGCTTCGAGTCGCTTGGGGCGCACTGCCCTTGCCGGCGCCATTTGAACAAGCGGTCGCCCCAGCGACCAGCACCGCCAGGGTGATCAGGACGCCTGTCATCACTGACGGGTTAGAAGGCCCATGGCAAAGCCCTCGATACGGACTACTCAGGGTCTACGCCCCCGGACCGGTGAGTTGGAGCGGCCGCGGCCGCCCTCGGAATCGGTCATCTGGCGCATGGCCTTCCATAATAGTTGTCGCATTCCCATAGCCATGCCGGTCCACGCCCACCGCCTCCTGGGGGCGGAGCGATACCGGTCTGGCGACATGCCCGTCACTTAGTCAAGGCAGGCCTCACCTGCTTGGGCAGGGGCGCGGCAGTCCACGCGCGACTTCGACACTTGGCTCGGCTTATGGCCGCTTGCCCTGTGTGGGATCTCCCCGTGGGGGGACTCGATGATCCAGCTCAGGACCGCATGGGCGGCCCTGAGCTGTCGCGAGTCTACTTGACGGGAACCGTGGCGGTGATGACCGTACCGCCGTGTCGCTCATCGGCGGAGACGCACAACTTGCCTCCGATGAGAACTACTCTCTCCTCCATTCCAACCATCCCCAGGCCTGGCCGCCGTAGGCCTCCAGCTCGCTGGAGACCGCGGCCGTCATCCTGAACGGTCAGGATGACCCCGCCTGTAGTGGAGCCCAGCTTGACGTCCACGCTGTCCGCCCCACTGTGGAGCCGGACGTTCGCGAGGGCCTCCTCAACGATGCGGTAGAGGTTGTACGCCATGGCGGCGGAGAGCCTCGGTGGCCAATGGTTGGATACCGAGAGCTTGGACCGGATGCCGGTGGAACGCTCGAAGCTGCTGACCAGGTTGCGCACCTTGTGCACAAAGCTATGGTCATGCTCCGGCTCTTCACGCAGCTCGTATAGCAGCTGGCGAAGGTTGTTCAGGACCTCTCGGGTGGAGCCCTGAAGATCGTCCACTTTCTTGACGACGCTTTCGCGCTCGGCGTGATCGTGTTTGAAGTTCTCCATGTCCACGACCATCGTGGTCAGAATCTGGGCGACTGAATCGTGGAGTTCTCGGGCCAAGCGTCGCTTGACCTCGCTCTCCGCACGGCGTGTTAGATCCTCGAAGGCCGGTCCTGCCTGACCCTCTACTTCTTTTTCTAGGCTCGCTCCCCCCCATCGGTTGACTCGCAACTGCGATGCCACTGAAACGACCCTCCCTCGCGATGGACCGGGACTCGAATCCCGATCACTTTCCCACGTAATCCGGCTACCTACCGGTTGATCCCGGCTCGCACCTCCCGGAATCCCTCCAAGATGGGGCCAACAGCACTAAACCGCTTGGGAAATCGGGAGTCAATGGTAAGAATTGACCATCTTCCTCCCGATGACCCCTCCACTAATACCTAAACGCGCACCCAAGTCTGAGTACCCGATAACCCCAATTTTTTTGCCGTTCGACCCCAGCTGAACTGGGCCAATCATGCCGCAAGCTGGGCGGCCGCGCCAGGCGGAAGCTGGCTGAGGGTCATAGCGCCTGTCGGGGCTGAGACAGCAGCCTTCCGGCCACGATCGCCGCTTCAGAACGATTCCGAACGCCCAGCTTGCGCAGGACCTGATGGACGTGCTTGTTCACAGTGGTGGTGGAAACGCCCAGGAGTTCTGCGATCTCCCGGTTGGTGCGGGCCAGCCGAATCTCGGCCAGCACCTCTATCTCGCGAGGGCTGAGCGTCTCGAAGGCCACGGCGGGGGCGTCCCTAATCCGCGGGGTCATGGCTACACCCCCGGCGGGCAGACCGCCCAGGTGGCGCTGGGCCTCCCCGCCGACCATCTCTTGAAGGGCGCTGACCATCTCTTGAGTGCTCAGCTCCTTTGGCAGGAAGCCGCTTGCTCCCGCCGCACTGGCCTCGGCCAGCCGGCGCCGGTCCGTAAGACCGCTGATCATGATGACTTTGAGCCCAGGCTGCGCCGCGACCAGCCGGCGGGTGGCCTGCAGACCGTCCACCGGCCCGCCGAGGTTTATGTCCATCAGGACGGCGTCGACCGGCAGCCTCTGCAGCAGGTCGAAGGCGTCGTGGGCCGAGCTCGCGTCCCAGGCGACCTCGATGCCTTCGACGCGGCCGAACACGATCTTCAGGCCCAGCCTGAAGACCTCGTGGTCGTCCACCACGCCCAGCCGGATCGGCGCCGGCCGGCTTGGCACCCGGCCCGGATCTGTGTGCAGCGTCACGCCCCCCCGGCCAGCCGCTCCGGCGCTATCGAGCCGGGTTGGAGGCGCCCTGTCATGCAGGACAACAGTCCCATTGGCTTTAGGGGGGCCCGCCGGCCATGCTTATCTATTAAGTCGATTCGACAGTAAGTAGGGAACGGATCCTCGTATCCATTCAGAGGGGGAGAGATGAATAGCAGGAGGGGGGTAGTCATCTACAGGTGCGTCCTGCCTGCCTTGGTGCTCGGGAGTGTTGGTCTGGGCTTCTTCTGGCTGAGCATGCAGCGTCCGCCGAGCTGGCTCGCATCGCTGGAGCTGGCCACAGGAGCGCTCTGCTGCTGCATCGCGGGCTGGGTCGCGGGCTCGACATGGACCAAGGCCTGCTGGACCTCGGCCATGGAGCGGCAGGTACGGACCTGGCGTCGCATCGTCGACACCATGTTCGGCTGGATCGAGGAGGCGCCGGTGCCTGCCGACTCGATCCATGTGCTGAAACGCTCGCTCGACAAGGTGATGCTCGGGTAGTCAATACCGGAAACCGTTACGGCTGAGCCGCCGCGGCTCGGGGCGGGCCTGCCTGCCGGCGACCATCGCCTGAACCGCTCATGTAAGTCAAACGGGCGATCGCGCTGAGTGTTGCGGCCGCCAGGCAAAGATTTGTTTAGGCGCGGGTCGGCGAGGGCGACCCCGAGGGCAGATAGGTGGCCGGATTGACCGGGACGCCGTTCACGCGGACCTCGAAATGGACGTGGGGGCCGGTGGAGTTCCCGGTCGAGCCTTCGAGCCCGATCGGGGAACCCTGGCTGACGTGATCACCCTGCCGGACCAGGATCTGGTTGAGATGGCCGTAGAGGGTGGTCAGTCCCTGGCCGTGTGACAGCACTACGTAGTTGCCGTAGCCGCTGGCTCCCGTGGCGGCCAGGACCACCTGGCCGTCGTCGGCCGCGAGCACGGGTTCGTTCTCCGGCCCCGCGATGTCGACTCCCGTGTGGAAGTGCGGAAAGCCATTGAAGGGCGGCTCGAGGCCCAGCTGGCTGGGACCGAACACCTGGGTTATCGGCCCTTTCGGCATCGGCCAGATGAACTGGGACCGGGCCGAGTGCCCGACACTCTGGCTCGTCTGGACGACCGCGTTGGGCGCCACGGCGAGGTCGACCTGAACCCAGGTCTGCAGATTTGCCAGGCCAATTATCCGGGAGGTCTCGTCGTCCAGCGCCTGGCTGATGCGATCGGCGAGTGCCGGGTCCTGGTGGTCGACTTTCTTGAGCTCGGCTCTGGTCGCCCCGATCTGAGCCGTCAGCAGCCGGCTGGCCTCGACCTGCTTCTGGCCCAGCGTCATCACCTGCTGCAGGTCCGCTGCCTGCCGGGCCTGCAGTCCTGAGAGGCTTTCAAGGCTCGACTGCCGCGTCGCCTGCTCCTGGTTCAGGCGAGCCACGTCTTGCTCCAGAGCAGCCTTCAGCTGCTCGCCGCGGCCGGCCGCGGCGGCGATGTCAGCGACACCGACGAGCCAATCCTTCATGCTGCTCGAGCGCAGCAGCCTGAGCAGCGTGCTGTCAGGCTGCACGTACTCGGCTCGAGCCAGCTCGCCGATGGCGGCTCGCTCCTCGTCGACTCGCTTCTGCGTCGCCTTGATCTCAGCGTCGGCAGCGCCGATGTTCGCCTGCAGCTGCTCGCTCTGCGCCCGAGCTTCCTGGATCTGCAGCTTGAGCGCCTCCTGCTGTTGCGAGTTCTGCGTCACCGCGGTCCCGAGCTGGTCCTGTGCCGCCAGGTTCCTGGCCATGGTGTCGCCCAGGCGCCGCTTGACCTCCGTCATCAAGGCCAGGTTCGCGCTTAGGGGGGTCGCCTGAGGCACGACGGAGGCCGGGCTGGGAGTGGATGTCCCCGTCACCGAGGGCGTGGGGGCCGGAGCCGGCTTGGGGACCGGCGAGCTCGGCGTGGGCGCCGCAGGAGCGGTTTGCGGCGCCGCGGTGGCGGACGGGGAGACCGACGCCGTGGAGGTCTGGTTGGAAGACGAGGCGGGAGACGGATTCGATGGCGGCCTGGGTGAGATCGGGGGGCTCGGAGAGGGGCTGGCGGGCGAGCTGGTAGAGGACGGGGGCGTCGCGGCGGCGGCGGTGACCCCACTGCCCAGGGCGATCAGCGCCGCACCGAAGACAGCCCCCAGGAGCCTGCCGCGCCCGGTCATGCGCGCAACCCTCTGATCCCGATCAGCGAGGCGAAAGAGCCCAGCATGGCTCCACCTGCCAGCACGCCGGCCGCGCAGATGCCGGCAGCTCTCCAGTCGACGCCCGGCAGAAGTTGGCTGAAGGTCCTGGCGCTCACATCCTGAAGGCCCGCGAAGGCCGCCACCAGGACGGCCGCGGCCAGCAGACCCGCCAGGCTTCCGGTGAGCGCGCCCTCGAAGACGAAGGGCCCGCGGATCATCCAGCCGCTGGCTCCGACCAGGTGCATGGTGGCGATGTCGTCGCGACGGCCCAGGATGGCCGCGCGGATGCCATTGACCGTCACTACCGTAGCTACCAGGGTGAGTAACAAGAGCAGTCCGGCCAGTCCCAGCCCGACGCTCGTCACGAAGCTCTGCAACCGCTGATACGACCCGGCGTCATACGAGGTCGGGAAGGCCGGATCCACCGCCGGGTCACGGGCCGCCGTCCCCGCCACCCGGCCTGCGTCGGCCAGGCTGTGCAGCCGAACCTCGAGGCTGGCGGGAAAGGGATTGGTGGAGGCATCACCGGCCAGGGCCGGCAGGCCCGGACGAGAGCGCGCAGACCTCAGCGCCTCTTCCTTGGAGACGGATCGGACGGACGCGACGCCGGGGTCCCCCCGAAGCCGGGCCGTCAGCGTCGCCACGTCCTGGTCGGCGACTCCGTCCTTGAGATAGACGTGTACCACCGACGCGTCCCGCGACTCGCGCTGCACCAGGTTGCGAGCCGCCAGGGCGCCCAGCGTGAAGAGTCCCGCAAGTACCAGCAGCAGCCACATGGTCCCGAGGGCGGGAGTCACCGTCCGGAGGTTCCGAGTCCAGCTGCGGACCGCGTCCCCGAGCACCAGATCGGACGTGTTGCCCAGCAGCACCGAGAGGCGCCGCCCTCGCCGCCTGGAGGGGAGGCTCATGCCGACCTCGACAGCACGCGATCCCACGCCACCCTGCCGTCGCTCAGGCCGATAACGCGGCGATGGGAGCGAGCCACCTCCTCGGCGTTGTGCGTCGCAACCAGGACGGCGGTCCCACCCGAGGCGGCGAGCTCGAAGAGGGCCAGCACTCTCCGGGCCTCGACGCTGTCCAGACTGGCCGTCGGCTCGTCGGCGAGTAGCACGGTGGGGGCCGCTGCGATAGCGCGCGCGATGGCGAGACGCTGCTGCTGGCCACCCGAGAGCTGGTGTGGGAAGGAGTTGGCCCGCTCGGAGAGACCGACCGCCTCCAGCGCCGCGTTGGCGCGGCTCAAGGCCTCGCGGCGAGGCAGCCAGAGGTCCACCACCCGGAGCGTGTAAGCAACGTTCTCGGCAGCCGTCAGACGCCTCAGCAGGCGGTAGTCCTGGAATATCACCCCCACGCGATGCCGCACGCGTCGGAGCTTTCGGGCTCGGGCCCTGCCCAGCTCCTGTCCATCGACGATGAGACTGCCTCGCTGCGGCTTGAGCTGACCGTGCAGCAGCCTCAGCACTGTCGTCTTACCCGCCGCGCTGGGCCCGACCAGGTAGGCAAGCTCCCCCGGGTGGAGAGAGAAGCTGACGTTGTCGAGCGCGAGCACGCGGCCGTAGGAGAAGCTCACTCCGTCGAGGCGGATGGCCGGCGGATCTGGCGTCGTAGTTGACGAAACCATCAGGGCTGCGAATCACGAACTTCCAGGGCGGCCGTGGAGACGAACGCGAAGCGGACACCTCCCCCAACGCTCCAGAGAAGTATCTTGCCCCACCCGCCGCTGTCTTGGGGTTAAAGGACTGCAAGTACCAGGGTCCACCGGGACAAACGTCACGGAAAAGACCCATGTCTATCCGGCTGACGGATGGGCGCCAGCCCTGCCTGTCTCTTGCATCGCGTGGCACTTGGTGAAACCAAGCCTGTGCTCCCGGGGACGATGCATCAGGGATAGGCTTTGCGGGGTTCCCCCGCGCGCGCCACCATCCAATTGGCTCGCGCCGTTGACCCGCGCTATGGTTCTGGCGTGGCCGACCCGGTGTTGACTCTGGGAGGGCGGCCGGCCGCGCCGCGCCCTCGTCTCCACCCAAGGCGCTGGCTTTTCCGGCTCGGCCCGCAGGCGATGGCCGCGGGCCGAGGCCAGCTCGTCTTCGCGGCTGTCTGCGTGCTCGGGCTGGTCCTCATACTCCTTGCGGAGCGGTTCTGGACGCGAGACGTCACGATCGGCGCTCTCAGCGTCTTCCCGGTCGGCCTGGCAGGCTGGCTGCTCGGCCGCCGAGCGCTCATCGCGATCATCCTGATCGGAGTCGCCCTTCGAATCCTGGCACTCGGTTTCGGTGTGGTCGGCGGCCTGACCGCCCTATCCCAGGCCGCGGCCCTCCCTCTGGTCGGTGTCGCCTGCCACATGGCGGCGAGCAGCCGGTCCAGCTCGGCGGCCGAGCTGGACCGCGAGCGGCAGCTGCGCGAACTGGCCTTCCTGCTCGAGGCAGCCCAGAAGCTGGCCTCCTCTCTAGACCCGGCCGTGGTATTGAGGCGAGCCGTCGAGGTCACCGCCCAGGGCGTTTCCCGACCGGGAGATGGTCGGCCGGCTGCTGCTGCTTACCACCGTCTCCTCGGAGACGTCGTGCGCGTCGAGGCGGCGGACGACGAGCCCAGCCGGGAAACGGTGGGATTCGAATACCCGCTGGCTCGGAACCAGGCGGTGCTCGGCGCATTGCGCAGCGGGCGTGCTTCGATCGTCCGCCCGGACCACATGACAGGCGTTCTGGAGCAGCATGTGAGAGCGCTCGGTCTTCAGGTCCTCGCCTTTGCCCCAGTCCGCTCGGGCAACGATCTACACGGCTTCCTGGTCGCCACCGCGCGCGACGCTCCCAGCGTCGACCGGCGCGAGCTCAGCCTGCTCGACATGCTGGCGCGGATGACGGGACTGGCCCTGATCAACGCGGAGCACATGCAGACCCAGCGCGAGCATGCCGACCGCATGGAGAACCTGGAAAAGGTGAAGTCTCACTTCCTGAACCTCGTCTCCCATGAGCTGCGCAGCCCGCTGACGGTCGCGCTTGGCTACGTGTCCATGCTGGAGGAGGAGGCGCTGGGGCCGCTGACTCCCCAGTCCAGGTCCGTGCTCCCCATCGTGATCGCGAAGCTCAACGAGATCGAGATGCTTGTTGAACAGATGCTGGAAACATCGCGGCTCGAGGAAACCCTGGTCCTGAACTGCGAGCGAGTCGATCTTCGCGAGCTGTGCCGGGAGGTTGTGGGAACCATGCGTCCCCTGCTGGATGGGCGGCACAGCATCGAGTTGGTGGAGCCCGAAGAGCAGGTTGTCGTATTTGCCGACCGCAGCCGCGTCGGCACAATCCTGGCCAATCTTCTGGGTAACGCGATCAAGTACTCGCCTGAGGGCGGCCTGGTCCGCTGCGAAATATCGAAGCAAGGCGGCGGAGGCCGTGTCTCGGTCAGCGACGAGGGCCTGGGGATCTCGGAGGCGGACATGCCCCGCCTGTTCACCCGCTTTGGACGCATCCTGACTCCGGAAAATCAGGGCATCCTGGGCACCGGACTCGGCCTTTATCTCTCCCGGGAGGTGGCCAGACAGCATGGCGGAGACATCACCGTGAAATCCCGCGTCGGCCTCGGCAGCACGTTCACCCTGAGCCTTCCCGCCGGGTGAGTTCGCCGGGGAGGCCAAATGATCCAGCGCGGCTTCTGGCGCGTAACCATCGCTGACATTGCAAGTTATGGAAGCAGCGGGGTTAGAGCGTCCACTGACGCATCGTGAGGCCGAGATACTGAAGCTGGCTGCTTCGGGCCTGACTCACAAGGAGATCGCCTACCAGCTCGGGATCAGCGCCAAGACGGTTCGCAACCACATGGCGAACCTCTACGAGAAGCTGAACATTCATGCCCGAGCGCAGGCGGTAGTCTGGGCCATCCGTCTCGGTCTCATCGAGGTCTGAACCAAGCCTGAGGAGCGGGCCGGCAGCCCCTGGCGGCCAGGCCCTGGTTGGGGTTACCCATCCGCGCTCCGGCAGGCGTGGTCTGTGGCGGCGAAGTAAGGGTCGGCCCTGCCTTCGCCCCAGGTCCTCGATTTTTGCGTCGGCGGTCGCCGCCGCCCCCAAACGACAGATCCTTCAGCGCGCCCCGTACGCCGGTGGCCCAGGGTTGGGCAAGGCGTCGGGGCGTCGCTCGGCTGGCGGGATACCGCCGTCTGCCGCCCGAGTTGCCCCCATCAGGTCTGGCAGCGAGGGCACCAGTAGGTCCAGCGTGCCTGCTCGCCCTGCGGCCTGGAGCGGACCGCCGTGCCACAGCGTGGGCAGGGTCGTCCTCTCCGGCCGTGAACGGCCTCCCGGCCAGAGCCGGGGTATGTCCGAGGAGCAGCACGCCCGCTGACGTTGGGCCGCATCAGAGAGCGAGCGGCCTCGAACAGCTCGCCCAGCTCCCGGTCTCCCAGGTCGGCGCTCGATTTCCAGGGATCCAGCCCCCGCTGCCAGAGCGACTCGCACTTGTAGACGTTGCCGATGCCGCAGCAGATCCGCTGATCGAGGAGGAGCTCGCCCAGCGGAAGCGGGCCCGCCGCCCGCGCACGAGCCAGCACCCGGTCCAGCGGGAACTCGTCGGCCAGGATGTCGGGGCCGAGGTGCCCCACCGCCGGCGCCTCGTTGCGGACGACCTGCAGGACCGGGGCCGAGAAGCAGACGGCGGTCCACTCCCCGAAGTCGAGGATCGCGCGCGCGAACTGCCGGGGGCGGCGCCACCTCATGCCCTCCTGATAGAGGTGCCAGGAGCCCGTCATCCGCATGTGTGAGTGGAGCGTCCAGCCACCCGAGAACCGCATGAGCAGGTGCTTCCCGACCGGCTCCACGCCCTCCAGGGTTCTGCCCCGGAGGCGATGGAGGGCTTCAGGATGGGCTTCCGTCAGGATCCGCCCGCTCAGATGCTCCCGAAGGGTCGCGGCCGATCGCCAAATCGTGTCGCCCTCAGGCACTCCGCGGCCACACCACCATGCCCCGCGGGCTTACGCCGAACCCTGCTTCAGTCAGGATGGGGGCGAGCCGAGACTGCCGGGTCGGGGTGCCGTCCACCTTCTGGATCTCGACCTTTCCGGCGCGGGTGACGGCCGCGACCAGGGCCTGGAGGTGGCCCGGGTGAACGTCTCCTCGCGTCAGGAGCGAACGCCCACCCCGCTCCAGGTAGAGACGGAGCTCGCCGGAGTCGAGGACCACGAACGCCCCCGCGGCCCTCGCCATCCGGCCGTCACCGTCCGGCCAGGCGACCACGGCCCCGTAGGGATTGGCGGGATCGGTAGCCGCCAGGGCGAGCACCCGCCCGTCCGGCTCCCGCATCGCGCGCAGCCGGTCCACAGCCCCAGGTAGGGCGAACTGCGAGCCCCCGAGCCCCTCGACGAAATATCCCCGGCGGATCTTGCCCGCCTCCTCCATGGCCCTCAGCACCGGGTAGAGGGAGGCGAAGCCGCCCGACCAGCCCTCGCTCAAGACCGACTCCCGGGTGAGAACGCCATGACGCTGGAGCAGCGTCCCCGCCTGCGCGTAGAGCCGCTCAGTAGGCGAGGGAGGGGATTCCATCAGATCGGCGACCAGAGACCAGCGTCCCGAAGTGCGGGGCTGGTTGAGGCGAAGCATCTGCGGCCGGCGGCCGGACCCAGCCCGCCGCGAGGCCGACCCCATCAGCCGGAGCGGGGCGAAGGTGTCGTTGGTTACCTCCCCCGCCCAGACCATGTCCCAGAGGGCGTCCAGGATGGCGTCCTGGTCGCCGCCGCCTGCCGCGTTGTAGAGATCGCGGAAGAAGCTGGCGCCGCGCCGTTCGAGATGCTTCCGGAGTCTCTGGTGCAGCTCCCCAGCCGGGGGCTCCAGGGGCTCTGTGAGGAGCCGGGGCGCGTCACCGCGCAGATACAGCGCGACCCGGCCGTCACCAGGCCCGAGCGGGCCGCGGCCGACCCAGACCACCTCACCCATCGAGATGAGCTCGTCAAGGAGGGCTGGCCGGTATCCGGTCACCCTGGAGCGAAGGACGTCCCGCTCTATCACCGAAGCCGGCAGGGCCAGACCCTGGAGCGCGAAGACGCATTCCAGGAGCCGGTCGACGCCCCGGATCGAGGCATGCTCGCCGCGGCCCTCCCCAGGCGGCGAACCCTCCCCCAGCCCGGCCGGCTGGGCTCCGGTCTGGATGCCGATCCCGTGCCAGGCGGGCAGGAAGCGGCCCAGCACCTCGGGGGTCACCGGTTCGGCCTCGCGTCTCAGCGCCGCCAGGGAGCGGCGGCGAAGGCTCCGCAACACATCGGGATGGCAGTACTCGCGCTGCGCGACACCCTGCCTGAAGCTGCCCTCGACGAGCTCGCCACGCCGGACCAGCCGGCGCAAAATTGCCTCCACCCGCTCTGGCGTGAGGCTCCAACGCAGCGCCGGATCGGCGGCCAGGAACGGGACGTGCGTACGCGCCCAGCGACGGAGCAGCGACTCGAGCGCCTCGGGGACCGGCTCCAGGAAGGCGTCTGGCAAGCCGGCCGGAGGCGCCACACCCAGCGCGTCGCGATATCGCCCGGCATCCTCTGCCACGATCCACCGCTCGCTGCGCTTGATGCGCACGCTGGAGACTCTGCGCTCGGCGTTGAGCGCGGCCAGCCAGTCCGGGCGGACGCCGCGCGCCGTCAGTTCCTCGGCCGAAAGGTCCCCGAGCCGAGCCAGAAGGTCGTGGGCCTCGTCCGGGTCCCGGGGCCAGCGCTCCGGCTTCAGGCCCTGCAGCTCGAGCTCGAGGTCGCCCACGGCGTCCGCGTCGAGGAGCTCCCGGAGCTCCTCGGAGCCGAGCAGCTCCGAGAGCAGCTCACGATCCAGCGTGAGCGCCTGCGCCCGGCGCTCGGCGAGCGGCGCGTCGCCTTCGTAGAGGAACTGTCCGACGTAGTCGAAGAGAAGGGAGGCGGCGAATGGAGATGCGCGGTCGGTGTCAACGGCGACGACCCGGATCTGCCGGGAGCGCACGCCCGCCAGCACCTCTCGAAGGGTCGGGAGATCGAAGACGTCGACCAGGCACTCGCGAAAGGTCTCGGCCAGGATCGGAAAGTCCTCGTAGCCGCCGGCGACCTTGAGAAGATCCGCGGACCGCTGTCGCTGCTGCCAGAGCGGCGAGCGCTGTCCGGGCCGGCGCCTGGGCAGCAAAAGCGCGCGGGCCGCGTTCTCGCGAAAGTGGGTGGCGAACATGGCAGAGCCGGATAGCTGGGCGCTTACCAGGTCGGAGATCTCCTCGGGTTCGAGCATCAGCTCCTCGCTCTCGAGGGGCCTGTCCGCGTCCGGGAGCCTGAGCGCCAGACCGTCGTCGGTGTACATGGACTGGACCTCGATGCCGAGCTTCTCCGAGAGCCGGGCCTGCAGCGCCAGCGCCCAGGGAGAGTGCACGCGCCCGCCGAAGGGCGTGAGGATGCAGACGCGCCAGTCTCCCACCTCGTCTCGGAAGCGCTCGATCACGATCGTGCGGTCATCCGGGACCGCCCCTGTCGCCGCTGCCTGGTCCTCGAGATAGGCCAGCAGGTTGCGCGCGGCACGCCCGTCGAACCCTGAGCGCTCTCGGAGCCGGCGCTCCGCGTCCGCCGGAGGCAGCGAGCGGAGCTGCCGTGTCAACTCACCTAGGCCGCGGCCGAGCTCGGCGGGCCGCGAGAGCGAGTCGCCGTGCCAGAAGGAGATCTTGCCCGGTTCCCCGGGCGCCGGGGTCACGAGGACCTGGGAAGGGGTGATGTCCGCCACCCTCCAGGTCGAAGCGCCGAGGACGAAGGTGTCCCCGGGCCGGGTTTCGAAGACCATCTCCTCGTCGAGCTCGCCCACGCGGCGGCCGTCCTCGAGCAGGTTGACCGTGTACAGACCGCGATCGGGGATGGTTCCCGGGTTGGTGACGGCGAGGCGGTGACTGCCAGCGCGGCCGCGCACCGTGCCCTTCAGCCGGTCCCAGACGATCCGGGGACGAAGCTCCGCGAACTCCTCTGAGGGATAGCGGCCGCTCAACATGTCGAGCACGGCTTCGAAGGAGCGCTGACCCAGGTCGCGGAAGGGGTGCGCGCGGCGGATCAGGACGGCCATATCCTCCACCCGCCACTCGTCCAGAGCCACCATGGCGACGATTTGCTGGGCGACCACGTCGAGGGGATTGACCGGCACCACGGTCGTCTCGATCTGACCGGCCAGCATGCGTTCGACGACGGCCGCCGTCTCCAGGAGGTCGCCGCGGAACTTGGGCAGGATCGTGCCGCGCGAGATCTCACCCACGGAGTGGCCGGCTCGCCCCACCCGCTGAATGCCGGTGGCGACGCTGGGCGGAGACTCGACCTGCACGACCTGGTCGACGGCCCCCATGTCGATCCCGAGCTCCAGAGAAGAAGTGGCCACGAGCCCTCGCAGCAGGCCCGCCTTCAGCCGGTCCTCGATCAGCATCCGCTGCTCGCGGGCGATGGAGCCGTGGTGGGCGAGCACCAACTCCTCCCCGGCAAGCTCATTGAGCCGCGCCGCCAGCCGTTCGGCGAGACGCCTTGAATTGACGAACACGATTGTCGAGCGGTGCTCCTGGATCAGCTCCAGGAGGCGGGGATAGATCGCCGGCCAGATCGACCGGCGGGGAGCTGGCAGCTCCGCCACCCAGGACGCCGTGGGACCGCCGGATGGCGGCTCCGGCGCGCCGCGGTCCAGGTTGGCCATGTCCTCGACCGGAACCTCGACGCGGATCTCCATCGTCTTCTGGCGGCCGGCGTCGACGATCTCCACCTCCCGCCCCGTGCCGCCGAGGAACCTGCCGACCTCTTCCAGCGGGCGCTGTGTCGCGGAGAGGCCGATCCGCTGTGGTTCGGTCTCGGTCAATGCACAGAGCCGCTCGAGGCTGATCGCCAGGTGGGCGCCCCGCTTGGTCGCGGCAACCGAGTGGATCTCGTCCACGATCACCCAGCGGACGCTCTTCAGGATCCGCCTGGCTGCGCTCGTGAGCAGCAGGTACAGCGACTCCGGGGTGGTGATGAGGATGTCGGGCGGGGTCCGCTCCATCCGCCGCCGCTCATCCGCCGGGGTGTCGCCGCTGCGGATGACGGTGGACAGGTCGGGCGGCGGCAGGCCGAGCTGCTCCGCCTGGTGGCGCAATCCCGTCAGCGGGGCGCGAAGGTTTCTCTCCACGTCCACCGCCAGGGCCTTCAGTGGGGAGATGTAGAGCACGCGGCAGCGCTCGCCGGCCGGGGGAGGGGGTTCGGCCGCGAGGCGGTCGAGGCACCAGAAGAAGGCGGCCAGCGTCTTGCCGCTCCCGGTGGGAGCGGTCATCAGGGTGTGGCGACCCGACGCCACCGCCCGCCATCCCCGCTCCTGGACCTCGGTCGGGGAGGCGAAGGAATCGGCAAACCACTCCCGGGCCGGGGCCGAGAAGAGTTCGAGGGCGCTAGCCATGCGCAAACATTAGTTCGACAGGCAGCCGCTTGGAAACAGGATTCGTAATGTTAATTGCCATGGAGATGAGTGAGCAGCAGATCGCAACCCAGCTCTGGGAGCTTGAGAACAACGAAGAGGCGGACCGCCGCGCCGAGTTGACCGGCAGCCAGTTCCTCTCCCTCTTCACCGACAAACTGAACGACCGGAGCTACGTATTCCGCCACGGGGTGGACGAAACCGGGGGCCTGGACCTTGCGGACGCCGAGTTCTGGGAATACGAGACCGGGGACGAGGCGGAGAGGGTCTATGCGCAGCTGCTGAGGCAGGCGGTCAGGTCCGGCAGGCTGGTTGACCCGGACTCGGATTCGGAGCTTGGTGACTTCGAGACGACCGGCCCGGAGCTGCGAGGCACGGCCTCGGACACGGACGATCCACTGGTGGTGGAGGAGCCCTAGCCTCCAACCGAAAAAGCCGTCCGAAGCCCTAGGCTCCGGCCCCAAGAGCAGGCCGGAGCCTCAGGGGGACAGACGCTCCGCCAGAAACCTCGTAGCGATGGGATAGCGGTATTCGATGCCGCCGTGCAGGTCGTCGAAGAGCTCGAAGAAGACCTTCTTGGCGCCGACCTTCTCCAGCTCACGGTGGAAGGCGACCGCCCCCATGTCGAGGTAGAACTCGTCTCGCTTCCCGGCGTCGATGTAGATGGCACGCATGGAGCGCAGCTCCGGGCCGCGCCACGACGCCATGCGTACCGGGTCCCACTCGAGCCAGCGCTCCCAGACATCGGGGACGATGCGGCCGGTATCCATGTCATACGGGTGAAGGACCGTACCGTCGGGCTCTGCCGAATAGCACGCTGCCATCGCGTACAGGTTCACCAGGACGTCGTCGCCGGGTCTCGAAGAGGGCGGCCGGGAGCGGAAATCCTGCCAGAAGCGCTCCCAGGAGCCGCCGTACATATCTCGCAGCAATCGCACGACCTGGCGAAAATCCGGCAGGTAGCAGAGCTCGAAGAGAGCATCTCCGGCGTGGGTGGCGAGGCCCCCGAAGAGATCCGGACGCAGCATGGGAGTGACCATGGCGCCGTATCCACCGCTGGACTTGCCCGCGATGCCGCGGTGCTCACGCCCGGCAAGGGTCCGGAAGCGCTGGTCGATCCAGGGCACCACCTCCTCGCAGAGGTAGGTGTGATAGCGGCCGGTGCCCGGGGAGTCGAGGAACTGGCTGCCTCCATACGACGTCCAGCAGTCCACGAAGACCACCAGGCAAGGCGGTGTCTCACCCGACGCGAAGAGCTCGTCGAGCAGCTCGGGGAAGGTCCGGCGAAAGGGGCTGCGGTTCTTCCACATGTCGAGCTGTCCGGTCATGCCCTGGATCTGGTAGATCACCGGATAGCGCCGCGAAGGCTCCGTGTCGTAGCCGGGCGGAAGGTAGACCCAGATCGGCCGGCGCCACGGGTCTCCGAGCTGGTTGTCCTTCAGCGTCTCACTCTCGATCCACTCCTCGACCAGGCTGCCCGCCCATTCGATGCCCCAGGGCGATCCCTGGCCTGCGAGCGGACGCGGCCCCTGCGCGGGTGGCGTCACCGGAGTGCTCCAACCAGCGCGTCGCCGACCTCGGCCGTGGTGGCGGTGCCGCCCAGGTCGCCCGTCAGCACCCGGCCCTCCGCGCAGACCGTCTCGATTGCGTGCTCGACGCGGCCGGCTTCGGCGTCGTACCCGAGATGGCGCAGCATGAGCGCGCCGGCCCAGACCGCCCCGACCGGGTTGGCGCGACCCTGACCGGCGATGTCGGGGGCCGAGCCGTGGACCGGCTCGAACATGGATGGACCGGCCCCGCCGAGGCTCAGGTTGCCGCTGGCCGCCAGTCCCAGGCTGCCCTGGAGGGCGGCGCCGAGGTCGGTGAGGATGTCGGCGAAGAGGTTGGAGGCGACTACCACGTCGATGGTGTCCGGTCTGAGGACCATCCGAGCCGCCATGGCGTCGACGTGCACCCGCTCGACCTGAACCTCGGGGTAGTCTCGGGCCACCCCGCCCACGACCTCGTCCCAGAGCACGTAGGAGCAGCGGCTGGCGTTGGACTTGGTGACGCTGACGAGCCGGCCGCTGCGCTCCTGGGCCCGGCCGAAGGCGTAGCGGGCGCAGCGTTCGATCGCCCTTCGCGTGAAGACCGGCACCTCGACGGCCAGCTCCGCCTCCGTCCCGACGTGGACGCGGCCCCCCGTCCCCGAATACTCACCCTCGGTGTTCTCACGCACGAAGAGCATGTCGATGTCAGCCGGCCCCCGGCCGGCGAGGGGACAGCGGATGCCTGGCAGGAGCCGGACCGGCCGCAGGTTGACGTACTGCTCGAAGGTCTTGCGGATGGGGAGAAGGCACTCCCACAGACTGATGTGATCGGGCACGGTCGGCCAGCCGATGGCGCCCAGGTAGATCGCGTCATAGCCAGCCAGGGTGGACAGGGCGTACTCCGGCATCATCCGCCCAGTCCGCTCGTAGTGCTCGCATCCCCAGGGCAGCTCCTCGAAATCGAATGAGAGTCCCAGCGCGCGGATCACCTTGATGCCCTCGGGCACGACCTCGCGCCCCACCCCGTCCCCGGGGACTACGGCTATCCGTGGCGCCACTTCGTGGCAAGGTACTCCATGCGCGCCCCCCTCGGCAGTCGCCGGCGCTAGGCTGACCATATGGGCAAGGCGGTTCCTTTCCCAGACGCGGGAGAAAGCGGCGCGCCCGGGGACGGCCCTCTCCTCACTGAGGAGGAGTGGCGACGGGTCGTCAAGGGCATGGTGGACTACGTCAACGGACGCACCATTCCGCTGGAAGTCGTGAAACGCGATGTCGAGGAGCGCGTGATGCGGCTCGAGCGTCACCGCCGGAGGGCTGAGCGCGCTCGGCCCCACTAGCCGCACTCCTCTTAACAGGCACTCTTTGGCGGTGAGGCCATCGAACATATGCTCGATCGGCCATGCCGGTCGAGTTCACTCCGGACGCCAGGTTCGAGCTGGACAGCTTCAGCAGCGAGGAGCAGCTGGGGATCGCCAGGGCCTTGGAGGCGGAGCTCGGGGCGGTCCACAGAGCGCTGCAGGTGGCCCTCGGCTCGGGGTCCCCGACCGGATCCGGGAGCGGCATCGCCGTGCTTCGCGCCAGGGGATGCGTCGTCCTTGTGGTGGTCTCTGTTCAGCCGCCGGAGGCGGGCGAGCCATGAACTGGAAGGAAGTCCACCGGCTCCTCCCGGCCGTCCCAGATCACCGTCGTCCGCGCCGGCTCGGTCCGGGCGACCACGCGGCCCCGGCGGAGCACCAGCCGGCGGCGGGGAATCAAGCGGACGGCGTCGACCTCCCCCGGCGCGTCGTACACCACCAGGGACGCCGGGCCACCCGTTTCGAGCCCGTAGTCCGGGAGGCCCAGTGCCCGGGCCGGGTTGACGGTGATCATCTCCAGCAGCCTCTTGAGCTCCTCGGCACCGGACATGTGGCCGTAGTGGGCGAGGACGAAAGCCGCCTGCAGGGGATCGCCGTAGCCCAGCGGATACCAGGGGTCCATGACGGAGTCGTGGCCGATGCAGACGTTCACGCCCGCAGCCATCAGCTCCTTGATCCTGGTGTGCCCGCGACGCACCGGGTAGGAGTCGAAGCGCCCCTGCAGGACCGAGTTGTCCAGCGGATTGGTGACCATGTGCATCCGCGCGCGGGCGACGTTGTTGATCACGCGGTAGGCGTAGGCGTTGTTGTAAGAGTGCATAGCGGTCGTATGGCTCGCGGTGACACGGCCCTCGAGACCGAGGCGCAGGGTCTCGGCGGCCATCACCTCGACGAAGCGGGAGTGGTCGTCGTCCGTCTCGTCACAGTGGATGTCGACGCGCAGGCCGTGCTCCGCGGCCAGGGCGAAGGCGAACTTGACCGAGTCCACGCCCATCTCGCGAGTCAGCTCGAAGTGGGGTATCCCGCCGATCACGTCCGCCCCCAGGGCCACTGCCCTGCGCATCAGCTCCTGACCGCCCGGGAAGGAGAGAACCCCCTGCTGCGGGAACGCGACCAGCTGGAGGCCGATCTGGTCGCCGATCTCCTCCCGGAGCTGGACGAGCGCGCGGAGCGCTCGCAGGTGGGGATCGCAGACGTCGACGTGGCTGCGAACATGCTGCACGCCGTTGGCCAGCTGCCAGCGAAGCACCTGGCGCACGCGAGCCTTGACGTCCTCGATTGTGAGGCTCTTGACGCGCTCCCCCCAGATTGCGATGCCCTCGAAGAGAGAGCCGCTCAGATTCGGCCTCGGCTGCCCCTCGGTGAGCACGGCGTCGAGATGGATGTGCGGCTCCACCAGCGGAGGTGTGACGAGGGCGCCGCCGAGCGCGATAACCTCGCGAGCCTCGGGCTCCGGGCTGACCAGGACACCGTCGCGCACTCCCAGGTCCCGCACCTCTCCCGATCCCGCCAACCTGGCTCCGGTGAGAAGGAGATCCAGCACCCGGCAAGTCTAGAAAGGAACCGAAACCGGTGCGCCACCATGGCGGCCTTTTTCTGGACGGTACGTCCGACTCCGCCCTCTCCGGCCTCGGTATTCCAGCCCGTGCCGGGCTTGCTCACCCTCATGGCATACTGGCGCCGGCGGTTGACTCCGTCACTTTCAAAGGAGGAGCCGGATGGCCGTAGCTGACGAGGTCGGCACCGACGTTCCCATACGGGAAGGCGAGTACGGCGAAAGGGTCGCCGCGGTGGAGCCGGGAGGCATCGAGTACATCCCGGACAGCGAGCGTCACGGGCGTCCCCTCGACCTGTTCTGGACCTGGATGTCGCCCAACCTGGAGTTCGCCACGATCTTCGTCGGAGTGATCCCGGTCGCACTGCTGGGCGGCAGCTTCTGGACCGGCGTGGCCGCGGTCGTGGTTGGGACGGCTCTCGGGTCGCTCACCCACGGAGTGCTCTCTTCCTGGGGCCCGAAGTTCGGCGTGCCGCAGCTGGTCGAGAGCCGCTCCGCGTTCGGCTATTGGGGCAACCTGATTCCCGCCGGCCTGCAGAGCGTCACGGCCAGCATCGGCTGGTTCATCGTGAACAGCGTCAGCGGCGCTTTCGCCCTCCAGACGCTCTTCTCTCTTCTGAAGCTGCCTGCGCTTCCCTTTGGACTGGCTTTCGGCATCATCGTGGTGGCCCAGGTCGCCGTGGCCTTCTTCGGCTACAACATGGCGCACACCTTCGAGCGATACGCCTTCCCCTACCTGACGATCGTCTTCGCCCTCTGCCTCGTCTTCATCCTGACCAAGACCAATCCGGGTCAGCCGCTCAACCCCAAGGTCAACGGACCGCTGGGGGAAGGCGGCGCCTTCATTCTCGGCGCCATGGCCTCCTACAGCTACGCGATCGGCTGGAACCCCTATGCCTCCGACTACACGCGCTACCTGCCGCGAACGGTGAGCCGCCTGCGCACCGGCCTGGCGGCGGGGCTCGGAGTCTTCGTGTCCTGCACGGTGCTGGAGATCATGGGAGCCGCGCTGGCCACCGTGGCCGGGACCAGGTGGGGGCCGAACGACAATCCCACGGCACAGTTCTCCTTCGCGCTGCCGGTCTGGCTGGCGGTCCTTGCCAGCCTGGGCATCGCTCTCGGAGCCGTGGCGGCGAACGTGATCAACATCTACAGCGGCGCGCTTTCCTTTTTGACGCTGAACATCAAGCTGCCCTTCAAACAGAGGCGGGCGATCGTCGCCGTGGCAGCGGGTGTGATCGGTCTGCTGATCGGGATCCTCTTCCAGGCCCAGGTGGGCCCGGGAGGCAAGTACGACGCATTCCTGCTCCTCATCAGCTACTGGATCTCGCCGTTCCTCGGGGTGGTACTCACCGACTACTGGCTGCGGCGCGGGCAGATCCGCGAAGGGACGTTCTTCGATCCGCACTATCAACCCTGGCGCGGCCTGGTGGCGTTTCTCGCCGGAATCGTGGTCGGGATCCCGTTCTGGAATCAGCCGACCTTCTTCATCGGTCCAGTCCCGTCGAACAACCCCGCGCTCGGCGACCTGACCTTCATCGTGGGCTTCGTGGTAGCCGCAGCTGTCAACGTCGCGCTCAACTGGGGCCTGCGGAGCCGGTCGGCTCGCTCGTCCTAGCCTCGGCCTCCCCGCGGCGCGCTGATCTCCTTCGCGCCGCGGGGTTCGCCTTCACGACCAGGGCGACGGCGATCGAGGAATGGCCCTACGGAGGTGGCGACCCGGCTCGGTACGCGGAAGAGCTGGCACGCGCCAAGGCGGCCGGCGTGGAGGGCGAGGTGGTGGTGGGAGCCGACACGATCGTCGTCCTGGACGGAGAAGTCCTGGGCAAGCCGCGCGATCACGAGGAGGCCGCGTCGATGCTCCACCGCCTCTCTGACCGCAGCCACGACGTCATAACGGCCGTGGCAGTGAACGACGCGCGTGGACTGCGCTCCAGCCACGATCGCGCCCGGGTGACCTTCCGGGCCCTGCCAGCAGGAGTGATCGAGGCGTACGCGGCAACCGATGAGCCGCTCGACAAAGCGGGCGCCTACGCTCTTCAGGGAGGCGCTGCGGGCTTCGTCGCCGACCTGGGGGGCGACCCTCAGACCGTGATCGGGCTGCCGATCAGCCTCCTATGCCAGCTTCTGCAGTTCCCTGCCCCTTGCGGGAAGGGGCAGACAGGGGATGGCCGGCAAGGCTGAAGCCGAGAGCTTCGTCTGCGGTGTCGGCGACCAGCCGGCCGATGGCCAGCGACGAGGTCGCAGCAGGCGAAGGCGCGTTGCGAACATGCATCACGCCCTCACCGTCGGCGTC
>CATPBP010000275.1 GCA_955652675.1 Candidatus Dormiibacterota bacterium
CGTGCGGCGCAGGGCGGCCTGGCCCTGGGGGCGCCGCGCTGCCCCGGCCAGGAGCCGGGCCGCCTGCCGGGCGGCCACCACCTCGTAACCGCCCTCCTCCCGATCGGCCGGCCGGGCGCGCTCAGCCGGTTGGTCCGGCTCATTGGGCCCCTCGGGCTCCGGGCCGGCCGCCGCCTCGGGCCGCCGGCTGGTGAAGCTGCCCACCGCGAGCACCAGGAGCAGTCCGACGCCGATGGGCCAGGCGGACACGGAGAAGATCTCGAGTGGGAGCCAGCTCCAGCTGGGGGCCAGGAACAGCGTGCCGGCCAGCAGCGCCAGCTCCACGCCGGTGACGACCAGGATGGCGTACCAGAGCCGCTTAACCGGACGCGGCAGCCGCCTGAAAAAGCGCCGGCTCGCAGAGGTCATCCAGCTATCAGGCTAGCGTCGATCCGGAGGCTATGCGCCGGATGGGGCGGGACCTACTCCCACTCGATCGTGCCGGGCGGCTTGCTGGTGATGTCGTAGACCACCCGGTTGACCCCCGGAACCTCGTTCACGATCCGGTTCGAGATGCGGCCGAGCACCTCGTGGGGCAGTCGCGCCCAGTCGGCAGTCATGGCGTCCTCGGACGTCACCACTCGGACCGCCACCACGTTGGCGTAGGTCCGGAAGTCGCCCATCACGCCCACCGTCTGCAGCGGCGTGAGGACCGCGAACGACTGCCAGACCTGCCGGTAGAGCCCGTTCTTCTTGATCTCGTCGACGACCACCCAGTCGGCGCCGCGGAGGATCTCCAGGCGCTCGGCGGTCACCTCGCCCAGGCAGCGCACGGAGAGGCCGGGGCCTGGGAAGGGCTGCCGGTAGACCATGTCCTCCGGCATTCCCAACTCGATGCCGACGGCGCGCACCTCGTCCTTGAACAGGTATCGCAGAGGCTCGATGAGCTGGAAGCGGAGGCCGGGCGGCAGGCCACCGACGTTGTGGTGCGTCTTGATGCGGGCCGCGGTGGCGGCGGTGTCGTGGGCCGTCGACTCGATGACGTCGGGATAGAGCGTGCCCTGAGCCAGGAAGTCGATCTCGCCCAGAGTGCGCGCCTCTTCCTCGAAGACGCTGATGAACTCACGGCCGACCACACGCCGCTTCTCCTCCGGATCGACGACGCCCTGCAGGCCCCGGAGGAAGCGCGCACTGGCGTCGACGTAGCGGAGGTTCAGGTCCAGGTTGCCGTGGAGCACGTCGAGCACCCGCTCGGGCTCCTCCCGGCGGAGGAGGCCGTTGTTCACGAAGACGCAGGTGAGCTGGTCGCCGATCGCCCGGTCGACCAGGGTGGCGGCGACTGCCGAGTCGACCCCCCCGCTGAGGGCGCAGATGACCCTGCCCTGGCCCACGCTGGAGCGGATCTGGTCGACCGCCTCCCGAATGAAAGAGCCGGGCGTCCAGCCCCCCTGGCAGCCGCAGACCCGATAGAGGAAGTTGCGCAGCACCTCGCGACCCTGCGGCGTGTGCTGGACCTCGGGATGGAACTGGATGCCCAGTATCCCCGCGCCGTCGCTGAAGGCCGCCACCGGTGAGTTGCCGCTGCTGCCCAGGGCGTGGAAGCCGGGCGGCAGGCGGAGCACGTGGTCGCCGTGGCTCATCCAAACCGCCAGCTCCCCGGGCAGGTCGTCGAAGAGGCCCCCGGTGTCGGCGACGTTCAGGATGGCCGGCCCGTATTCGCGGCTGCTGGCCGGGGCCACCTCGCCTCCAAGGTGATGCGCGATGAGCTGCATGCCATAGCAGATCCCCAGCACGGGGATGCCGGCCCGCAGCGCCCGCGGATCCACCTGCGGCGCGCCCGCGTCGTAGACGCTGGCCGGGCCGCCGCTCAGCACCAGGGCAGCCGGGTGTCGCGCTTCCAGCTCAGGCCAGGGAGTGGTGCCGGGGACCAGCTCGCAGTAGACGCGCGCCTCCCGGATGCGCCTGGCGATCAGCTGCGAGGTCTGGGAGCCGAAGTCAAGGACGAGCACCACCTCACGACGCAGCACGACCTCGGCAACCGGGGCCGCCTCACCTTCGGCGAAGGCAGTCCCGCTCAGCCCTTCCTCCTGCCGGCTCTTCCCCGAGGCTTCATTTGCCCATCCCCACCGACTGGCTCCGCTGCAGGACCTTGCCCTCGCTTGTGATCGCCGGCGCGACCACCATTTCGACGCTCTGAAACTCGCCAAGGTCGGGCGCGCCGCAAACGCCGAGGGCGCTGCGCAGCGCACCCGCGAAGTTCTGGGTGCCATCGTCCACCCTCGCCGGCCCGCGGAGGATCTCGGCCAGAGCGGCCTTGACGCCTACCTCGATGCGGGTTCCCCGCGGCAGGTTGGGATCCGGCGTGGCCATGCCCCAGTTGAAGCCACCGGAGGCCGACTCGGCGGAGGCGGCCAGCGGCGAGCCGATCATCACGGCGTCCGCCCCCGAAGCGAACGCCTTGCAGACGTCGGCGCCGATCCTCATACCGCCGTCGGTTATCACGGCCACCCGCCGCCCACTGCGGGCGTAGTGCTCCTCGCGAGCGGCCGCCACGTCGACAGTGGCGGTGACCTGGGGAACGCCCACGCCGAGCACGCCCCGCGTCGTGCAGGCCGCGCCCGGCCCGACACCGACCAGGATCCCGGCGACGCCCGTCTCCATCAGCTCCAGCGCCGTCTCGTAGCTGACGCAGTTCCCGACCACCACCGGGATGGTCAGGCTCCGACAGAGCTCAGAGAAAGAGAGCTGGTGGTAGGCGCTGGAATGGTGGCGGGCGGTGAGCACCGTCCCCTGGACGACGAGCACATCGGCCCCCGCCTCCTCGATCAGCTCGGCACGCTGCTCGGCGTGGGCCGGCACCGTGGACACCGCGCAGGGCACGCCCGCCGCCTTGATCTGACGTATCCGCTGCTCGATCAGGCGTCCCTGGACAGGCTCCCGGTAGGCGTCCTTGAGCACCTGGTTGACCTCCCCGCGCTCCGCCTCGGCGATCCGGCGGATGACTGGCGCAGGATCCTCGTAGCGGGTCTGGATGCCGTCCAGGTTCAAGACCGCGAGGCCGCCCAGGCGGCCCATGGCGATGGCGAAGTCGACGTCCACGACGCCGTCCATGGCGGCGCCCCAGAACGGCAGCGGGAGCGTGAGCTGGCCAAGGCTGAAGGAGATGTCGACCTCGTCGGGGTTGATCGTCACCCCGCCGGGCACCAACGCAATCTCGTCGAAGCCGTAAGCGCGGCGCGCTCGCCTGCCGATGCCGATCTCGTGGTCGGTTTCAGCTGGTCGGACGGTGGTCGCGATAGGTGTGCGTGCTCCTTTGGTTGGGCGGGCGCTCTGATTATATCGACCCGACGGTGCAGCCTCGTGGAGCGTATAGGGCATGCCCGCACCGGCGCAAGGGGCAGTAGTTGATGAGCCGCCTCTGCGGCCCATTTATCCTGGTAGCTCACCGATGGCGATGAAGACTCTCGAGTACCTGCGTGGGATCTCAGCGGAGGACTGCCGCCGCTTGCGGGCGAGGGGAATCCGGCACACCAACCAGCTGCTCCACGCCACCACGCTGGAGATCGACCGGGACCGGCTCTCGGCCAGGACCGGGATCAGCGAAGACCGCCTGCTGGAGTTTGGCCGACAGTGCGCGATGCTCGAGATCTCCGGCCTGGAGCCCTACCTGCCCATCGTGAGGCGCATGGGCATCACCGGCCTCAAGCAGCTCAAGCGGAGCGAACCGCTCGAGCTGCACAGAAGGATCGTGGAGGCGGTGGGCCTGATGGGGGCGCCCAGCTTCTCCACCGTCCAGTACTGGATCAGCCAGGCGCGAACCTGCGACACCATGGAGGAGCCGGGCGAGGGTGAGCCGGCACAGCTGGAGAGCCCCGCCCTACTCGGCACCCCCGTCGACGCTCAGCACACCGCTTAGTCTCCCAGCCTTCCCGATTCGTCTACGGGTAGATGCCGCGAACGACGCTGGCGTTGGCTACGCGCTGGACGGCCAGAGCGTAGGCGGCTGTGCGCAGGTCCACCCGCTTGTTGACGCTTGTGTGGAGGACCTCGTAGAAGGCCCGGGTGATCACGTGGTGCAGCTTGGTGTTGATCTCCTCCTCCTCCCAGAAGAAGGCCTGAAGATCCTGCACCCACTCGAAGTAGGAGACGACCACGCCCCCCGAGTTGGCCAGGATGTCCGGGAGCACGAAGATCCCCTTCTCGTTGAGGAGAGCGTCGGCCTCCGGCGTGACCGCGGCGTTGGCCGCTTCGGTGATCAGGCGGGCCTGGATCCTGCTCGCGTTGTGCTCGTGGATCTGCTGCTCCACCGCGGCCGGCACCAGCACCGTGACGGGCAGCTCCAGAAGCTCCGCCCGTGAGACGTCCTCGGCCTTCTTGAATCCCGCCACAGTGCCGCGGAAGCGCCGGTGCTCGTGGAGCGCCTGAAGGTCGAGGCCCTTGGGGTTGTAGACGGCCCCCCGCGAATCGCCCACCGCGACGATCCGAAGGCCGGCTTCGTGCAGGAGCCGCACGGTGGAGGCCCCCACGTGACCGAAACCCTGCACCGCGACGGTCGGCGTCTCATCCTCTACATGCAGGTACTTGAGCGCCTCCAGCGTGAGGTAGGTGATGCCCCGGCCCGAGGCCTCCAGGCGCCCCTCCGAGCCGCCGACGTCGACCGGCTTTCCGGTCACCGAGGCCGTGACCGAGTGGCCGGAGTGCATCGAGATGGTGTCCATGATCCAGGCCATGACCTGCGGGGTCGTGCCCAGGTCCGGCGCAGGGATGTCCTTCTCGGGCCCTATCAGGACCGCGATCTCGGTTGCGTACCGGCGCGTCAGGTGCTCCAGCTCGGCGGTGCTGAGCGCGTTCGGATCGACCGCAACACCGCCTTTGGCGCCGCCGTAGGGAATCCCCACCACTGCGCACTTCCAGGTCATCAGCATGGCCAGGGCCTTGACCGTGTCCAGGGTCAGGCCGCGTGAATAACGCAGGCCGCCTTTGGCCGGCCCGCGGCTGATGTTGTGCTGAACCCGGTAGCCGGTGTAGACGTGCACGGAGCCGTCGTCGTGACGGACCGGGAAGTGCACTGTGAGCTCCCGCTTCGGTTCACGAAGGACGCGGCGGGTGTCGTCTGCAAGCCCGACCACGTCGGCGGCGCTGTCGAAACGCTTCTGTGCGGTTTCGAATGCCGACTTCGACTGGAGCTCGACCGCCATGGTCACCCTCTTCAATCGGGCCCGCGCGGGCCCGTCGCCGGAATACTACCTCGTTAATCCAGGGCCAATTGTCAAGCCCGGGCTAAGGGCGCCTGGGCGCCGTAGATCCCGGCCCAGTTGGATGACGCAGCGGACGTCGAGGCACGATCGGGGCGGGTCAAAGCCCGCGTCAATGAGCGCTGCCGGCTGCGACCGGAACTGCAGATCCGGCTATCGGGCGGTTGCCGCCGCCCTTCTTCGGGACGTCGTGGCCGGCTTCAGGACAGGACGGACGCCCTGAGCCCGCTCGATGCGCCGCTCGAGCTCGTCGATGCGCGCGCTGAGTGCGTCGATGTCCCGGCGGCTCGGAATCGACAGCTTCTCCAGTGCCCGGGCGACAGCCGTCTCCACGAGATCCTCGAATTCGGAACGCCGGCGACCCATCTCACTGCTGACCAGCGCGGCCGGCGCGCTCAGCGTGCGGCGAACGTACTCGAGCAGTGCCTGCCCGCGGTCCTGGAGCACCTCGCCGCCGTTGTCGTCTCCACGCTTCTCCTCTCCCATCACGATCTGCGAGAGGACCAGTGGCGTAAGGTCGCGTCCCGAGTCCCGGTCGACGACCTCGATGTCGTGGCCGTCGCGCACGAGCCGCGAGATTCCTTCAAGGGTGATGTACCGGCTGGTTTGGGTGTCGTACAGCTTTCGGTTTGCGTACTTCTTGATCAAATGTCTCTCGGCGGCCATAGACGCGTAGTATAACGCGCTGCGTTAATCTGATGGCGCGCGAACTCATGACAGACAGGAGCGATGACATGGCGAACACACGCACTCGCGCGTCGACCCGCAAATCGGGTAAAGACGCCAACCTGGTCGGCCAGGCTCGGCACGCCGCTGAGGGCGCCGTCAAAGACCTGCAGAAACGGCTGCCGCCCGAGCTGGTGAAGCAGGTCGAGCGGAGCCTGGAGCGCGGCCAGAAAGCCGTCGAGGCGAGCCTCAAGCAGGTCCAGACCCGGCTCAACCGGACCGCCAGCCAGACCGACGTGGACCGGCTGACGCGGAGGATCGACGACCTCACCAGGCAGGTGAACCGGCTCATCGGCGCCGCCCGCGGCAGCTCCGCATCCGCAACCACGACGGCGCGGCCGCCCCGGAGGCCGTCGAGCAGCCCCAAGCCCGCCGCGAGCAGGTCCAAGAGCGCCACCAAGGCAGCGCCGACCAGGTCCCGGTCAGCCCGAACGACCCGCAGCGGCGAGAGCAGGGCGGCCGATGCTTCCGGCGGCCGCAGCACCACGGGCGGCGGCCGGAGGACGAGCCGCGAGCGCACCTCCGGCGAGGGTCGCCCCCGCACGCCCCGCACACGCAGGTCCGGCGGCTCTACGCCGCCCTCCGGGGAGCCCGGAAGCTAGCCGGGAAAAGGCCTCCCTCGCCCTGCGGGGTAGGAAACCGTTTGAATAAGGTCGTGGCCATGGTCGACCTGCGCTCTGACACGCTGACCATGCCGACCGAGGGCATGCGTGCGGCGATGGCCGCCGCCGAGCTGGGCGACGACGTCTTCGGTGAGGACCCCACGGTCAACCGCCTGCAGCTACGAGCGGCCGAGCTTCTCGGCAAGGAGGACGCCCTCTTCGTGGCGAGCGGCACGATGGGGAACCTGCTCGGCGTCCTCTCGCTCTCCCGCTCCGGGGACGAGATCATCGCCGACGCCGAATCGCACGTCTTCTTGAACGAGGGCGCTGGCGCGGCGGCGCTGGCGGGGGTCCAGATCAGACAGGTGGCGACCGAAGCGGGGATCATGACGGCCGACCAGGTGCGGGCCGCCCTGCGCCCGCGCGACGACGTCCATCAGCCGCCCACCACGGCCGTCTGCGTCGAGAACACGCACAACCGCGCGGGCGGTGTCGTCTGGCCGCTGGACGCGCTCCGCGCCGTGTCCGAAACGGCCAGGCGGTCGGGGCTCTCCACGCACATGGACGGTGCACGACTGTTCAACGCTGCCGTCGCCCTGGACGTGCTGGCAGCGGAGATCGCGGCGACGGCCGATACGGTGACCTTCTGCGTTTCCAAGGGCCTCGGGGCGCCGGTCGGCAGCGTGCTCTGTGGACCGGCGGAGGTGATCGGCCGGGCGCGGCGATGGCGCAAGGCGCTGGGCGGCGGCTGGCGCGAGGCGGGGATGCTGGCCGCCGCGGGCCTCTGGGCTCTCGACCACTCGATCGAACGCCTGGCCGATGATCACCAGAACGCGCGGACCCTGGCCGAAGGGCTGGCCGAGATCCACGGCGTCCGCCTCGATCTGGATCGGGTGCAGACCAACATCGTCTACTTCGAACTCGAGGGCATGGACGCGCAGGACTTCCTCGCACGCTGCCGCGAGCAAGAGGTCCTGGGCGCCGCCGGCGCCGATGGGCGCATCCGGTTCGTCACCCACCTGGGCGTGGACGCCGGGGACGTTCAGCGCGCGCTCGAAGTCTGCTCTCAGGCCCTGGAATCAGCCTGGGCGGACAGCCGCGCGTAAAGCGGCACGAGACCACCCCACCCCTCAGTCCTGATCGGCTCTCAGTCGGCGAGCAGGGCCCCGAGCAGTTCTCGGTCGAGGTTGCCCCCGCTGATCACGGCGACGGTGGGCGGTCCCGGTGCAAGCTGCTCGAGCGCAGCGAAGGAGAGCGCGCCGGCACCCTCCGCGACCACCTTGGCGAGCGCCGCCAGCTCCGGGATGGCGGCCCGCAGCCGCGGCTCGGGGACGGTGAGCCAAAGATCCACGCTCTCCCGGAGCCGCTCGTGCATGGTCGCGTCGTAGGGTGCCGACGTGCCGTCGGCGATCGTGTGCGGCACAAGGCCGGCGGGTGGAGCGCCGGACTCGAACGTCGGCCGCCAGAGCTCGTAGCCGTCCGACTGCACGCCGACCACCTGCACGCCCGGCTTCAGCCCTTTGACGGCGCTGCCGATGCCGTGCACCAGGCCGCCGCCCCCCACGGCCACCACCACGCGCTCGACCTCAGGCAGCTGTGAGGCGATCTCCAGCCCGGCGCTTCCGTGCCCGGCCTCCAGGACCGGGTCCGCGAAGGGGTGGATGAACGCCTCCGGTTCGGCCTCCCAGCCCCGCCTCGCGAGCCAGTCGAGAACCTGCTGGCGCGGCAGTTGCAGAGGCCGGCCGCCCCAGCGCTGAACGCCCTCCACCTTGAGGGGCGGCGCGGTGTCGAACATCAGCACCCGGCAGGGAACGCCCAGCCGGTGCGCCACGTAAGCGCAGGCCATGGCGGCGTTACCGGCGCTCACGGTCAGCAGCCCGCGGCTCAGGCGCTCGGGCGGCAGCGCGAGGGCGGCGGCGAAGAAGCCGCGAACCTTGAAGCTCCCGGTCGGCTGCAGAAGCTCCAGCTTCAACCAGCGGCCGCTGCCGAGAGGGAGCAGGGGGGTGGTCTCCAGATGGGGTCGCATCCGCTCCGCTGCGCTCCGTATCACCTCCAGGGCGAGCACGGCGATAATCCTATGAGGACACAGAAGATGCCGATCTACGAATACCAATGCGAGAACTGCGGGGAGCGCTCATCGGCCCTCCTGGCTCGATTCGATGCCGACGATCCGTCCTGCCCGCATTGCGGGCAGCCTCGCCTGCACCGGCTGGTGTCGACCTTCGCGACCCGGGGGCGGGACGACGGGGACGACGATTTTGGCGGCGGGATGGACGACTTCGGTCCGGAAGCCGGCGGCGGGATGGACGACTTCGGTCCGGAAGCCGGCGGCGGCCCGGGCGAGGACGAATGGTAGGCGGCCGAGGCTAGCAGCCGGCCAGGACGGCTCAGCTGATAAGAGGTATAACTAGTGGCGCTGGCTGCTTCGGTGAGTTGTCGCCATGGAGAGCACCAAGGAGCGTGAGGACGGAGGGATCTCGGAGCTGATTCAAGCGCGCCAAGAGGCGCTCAACATGCTGCTCGTCGCCCGGCTTGAGGGTCAGTCCAACCGGGTGGTCGCGGACGCCGTCCGGCGCGCGCAGCGGGCAGCGGATGAGCTACTCAAGGCTCGCCTCCAGCAGGCCGAGAACCATACCGAGAACAGGCGGGCGTCCTAGAGCTCGTCGGACCGTCCGGCGGGGGTAGGTGCCTGGAAAGCCGGGCTGCGTTCGAACCAGGATTACGGTGCGAACACTGGAGGCCCAGGCGCGGGTGCCGCGCGCCCGGCCCAACCCGCTGCCGGGCATGGCCAGGCTCAGGCCGGCGCCAGCTCCAAGACCAGGTGATTGACCCGCTCCTCGATCTCGTCGCGGATTCTTCGCACCTCGGCCAGCGGTCTGCCTGCCGGGTCATCCAGCTCCCAGTCCGCGTAGCGCTTCCCTGGGTAGAAGGGGCAGGCGTCGCCGCAGCCCATCGTGATCACCACGTCGGCTTCGGCCACGTTCGAGTCCTGCAAGAGTCGGGGCCGGTTGGAGGAGATGTCGATACCCCTTTCCGCCATCGCCTCCGCCGCCACCGGATTCAGGTCGTCGGCCGGCTCGCTTCCGGCCGAGACGACATCGACCCGCTCCCCGGCCACGCTCTTCAGGAAGCCGGCCGCCATCTGGCTGCGCCCGGCGTTGTGGACGCAGACGAAGAGCACGCGGGGTCGATGCATCAGGTCGCTCCGGCTTCCCCGCTGGAAGCGGGCTTCCTGCCGCGCACGGCGGCGCTGGCGATGGCGCCCCCGACGCCCTCGACGTCGTGCTCCTGCGTGACCTCGATCTCGGCGTCCTGGAAGCCGGCCTCCAGCAGGAGGCGGCTGTAGGTGGCCACGGGGATGGTCCCCGAAATGCAGCCCGCCCAGGCGTCCACAGCCTTCTTTATCGCAGAAGGCAGCTCCTTGAGCTCCACCATGTCGGAGACGGCGAGACGGCCGCCCGGCTTCAGGACCCGGAAGGCTTCCCGGATCACGGGCCCCTTGGCCTCGGCCAGATTGATGACGCAGTTGGAGATCACGACGTCGACCGAGCCGTCGGGGAGCGGGACATTTTCGATGGTGCCCTTCAGGAAGGTGGCATTGTCGATGCCCGCGGCGGCCCGGTTGGAGTTCGCGACCTCGAGCATCTCATCGGTCATGTCGACCCCGTAGGCATGGCCGCCGGGAGAGACGCGCCTCGCCGAGAGAAGCACGTCCAGACCTCCCCCGCTGCCCAGGTCGAGGACGGTCTCCCCAGGCTCCAGGCCGGCCAGCAACAGCGGGTTGCCGCAGCCGAGGCTGATGGAGCGGTCGAGCCCCACCTCCGCCAGCTCACCTGTCTCGTACGCCTGCCCGCAGCTGATCGTCTCCTCCGCCGCGGGGGTGCAGCAGTCGCTGCCGCAACACCCGGCGTCGGCTCCAAAGGCCTTCGCTTTGTTGGCGTAGCGGTCACGTACGGCTTCTCTGATCTCGCCCATTTAAGGTCCCTCCTGAACCATCGATTGCTGTCGATGGATGTCATCCTGCCGCAATCCATCGACAATTGTCAATGGGTCGTGCTAGGCTGAACCGCGTGGCTACGATCGAGCTTCCAGTGCGCCAGCGAGGTGTCGCGTGCTGCGCGACGCTTGTGCAGGCCGACGAGGCTTGGGCTCGGGACACGGCGGAGGTGCTCAAAGCGCTGGCGGAGCCGACCCGGCTGAGTATGGTCGCCGCCCTCTGGGAGGCCCAGGCGCCGGTCTGTATCTGCGACTTCACGGCCACCTTCGAGCTCAGCCAGCCGACCATCTCCCACCACATGGCCAGGCTGAAGGCGGCCGGCCTGGTGGAGTCGACCAAGCAGGGCATCTGGATCTACTACCGGCTGCGGACCGACCTGGCGCCGGGCACCGCGAGGATTCTCTCGGCACTGTTCGAGAAGTGAGCTAGGACTCTCTCCCCCGCGAAGTCGGGGACCCCCTCCCCCGGCACGGCCGAGTACTCCCCCGACTTCGCGGACCGACTTCGCGGGGGAGAGACGGAAAAGGGGTGATTTGGGACAATCGCCCAGGGACTTAATGTGTCGCGTAGGGTAAAAAGAGTGGTAGCGCCTGTGTGGCATTGAGGCTGCCGGGCATCCCATTGGGGAATCCAAGGAAGGGTTGGGAAAGCTAGCATGAACTCAAGGCATCGGGTTGGCTACCTGAAGCGAGTGCTCGTTGCCGCGATCGGCGCGGCTTCCGGTGTGGTCTTGCAGCCGGTTCTGGCACAGGCCGCCATCTCCGTTCCGACACCTGTGCCGGTGGCGGTCCCTGCCGTGCCCGTGCCCTCGGCCGTGCCTCCGCCAGTCCGGCAGGCGCTGCCGCAGCCAGTTACGCAAGCGGTGCCGCCGCCGCCCGTGACGCCCGTGGCCCCCGTGACGCCCGTGGCGCCCGTGACGCCCCCAACCGTCTCCGCCCAGGTCGGCCTGCCACCCGTCGGGACAGGGGCCACTGCTACCGTCGGTACGGGCGCCGGCACCCCCTCCGTCTCGGTCACCACGCCGGCCGGTTCGGCCACTGTGAGCGACCCCGCCGGGGGCGTCCCACCCGGTTCGGTCAGCACCCCGACTGGTGCTGGCGTATCGCTCCCCACAGGCGCCCTTCCCAGTTGGGGCGGCTCAACTTACGCCTCAACTGCGCTGGACCCGGCCGGCATCGCCATCCCGGGCGCGACGTCCGGCGGCGCCGGCGCGCTCTCCAACCCAGGCGCCGTGGCGGCGCTCGGCATCCCTGCGGGCGGTGAGACCGTCGGCGGACTGAGCGCCGGTCTGAGCGAGGCAGCCTTCGGCACCTCGCTCTCGGCTTCTGTGAACCCCGCGAGCGCCGATACCGGGCAAGGAATCCCCATGGTCTGCCCGGAACTGGTCTTCGCACCGTTGATCGCCGGCTGCCAGACGCTGTTCAACCCGGCCAACGGCAGTGTCCCGGGACTCGCGAGCACGGGAATGCCGATCCTGTCCGGCCTGGCCGGGCTGCTGCTGATCGGGATCGGCGGCCTCGTCTACCGCCGGTCGCGGCCCCTCGCCGGGGCGGCGGCGGCAGGTGAACACCGTCAGGCGAGCGGCTGGCCTTCGCGCAAGCTACCCTCGGCGGGTGCAGACTCGGGCCTGGTCGCCGGTCGTGGCAGCCGCCGCGGCCGCTCGCTGGCGCCCCGCTGATCCTGGCCTAGCAAGCCTTCGCCGGGCCACGCGTGTGGCCCTCGTCATCCCGCCGCTGTTCGCGTTCAGCGAGATCGTCCTCCGCAACGCGCAGCTCACCACGTTCCTCGCCTTCGGCTGCTTCGCGCTGATGGTGATGGCGGATTTCGGCGGCCTGAGAAAGCCCCGCGCGGCGGCCTACCTGGTTACGACGGCGGTCGGAGCAGTCCTTGTCCTGCTAGGCACGCTCATCTCCCCTATCGCCTGGCTGGGCGCCCTGGCGATGTTCGTCGCGGCCTTCTCGATCCAGCTCAGCAGCGTGTTCGGCGGCTACGCTGCGGCCGCCCAGCCGGCCCTCCTGCTCTCGTTCGTGCTCGCCGTCTCCATACCCGCGCCGCCTGACCAGGTCTGGCCCCGCCTGACCGGCTGGCTGGTGGCGGGCGCCGTCTCGACGCTGGCCAGCGCCCTGCTTTGGCCTCGCTTCGAGGGCCTCAAGCTACGCCAGAAGGCGGCCGAAGCCAGCCAGGCCCTGGCCGGCCAGCTCCATGCCGAGCAGCAGGGCGCCCCAGAGGCGGAGATAACGCAGGCCCGCCGCGCCGCCGGCGATGCGGTCCAGGCCTTGAGACGTGACTATTTCGCGGCCCCCAAGCGACCAGCCGGCCCCACCAGGCGCGATCGCGCCTTCGTCGAGTTGGTGACCGACCTCGAGCGAATGTTCGAGTTCATGGGCGGGCTGTACGGCCGGCGCACCTCAGGTCATCGCCCCTGCACAGCGGAGGGAGACAGGCTCGTAACCGAGATCTTGCGGACCTTGCGCTCCAGCGCGGACGTCCTCACGGGCGGCCCCCCACCGGACCTGCGGACCCTGAACGAGGCCAGGGACGCCCATCGCCGGGCGCTCGACGACTGGGCTGCTGGAGCGCTCCACGCAGGCCGGCCGGCGGAGGAGGTGCTCGACGGGCTGGACGCAGACCACCCCCTCAGGGTCATCTCCTACGTGGCGCTGGCCGTCGGCAGCAACGCCCTTGCCGCGGTCGGCGGCCACCCGGAGAGCGAGCTGCGGCTGCCCGCGGGAACACCAGGCGTCGGCCCCGGCCGGGTGCTCTTGCGCGTCGGCCGAACCCTCCGCACCCATCTCACCCCCGACTCCAGCGTGCTGCACAACGCCCTGCGCGCCGGGATCGGGCTGAGCCTGGCCGTGCTCCTTGCGAGGCTGCTTCAGCTGGACCACGCCTTCTGGGTCGTGCTGGGGACCATGTCCGTTCTCCGCAGCAACGCTCTGGCCACCGGCCGGACCACCCTGGAGGCGCTGCTCGGTACGCTCCTCGGCTTCGCCGTGGGCGCCGCTTTCACGGCGGTGGCGGCCAGCACGCCGCTGCTCTGGGTGGCGCTCCCGGTGACGATCTTCCTCGCCGCCTACGCCCCTAACGCCATCGGATTCCTGGTTGGCCAGGCTGCCTTCACGATCTACGTGCTCGTCCTCTTCAACCTCATCACACCAGTCGGCTGGCGGCTGGGGCTGGCGCGGATCGAGGACATCGCCATCGGCGTGGCGATCAGCCTGATGGTCAGCCTGCTTCTCTGGCCCCGAGGCGCCCGGCGTGAGCTCTCACGCTCGGTGGCCGGTTTCTACAGGTCCGTCGCCGTGTTCGTCGGCAGTTCTTTCGGCCGGCTCGTCGCAGGCGGGGCGAGCGACGACTCGGCGCATACGCGGCTGCTCGCGGTGCGCGCGCGAGACCGGGCCAGCGAGGCCCTGGAGCAGTTCCTGAACGAGAGGGCGGCGAAACACCTCGACCCCGAGACTGCAGCTTTTCTGCTTGCCTCCGGGGCCCGAGTCATGCTCATCGGCGACATCCTGAACGTCGTGGCCGAGATGGGATACCGGGCCGATGGATGCCCGAAGGCGGCGGAGGCGCTGCGCGGAGAGACACAGGCCAGCCAGGCGGCGCTGAGGCGTCTGGCCGACCAGCTGGACCAGACCGCGGTGGAGGCGGAGGCTGACATCCCGCACCGCGACGGTGACCCACGCCAGGCCGCGCTGCGCTGCTTGAGCCTGTGGAGGCGGGACCCGAGCACCGGCCGGTCGGCCATCGCCGTCGTCGCGGCAGAGGAGTGGATCCAGCACCTGAGCGAGCTGACCGAGGAACTGCAAGGCCCCGTGGCCGAGGTCGCTCGCGTCGGGCGCGTGCCCTGGTGGCGATGACCGCACGACCGGACGGTGCGAGTTCAAGCCGGTTGTGAGCTCCCGCTCGACGCGGCTGCTTCGATCGCGCGATGGCAGCGGCAGCCGGGTCACCTTCATCGAGCTCTTCTTCGATCTCGTCTATGTGTTCGCCGTTACCCAGCTGTCAACTCACCTGAGCCACCATCTCACTTTGGGTGGCGCCTTCGAGACACTGCTGCTCCTGGTCGCGGTGTGGTGGGCCTGGATCGACACCGCCTGGGTCACTAACTGGTTCGATCCGGACCATCTGGCGGTGCGGATCCTGCTGCTCGCCGTCATGCTGGCGAGCCTGGTGATGTCGGCGGCGCTGCCCGCTGCGTTCAGCGATAGGGGCCTGGTCTTCGCCGCCGCCTACGCCGCGATCCAGGTTGGTCGGGTGCTGTTTGTCGTCATCGCCCTGGGCGGCCAGGAGCTCGGTCGAAACTTCCAGCGGATACTGGCCTGGAGGGCCCTGGCCGGAGTCCTCTGGCTGGCAGGCGGCCTAGGACACGGAACGGTTCGTGTGGGGTTCTGGGTGGCGGCCGTCGGCGTGGACGTCGCCGCCGCTGCCGTCGGCTTCGCGACGCCCGGCCTGGGTCGATCCCGCACCACCGAGTGGACGATCGAGGGAGGCCACCTCGCGGAGCGCTGCCAGCTGTTCATCCTGATCGCTCTCGGCGAGTCGATACTCGCCATCGGGGCGACACTGGCCGGCCTGAGCCTCTCACTGGCAGCGGCGGCCGCCTTTGTCGTCACCTTCATCGGC
>CATPBP010000276.1 GCA_955652675.1 Candidatus Dormiibacterota bacterium
CAGCACCGGCGTCCCCCGTGAACCGGCAGCGGACCGCGTAAAGAAGGGGCATCCTCAGCCGGACCCCGACACCAGCCTGTCAGGGCCGGCTACGCGGTCCTCAGGCACGGTGCGACTCGATCCCGTGGAATGCTCCGAAGGGATTGCCGCGGCCGTAGCGCACATAGCCGGCTGAGAACTGGAGGAGGGCGGCATGGCTCTCGAGGGCGGCGCAGGCGGCCACCTCCCCCAAGGGCGGAAGCGATCCCAGGGCGCCGGACTCTACGAGCAGGGCCGCTCCCTCGCCGGACTCCTCGCCGGGGCCGAAGGCCCTGGCCTGGAGGATTCCCGGACCGCCGGCGATCGATTCGGCCGCCGCTCGAAGGTCGGGTGTGCCGCGGAACAGGCAGACCAGCAGGGCCTGGCAATCGGCGTGGAGGATGGAGTCGCCCGGCGACTGCCGGATGAAGGTGGAGCGCTGCCAGCCCCGGACGGCTGCCAGGTTGCGACGGCTCCAGGGCGTGAAGCCCGAGCCCGTCCGCTCCCGGTAGGCCGGGCTGCGGAGGACGGAGAACTCGGCCAGGTCGTACACCGCCAGGTAGCGCGGCCACCCCTCAACCGCTATGAAACGCGTCGCCGAGTCGATGCCGGGGATGCTCGACATCTGCGGCAGATGCTCGAGGTCGTACCAGTCGTTGAACTCGTCCTCCCTCGCCGCGGTAGGTTCCATGATCGCCATCAGTAGTGCGCGCATGGCACCTGTGGTTTCGTATCCACGGCGGAGAGGGCTAGGGGTCGGTTACCGCCGGGGCGGCGTCTGCCTTGCTTGACACCCCTTCGCACCGGATTAGAATGCTCTTCCAGTAATGCTTTGGCAAGGCCGGCAGGTTGATCTCCGATCCGAGGTCACCACCCGGCCAACGCCGGCCATGTGGAGCGCGATGCAGGAGGCCGAGATCGGCTGGCCTCAGCGAGGGGACGACCGGAACGTCAACGAGCTGGAGAGGTATGGCGCCGAGCTGACCGGGTTGGAGGCCTGCCTGTTCGTTTTCACCGCCAGCATCGCCAACCTGCTCGCGCTCATGGTGGCCACGTCCCGGGGTGATCAGGTCATCCTGGACGCCGATTCGCACCAGGTCTGGATCGAGGGTTGGAACCTCGCCTACATCTGCGGTGTGTATCCCCGCCTGATCAAGTCCGAGCGCGGCCTCATGCCGCTCGACGAGGTGCGGGCTGCGCTCGACGGCTGGCGCGGTCCGGCCCACCCGCGGACTTCTCTCATCGCACTGGAGAGTCCCCACAACGATCACGGCGGCACCATCGTGCCGGTTGATCACATCGAAGCTCTGACCGAGCTTGCGCACGCTTACGGCTGCCACGTTCACATGGACGGGGCCAGGATTCACAACGCGGCTGTCGCCACGGGCGTGCCCGTGCGTCAATTCACCGAGAGTCTGGACACCGTGACGATCAGTCTCAACAAAGGACTGGGGGCGCCGGTGGGCGCCCTGCTCTGCGGCTCGGCAGCCCATATCGCAATGGCCAGGGAACGCGGTCTCCGCTGGTTGGGCGCGTCTGGTATGCATCGCGGTGGACTCTTCGCCGCAGCCGGGCTCTATGCGCTGGAGCACATGGTGGACAGGCTGGCCGACGATCACCTGAGGGCGAGAAAGATTGCAGATGGCATTCGTGACCTGCCCGGGATTAACGTCAATCATCCTGAAACCAACCAGGTCAAGGTCTCCACAGAACCCAGCGGACGGCTGGCGGAGGACTTCGTCTCTGCCCTGGCCGTCAAAGCTGTGCTCGTGACGCTCCGAGAACCTTACGTCTTCAAGATGATGGCGCATCACGAGATCGATGACGAAGCAGTGGAGCTGGCGGTTAAGGAGGCTCGTACAGTAGTCTGCGAGTTGGGCTCCTCTCAGTGACGCACTCGGTCGGCGTCGACGTCGGTGGCACCTTTACCGATTTCGTGGCAATCGATGAGATGGGCAGGGTCTCGATTTTCAAGAATCTCACCACACCTTCCGATCCCTCCGTGGGCGTGCTCGAGGGACTGGCCCGCTTCGCGACGCAGAGCGGCATCGAGCTTGCAGACATCGCACGCATCATCCACGGCACCACCCTTGTCGCCAACAGCCTGATCGAGCGCCGGGGGGCGCGGGCCGGGCTCATCACCACCACGGGATTTCGTGACGTCCTGGAGATCGGAAGGGAGGCCCGCTACGACCTCTACGACCTCGACCTTGAACGGCCTGAACCCCTAATACCGCGGCCCCTGCGCATGGAGGTCGGCGAGCGGATACTGGCGGACGGGTCGGTGCTGGAGCCGCTGCAGGAAGAGGAAGCCCGCATCGTGGCGCGGCGCCTGGAGGGCCTCGGCGTCGAGAGCGTTGCAGTCTGCCTGCTGCACGCGTACGCCAACCCGGCCCATGAGCGGAGGCTGGCAGAAATCATCGCCGAGGAGGCGCCGGGAATCGACGTCACGCTGTCCTCTGACGTCGCACCGGAGTGGCGTGAGTTCGAGCGCACATCCACCGCCGCCGCCAACGCCTACGTCCGCCCCCTGGTGCGGAAATACCTGGCCCACCTGGAACAGGGGTTCCGGGAGCTCGGTGCCGGGGATCGGCTCTACGTGATGATGTCTCAAGGCGGCGTGACCTCGTCGGGTCTGGCCGCGGAGCTAGCCGTCCAGCTGGTCGAGTCGGGGCCCGCCGGTGGCGCCACGGCGGCTGGATTCTTCGGCAACCGTCTGCGGCTGGAGGATCTCATCTCCTTCGACATGGGCGGCACCACCGCGAAGGTCAGTCTCATCGAGCACGGCGTTCCGCTCCAGGTTCCCGAGCTCGAGGTGGCCCGTGTGGCGCGCTTCAAGCGAGGCAGCGGCCTGCCCTTGAAGCTCCCGACCATCGAGATGATCGAGATCGGCACCGGGGGTGGCTCGATCGGCCACAGGGACTCGTTGGGACTGCTCAAGGTCGGTCCCCTGAGCGCCGGGGCCGATCCGGGCCCGGCCTGCTACGGCCGGGGCGCCGACGCCACAGTTACCGATGCGGACCTCCACCTGGGGCTCTTGAACCCCGACTACTTCCTTGGCGGCTCGATGCAGCTGTTCCCCGATCGGGCGACGGCGGCACTGGGGCGATTGGGTCGCCAGCTCCAGCTGGACGCCGACCAGTGTGCTCGCGGCATGTTCGACATCGTGAACCGGCAGATGGCGCTGGCTGTGCGCACGAGCGTGGTTGAACGTGGCCATGACCCTCGCGACTTCACGCTGGTGGCGTTCGGCGGCGCCGGACCGGTGCATGCCTACGAGATCGCCAGGCACCTGGGAATCCGCTGCGTCGTCTGCCCGCCGGCGGCCGGCGTGGCCTCGGCGCTAGGCTTCCTCGTCTCTCCTTTCTCGATAGATCTCTCTCGTACTTACCTGGGGCGCCTGGGCGAGTTCGATTGGGCGCACGTGGTGCAGCAGTTCGATCAACTGGAGAGCCAGGCCCTCCAGATGCTGCAGAGGTCGGGAGCCGACCTGGCCGAGGTCGAGATCCTGCGGCGGGTGGACATGCGTTACACCGGTCAGGGCTACGAGGTCCCGATTCCCCTGCCGGCAGGCGCCCTCGGCCGCCACACCGAGCCTGAGCTGCGGCGTGCCTTCGACAACCTCTACCGGGCTCGCTTCGGAACCCACCTCGAGAGCGCCGGCTTGGAGTGCGTTCACTGGCGCATGACGGCCAGGGTGCGCCGCGCGCCGAGCAGCCTCTCATTTCCTGGACAGCTGGGAGGGGAGGCGGAAAAGGGTCACCGCCGGGCCTTTTTCCCGGAGGTGGCCGGCTACGTCAACTGCGCGGTACTGGACCGGTACCGGCTCGGGCCCGGGTCGAGCGGCAGGGGGCCGGCGTTGATCGAGGAAAGGGAGTCGACCATCGTGGTGGGCCCGTCGGCGACCTGGGAGATGGACGAGCTCGGCAACACCCTGATCCGTTTCTACTGACGCGGGACGCCATCGAATGCATGCACCGAGAACACCAAGCAAGGGGAGTGAAAAGGACCGTGGGGACCAGCGCTGAGAGCACACCGGGGACGACGACGACGGCGCCTGATTTGCGGGTCTACGTCAACGGCGAGCTCGTCCCTGCAGGCGAGGCCCGCATCTCGGTGTTCGACAGCGGACTCAACTTCGCGGACGGGGTCTTTGAAGGTGTCCGCGTTTACGGCGGTCGAGTCTTCCGGCTGGAGCAGCACGTGAAGCGTCTGTACGAGTCGGCGAACGCCTTTGAGATCGACATCGGCATGTCCAGGAACGAGTTCACGAGCGTTGTCCTGGACTGGCTGCGGGCCAACCAGATCAGGGAGAACTTTCACTTCCGGCCCATAGTCACCCGCGGAAACCGCTTTCCACCTCGCCTGGATCCTCGGTTCTGCTCCGGCGGTCCCAACATGATCTTCGTCGGCGCCTCCATCGAGCCCGCCCGCCAGAGTGGCGTGCGGACGATCATCTCCAGCGTCCGCCAGATAAACAGCGCCGCCATCGACGCGCGCATCAAGAGCCTGAACTACGGGAACAACCTGCTGGCCCGGCTGGAGTCCGTCCGGCGGGGCGCGGACGACGCGCTGATGCTCGATGACGCGGGCTTCCTGGCAGAGGCGAGCGCCGCCAACCTCTTCCTTGTCAAAGACGGATGCGTACTCACTCCGTGGGCGAAGGCTTGTCTCGACGGCATCACACGCCGGACGGTAATGGACCTGGCGACCGCGCAGGGACGGGCGGTGGTCGAGCGCGACCTCAGCGTCACGGAGATCCTGAACGCCGACGAGGTGTTCTTGACCGGCACCGGTACCGAGATCACGCCCGTGGTCGAGGTCGAGGGCCGGCGAATCGGAGACGGTGCCGCGGGGGCGGTGACGCTTTCGCTCCAGGAGGCGTACTCCGAGGTCGTCCGCTCCGAGGGGACTCCGATCGAGGCCGTTCCTTAGGCGTGTGCAGAGGCCTGAGCCGTTGGAAGGGCGATGAGAGGTGGAATGAAGACCGCTGCGCATGAGCTGACGCTCGACCCGGTGACGCTGGAGATCGCGTGGGGACGGCTGCAGGCCGTGATCGACGAGGCCGAGGTGACCCTGACGCGGACGGCGTTCTCGCCGATCATTCGCGAGGCCTTCGACTTCGGCGTGGTGCTGCTCGACCGCGACGGGGGATCGGTGACGCAGTCGCAGCGCAGCATGCCGTCCTTCGTCGGCACCCTCCCGCGCACGCTCCAGGCGGCCCTCGAACGCTTCCCGGCGGACTCCTGGCATCCGGAGGACGTGCTGGGAACCAACGATCCCTGGCTGGGGACCGGACACCTTCCCGACATGACCATGGTCCGCCCTGTCTTCCGGGGCGACCACATCGTGGCTTACGTCGGCTGCATCGGGCACTGGGCTGACATCGGCGGTGCGATCTGGTCGGCCGACAGCCGTGAGCTGTTCGAGGAAGGCCTTCGCATCCCGCTCTCCAAGTTCCGGAACAGCGGTGTCGTGAACCAGGACCTGCTCTCGCTGATCATGAGCAACGTCCGTCTCCCCGAGCAGGTCCGCGGCGACATCTACGCGCAGATCGCGACGCTCGACGTGGGCGCCCAGCGGCTCACGGAGCTGCTGGACGACATGGGTATCGACGATCCCTCCGAGATCTTTCAGGAGATCCAGACCCGGTCCGAGTCCGCGATGCGGGGGGCGATCGGTGCGGTACCCGACGGAACCTGGGTCCACGAGATGGAACTGGACGGCGTCGACGAGCCTCTGATCTTGCGGGTGGCCGTGACCGTCGAGGGGGAGTCGATGGTGGTCGACTGGACGGGCTCCTCGCCGCAGACGCCGTGGGCGATCAACGACTCCTTCAACCACGCGTACGCGATGACGGTCTATCCCATCAAGTGCGCGCTCTGCCCCGACGTGCCCAATAACCAGGGGGCCACTCGAGCCATCTCGATGATCGCGCCCGAGGGTACGATCGTGAACTGCCGGTTCCCGGCGGCGGTGGCATCCAGGCAGATAATCGGCCACTGCCTCTCTGCGGCAGTCTTCGGGGCGCTCGCGCAGGTGCTGCCAGAAAGGGTGTTGGCCGATTCCGGTTCGCCCTGCCCGCGCTTCGTGATAAGCGGCATCTACCCGGACGGCCGAAAGTGGGGAAGCTCGTTCCTGCTCTCGGGCGGGATGGGGGCGCAGGCCAGGCGTGACGGCCTTTCTGCAGCGCCCTGGCCGTCCAATGCCGGCACGACCTCAGTCGAGATCGTTGAATCCGGTACGCCGCTAGTCTTTCGCCGCCGGGCCCTGCTGCCCGACTCGGGAGGAGATGGGCGCTTCCGGGGGGGCCTCGGCGTAGCCACGGAGATAGAACTGCGTTCGGACCGCCCAGCCGTCCTCTCGATGATGACCGACCGGATCGACCATCCACCGCTCGGCCGCGACGGGGGCCGGCCGGGGACCCCGAATCTGCTGGCGCGCTCCACCGGTGGGAGGGTGCCCCCGAAGTCGCGCACCGAGCTCAAACCGGGTGAACTGCTGACGATGCACACGCCCGGCGGCGGCGGCTTCGGGCCTCCCGGCGAGCGAGACCCGGAACTGCGCCGGCGCGATCTCGAGTTCGGCTACGTGACGGCTGACGAGTCGGCGCCGATCGAGGGCGGATCAGGGGGGTAGGGCGTGGCCTCCCGCCCCCACATGAATCTGGAGGTGCCGTAGTGGGATGCGTGCGCGTGCTGAGTCCGGGCGGCTCATTGGGCTATGGCACCAATTCGGACAGCCTTCGCAGAGGTCTGGAGCTGGGTCTGGACGTGATCGGGGCAGATTCCGGCTCGACCGACATGGGCGCCTACTACCTGGGCAGCGGGAAGGCCTATCACTCGCGCGCGACCATGAAACGCGACATGACCCTGATACTCAAAGCCGGGCTCTCGAACCGGCTGCCGGTGCTGATAGGAAACGCCGGCGGCGCCGGAGCCGACGTCCACCTCGACTGGGCTCGAGCGATCATCGAGGAGATCGCCCGCGAGAACGGCATGAGCTTCAGGCTCGCCCTGGTCCGCTCGCAGCAGGACAAGGGATACCTGCGGGAGCGGGTCCGAGCCGGAAAGGTCCGGCCCATGCCCGGGGTGCCCGAGCTGACGGTCGAGCGTTTAGACGCCTGTGAACGGGTCGTCGCACAGATGGGTTTCGAGCCGTTCATCGAGGCACTCGACCAGGGTGCGCAGGTGGTCCTGGCCGGTCGTGCCTGCGACAGCGGCATCTATGCCGCCTACCCGGTGAGGGAGGGCCGCGACCCGGGGCTCGCCCTGCACATGGGCAAGATCCTCGAGTGTGGCGCCATGAGCGCGGTGCCTCCCACCGGGAGGGACTGCCTGGTCGCCAAGGTCGACTCTTCAAGCTTCGAGATCCTGGCGCCCAACCCGGAGCGCGAGGTGACGCCCGCTTCGGTCGCCGCGCACATGGTGTACGAGGTCGAGCACCCATACCTGCAGGGCGAGCCGACCGGGGTGCTCGACTTCTCAGAAGTCCGGTTCGAAGCGGCGAGCGACCGGTCCACGCGCGTCAGCGGGACCAGGTTCCACGTCCACGACGCACCGACCCTTCGCTTCGAGGGCGCCGAGCAGGTCGGGTTTCGCTCCTTCGTGCTCGGCGGAATCCGAGACCCTTTCCTGATCGCTCAGATCGACGAGTACATTGCCGGCTGCACCCAGCAGACGCTCGACATATCCGGCCAGGACGGCGTGGACATCAACTGGATCGTCTACGGCCGCGACGGTGTGATGGGAGCCATGGAGCCGGAGCGCGACCGGGCCGCCCACGAGCTTGGCGTTCTGGCTCAAGTGCTGGGGCCGACGCAGGAGATCGCCCACGACGTGGCGGCCCTCATTGAGGCTCGCATGATCGGCTTCCCGTACACAGGGGCCAGGACGCGGACCGCGCACGTCGCGTTCCCCTTCTCTCCGCTGGTCAACGACACAGGTCCGGTGTACCGGTTCAGCGTGCTGCACATAGCGGAGCTGGAGGCCGCCTCGGACCTGACTCGCCTGTTTCCCATCGAGTACGTTCGGGTGGGAGCTGCGGGATGAGCACGAAGCTGATCGACCTGGTCCAGTTTCTGTTCAGCAAGAACGCCGGGCCGTACCTGGTCACGTTCGACGCCGTCTTCGATAAAGAAGACTCTTACCGGAGAGTCTGCGATTCCGGCGTCTTCACCAAGGAGCGCATGGCCGCACTGTTCAAGGTGCCGGTGGAGCGCATCCTGTCGGTGCACCGGTACGACGCCGGGCGGGTCATAAAGTTCACGATGATCCGCGAAATCTCCTCAGGCGACTTCGGCGACCGCTCAGTCTTCGGCTCCCAATGGTGGCCCCCCCTGATCGCTCTAGAGATCGAATAAAAACAATTCCTTCAAGCCCTCCCCGCGCGTGCGGGGGGGAGGACGTTAAAAGCCCCACATGAAAATGAGGCCCTGGACCGAGTCCAGGGCCTCATCGATCGGTAGTTTAGCCGGTGATTCCCCAGAGCTTCTTGTACTCGACCTTGTAGTCGGTCGGGCCGTACCAGGTGGCGTCTGAGGCGTTCAGGTCGACAGTCCCGATGTTGGTGCGATCGAACGTCCGAAGGGGGATCTTCTCGTCCTTTACCGGCGTGACGCCCGCGATGATCCGCAGCGCGTTGTCGGCGATCGCGTAGCCGCTCCAGCCGAGTGGCGAACCGACGTCGGCGGCCAGTGGGTCACCGGGCTGCTTGAGGCGGTCCACGTTCCCCTTGGTCGCGTTGTAGCTGGCGACCTTGACCCTGCTCGCCGCCCCGGCCTGGATCAGGGCGGGGTTCGTGAAGGCGGTCTCCGGGTCGAAGGCGGGCATGAGCCAGTTCACCTTCTGGTTGGCGACGGCCGTGCTGGCTGTAACCGCCAGCTTGGTGCTCCAGTCGGCGATTACGACGTCCTTGACGTCAACCGTGCAGGTGTTCGGGCAGTACTTCTGGAACTCACCCTTGAGACCCTGCAGCACAACCCCGGCCGGCTCGACATCCGAGCTGTTGATGAAGACGGCGTTGACCTTGCCGCTCGACTGCACGATGGCGGCGTGAGCCATCAGCTTGCCGGCGCAGGAGTAGCAGTAGGTGACCTCCGCGACGCCGCCGTTCGGCGACGGGCCTTTGCCGGCATCGTTGTTGGCCCATTCCAGCACCGGGATTCCAGCCGACTTGGCGGCGTCGAACCCGGCCTGCGTCTGGGCCACAGGGTAGTCCTGGTCGACTATGAGATCGGCCTTGGCCGCCACGGCCTGCTGCATGCCGCGAATCTCTTCCGAAGCCTGGCCCTGGCCGTCAAAGAAGGTGACCTGTGCACCGGCGGCGGTCATCGCCTCCTTGAACGGGTCGTAGATCAGCTTGGTGAAGGAGTTGCTGCCCAGATTGCTGATCCACCAGACCTTCTTGCCCTTCGCCTTCGAGGAGTCGAACGCGGGTCCGGGGTTCGGCCACTGGGACGGTCCCGACTCCTGGGTGTACAGCGTCTTCACCTGCGCGAGCGTGTCGGCGCTGATCCCGGAGCTGCTCGAGCTGCTTCCGCCGCCGCTGCTGCTGGTACCACAGGCGGTGACGGCGAGAATGGCTGCGCTACAGGCCAGCAACAATCGCGGCCATGGCCCCAGCCTTCGATCCGTAAGTCTCATGCATACCTCCTAGGTAAGGTGTATTTGCGGTGCCGGTGTCTCAATCGGGCGTCGAGCTAGGGTGGCACGGCGTCCTCGCTAGGCGACCCGGCGCCTGGCCGCCAGCCGGGACAACGCCACAGCGAGGACGAGCGAGGCGCCGTAAAAGGCGTTCTCAACCCAGCCGGTGAAGCCCAAGAGCTCCAGGCCGGTTATTCCGGTGATCAGGAAGAACACGGCGATGAACGTTCCCCAGGGGTTGAAACGACCGGGGTTGATGGCGGTCGCTCCCAGGAACACCGCTGCAAAAGCCGGCAGCAGGTAACCGTTGGCGATGGTCGGCCCAGCCCCCCCGATGACCCCCGCCAGCACGACTCCCGCGAGGGAGCTGATGATCGCCGAGGCCATCAGTGCTCCAGCTCTGATCATGCCCACCGGGATGCCGGACAGCCTGGAGACCTGGCGGTTGGCACCTACAAAGTAGAGGTACCTGCCAAGAGGTGTGAACGCATACATGTAGAAGAGCGCGAGCGTCAGAAGCAGCCCGTACCAGAACGCGAGTGGGACGCCGAGCAAGTCGTTGCGCGTCAGTGAGACAAGCCCGGCCGAAATCCCCGAGATATTGACTGCGTTGATGCCATATCCAACGCCGAGCCACATGGTTCCGGTGCCGAGCGTGACGACGATCGATTCGACACCGACGACCATGACGAAAAAGGTGTTCACCAGGCCGATCAGCACCCCGGAAAGCAGGGCGACGGCGACCGCCCCGAGGATCGGCCAGCCACGCTGGGCGTTGAGGTACCCGATCAGTACCAGCGACACGCTGAGCGCGCCGGTCACAGAAAGGTCGAACTCGCCGACCGTCAGCGGTAGCAGTAGGGCCAGAGCAAGTATGAGCAGCACGGCCTGTGTACCCAGGATGGTGTGCAGGTTGGCGAAGGTGAAGAAGGTGTCGGGTTCCACAACGGCGAAAACCGCGACCACGATGGCCCAGGCGATCAGGAGCCCGTACCGATCCGCCAGACCTCTGAGACCCGGCGTCAGGCCGCTCAGGCCGCGCAGCCGTCGGACTTCTCTGGAGCCCGGCGGAATCACACCCTCGTGTTCCTGCGGGTCGCTGGCTGCGACGGAGCCGTCACGATCGGACAAGCGGGGGTGCCTCACATTGAACGGGCTCAAACCGGCCGCGGGGGTGCCGGCATGGCTCGCCGCTCATGGCTGATGCTCTTCCCACGACCTTAGCTGCGTACAGGTCCAAACCTGATCGTCAAGGCCGAGGCTCCCGTGCGACGTCCATCGAGCTCCTTCCCATATTCGCCGGGGCCTTATTGGAATACCGTTCCTGCGTCGGGTGAATGTTAAAGGCAAGAAGCAGATTGTCAAGCCAACCCGCGTCACTTCCTGGAACCCGCCAGGTATGAGCTTTTGCTTACCTGCGGCAGGGTTTGCGCGGCCTGGCGATCGGCCGGGATTCTGCCTCGCAGCTGGTTATGCATCTCCACCATGGCGTGCGACACAACCCACGAAGATCCGACCGTCAGTATCTGGCAGCCCTCGTCCATCCAGCTCTGGGCCTTTTCCAGGTTCCATGGGGTCACCACGCCCACCGAGACGTATTTTCCGGCGTCCCGGCATCTGTGCACCACCGTGCGGATGACTTCGTCCAGCTCGTCGGGCGATGGAAACCCCATCGATTGGGCGAGGTCATGGGGGCCTACATGAAAGGCGTCGATCTCCTGGACCTCCAGGATGGCGTCGAGCTGGTGGACCACTTCGATGTCCTCGATCATGGCCATCAGGAACATTTCCGAGTTGGCTTGCGACATCCACTGGCGGTCGTCGACGCCGATTCCGAAGTGAGCAGCACGGCCCATGGTGTAGTAGGTGCGCCGGCCCTCGGGATGGAAGTGGGTCGCTGCCACCAGCGCCTCCGCGTGCCCCCGGTCCCGCAGATCCGGCAGCTGCACGCCACTCACGCCGGCGTCCAGGTAGGCGAGCACGCGCTCGGTCAGCGGCATGCGCACGATCGAAGTAAGCCCCGTCACCTGCGCAGCCCGGATCAGGTTGACCACGCTCGCTTCGTCGAACGCCTCATGCTCGATATCGAAGGTCGCGAAGTCGAACCCCGCGTGCCCAAGTACCTCGACCAGCCAGGGGGCGTCGAACGCCACCAGGCAGCCGATCACGGTATGGCCCTGGGCCAGCTTTGCCTTCAGCGACGTCTGTTCGGGATGCGGCATCGGTAACTCCTTTCGTTAGTGGCGGGCCGCTTCACCCTGCCCGTCGAGCTCGACGCTGAGGTCGAGCAGCGGAGCGTACTGCTGCCCGCCGAAGACGTCGGTGTCGAGTGCCGACCCGGAGCTCTGCGGCCGGGGGATGCTGGCCTTGATAGCGAGGGCGTTGTCGACGGTGAAGAGCAGTACCTGGTCCGGTGGGACGGCGTAGAGACGGCTCACGACCTCCACCGTCAGCACTCCCTGGTCCCGCACCCGGCGGTAGACGGTTTCATCGTCGAACATCACATCGAACGTGAGCCAGAACGGGCCGGCGTTCTTCGAGCGGATCAGCTTGGCCGTTTCCGCCAGCGTCTTTCTCAACGCGCAGCCTCGCCGTTCGGCTGTATGGGGAGCCTGACCGCGAGCACTAGACCGCCTCGAGCTCGGTGCGGAACAGGGATGTGGGGGAGTCAGGGCTGGCCAGGTGGTTCAGATGGAACTCGTACACGGGTCCGCGGTCGATCTCCGATGGTGCAAACGGAAAGGCGACGCCGCTGATCAACCCATGCCACTCGGGTATCGGGTTGTGGACGGCCATGTGGCTGAGACTGGTGGCGATGGAGTGCGCAAGCTCCTGCGAGTCGGAGATGACGTCCCAAAGCACCATGACCTCGTGGCCTTCGACCCAGGGGCGGGGCTCCAGGCTGCCCATCACCCCGTTGCGCCCGTAGACGCGCGCTTCGATCTGGTACCGGGCTTCGTCCCCGACGGTGCGCCCCAGGCGCTCACGGAGGTTCTCATTCAGCCGCCCGAGCCAGCTGTCGAGCTGACCAAGAATCAGTGGATCGCGAATGCCCCCGGGGACGATGGTCGAAAATCCGGCCAGCCGGGCGCCCTCCAGCTTTACCCGGTATCGATCGGCTGGCTCGAACACGGATCCATCGACCCTGACTGCCCTGTCCGAGACCGCGGCGTACCGCGAGTGCTGGGTCACCAGGGTTCCCGACGGCTCCGCCAGGCGGAAGGGGTTCGCATTCTCGTACAGGGTGTGCGACGCGATGCTTTGAGTCGTGCAGCGATAGTCCTCTCGCATTGGCATGACGTCGAAGGAGTCCTCGTGGAGGACCGCCAGCATGCTGTCCGGAGCAGCACGCTGCGCGACCGCGGCGGCGCCGCACTCCAGTATCTTGCCGGCGTGCCAGCAGAGGGCCGGGTCGTATCCAGCCTTGAGGGGAAGCGCGGCGTAAATGGCCGCGTCGCTCGCCCTGCCGGCCACGATGACCTGCGCCTCGTCGAGCGCCGCCATGATCGGCTCCGCGCCCATCATGGCCACGATATGAAGCGACTGGTCTATCGCTTCGTCGGTGAGGGGAGTTGCCGCAGGTAGCGGCATCACGCGGCCCTCCGCAAGAAGCTGCTTGACAGACCGCCTCGATTGCTCGGCGTGAATCAGAGCGAGGTTGAAGTGGAGGCCGTTCTCCCTGGCGATGTCCCAGACGATCTCGTGCATCCAGGAGAGATTGAGATCGCCGCCGGCCCCACCCGCCGACCCGATCACGACCGGGATGCCAGCCCGGCACGCCGAGGTGAGTATCACCTCGGTGTCGCGCCTGATCGCCTCGCGGGAAAACTGCGATCGGCCGGTGGCAAGCGGCCCGGGTCCGAAGTCGGTGGTGCCGGAGTCACAGCCGATCAGGCGCGCACCCAGCTCGAGTCCCCTGGCGATCGATTCTTCGCGGAAGCCCGAGCCGAGCATCCCCGTGGCGGCCAGGAGGGCAAAAGGCCGGGGAAGAGGCCGAGGCATCACCAAAGCAGAGCCTGGTCGGCCCCGGCCGACGGGCGCGGGCGGTCGCCCGAGACGAGCTGGCCCGCGCCCCGCGGACGCGTGCTCACCCGATGAGCTGGGGAACCCCAGAAAGGGCTGGTGCGGTGAGGGATCCTTCCCGGTAGCGGCGCCAGATCGAGAAGACCTGGTCCATGGTGACGACGTCGTGCCGTGCTTTCTGGATCTTGATCGAGGCTTCGTGCAGCTCACGGTCTCGGCCGGCGACGCAGTCCTCCACGAGGACGTTGTAGAAGTCGTAGTACGCGGCATCCCGGTAGGTCGCCTCGACGCACCCGGGCGTCTGCTCTCCGATGATGACGACGGTTTTGACCCCATTGTTCTTCAGCAGCAGGTCCAGGTTGGTGCCGACAAAAGCGCTCGAGCGGTGCTTCGTCACCACTAGCTCGCCCGGGCGAGGCTCGCATCCCTCCGAGAACTGGGCGCCCCAGGTCCCTTCGACGGCAAAGGCGTGGACATTCGAGATCAGACCCTTGGCCCTGATCCAGGCGGGGGAGTCGCTCTCGCCATCGGGCAGATCCACGATCCGGACGTGAACGATCCTGATTCCCAGCTCCCGCGTCTGATTCAGGAAGCTCACCGCTTTTGGCAGCAGCTCTTCCATGGCGGTCAGGTCGCCGCCGGCGCGTCCCACCGCCCCGTCGGCGTGCATGAAGTCGTTCTGAAGGTCGATCGGAAGCACAGCACACCACGCGGGGTTGAGAACCTCTTCAATGGTCTCGCACACCATCTTGCCGTAGATCTCTTTCACCAGCCGGTCCTCCTCGAGTGGCAGTGTGTTGCGTGCCTTCGACGCCAGTACAAAATGGTATAGCATTCCAATTGAGTCGGCAAGAGGAATCTGGGAGGTGACTGTGGCCGCCGAGAATCCACTCCTGGACAGAATTCAGGAACGAAAGACCTCCATCGGCGTGTTTGCGAACAGCGCTGACATGGTCGAGCTCTGCGCGTTCGTGGGGTTTCACTGGGTGATGATCGACCAGATGTTCACCTCCAACGACTGGAGCCGGACAGAAGATCTGATCCGGGCCGCCGAGGCGTCAGGGATAACGCCCGTCGTCCGCATACAGTCCAACCCCTGGCTTGGTTATGACCATCGCGTGGCGGTCGACGTGTCGCGTGCAAACGGCATCGGCGCGCAGTTCATGATGGTCTCTCACTCGAGCAAGCAGGAGATCGACGAGTGCGTCGTGGCCGGAAAGGACTGGCATCGAAAGGCGCTCAACATCCACCCATATCGCAGCTTCGACGATTGGGAAGGGGGGCTCGATCGACAGGCGCAGCAGACCTTCGTCATTCCGCAGCCGGAGACGCGGGGCGCGCTCGACTCGCTGGAGGAGGTGATCAAGGACCCGGACATCCGGATCGTCTTCATCGCCATGACAGACGCCTCCCGCATCATCACCGGCAGTCACCGGCCAGATTTCCACAACCAGCGGCTCTGGGAGTACGTTGACCGTGCCGTGGCGCTGGGCAAGGAGCACGGCGTCACCATCGGCGCCAACACCAGCTATGCCTACAGCCTGGACGAGATGCAACATCGCGTGGAGATGCTCGTCGAGCATGGCGTGCGCATGGTCCTAACCCAGGGCGCCCCCTTCCTCTTCCAGCTAGCCGCGACCGACTTCCTAAAAGGCCTGGCACCGGTCCTAGACCCCTAAACGGCTTTCCCCTCCCCCTTGGAGGAGAGCTGTCTGAGGGGTGACGCGGAAGCTCTGTTCGACTATGCGTTCGTGGGTGAGGGAGCCGCCGTGTAGTTCGGCTACCGCGCGGCCGCTTCGGAAAACGATGACCCGGTCGCAGAGGTGTGGCAGGTCCTCATATTCCGAGGTGGCCAGGAGCACCGCCGCGCCCTCGGCTGCAGCGTCCCGAATGCGTCGGAAGATCGCCGCCCGAGCTCCTACGTCGACACCCTGTGTCGGCTCATGGAGAAGCAGCACGCGCGGACGCGTCTCGAACCATTTCGCCACCAGGACCTTCTGCTGGTTGCCCCCGCTCAGCGTCGAGAAGACGCGGTCCCCCTCCGGCGGCCGCACGTCGTACTCCTGGAGCAGCCGCTTGACTGCATGTCGCTCCTGGCCGACGTGAAGCAAGCCACGTTTGAAGTACTTCTCGAGGGTCGCCAGCGTCAGGTTCTCTGTTACCGTGGCGGTTTGAAGGGAGCCCTCTCTTAGCCGGTTGGCCGGCAAGAATGCGATCCCCAGCTTGATGGCCGTCGTGGGATCGAGTGTCTGCATCTTCACGTTCTTCGAATCGATTCGCAGGCTGCCGTCAGTGGCCTTCTCGGCGCCGAAGAGCAGGTACGGCAGCCTGTCCCATCCCATGCCGAGCAGACCCGTGACACCCACGATCTCGCCCCTGTTCAGCTCCAGGGAGACGTCGTCCACGCTGTTTCCGCTGAGGTGGTCCACGGAGAAGACCGAGTCCTCCCGCGGTGTGTGCGGCTCGGGATAGAGCTGATCGAGGGAGAACCCCAGGATTCGGTGTATCAGGCTCTGTTCGTCGAGCGAGTCCGTCGCCGCCGAGTCGACCACCTTGCCGTCGCGCAGCACGGTCACCCGGTTGGTGATCTGGAAGACCTCCTCCAGGCGGTGGGAGACGAAGAGCACGCCAAACCCACGCGCGGCGACGTCCCGCACCGTTTTGAAGACGCGATCCACGCCGTCCCGGGGCAGGTACGGGGTGGGCTCGTCCAGCACCAGGAGCCCCCTCTCCACGTTGCTCAGAAGGTCGAAGGCGCGGACGATCGCCACCTGGGCACGCTCGGCCTGCCGGAGGGTGGAGACCAGCGCATAAGGGTCGATGTCCAGCCCGAACTGCTCCAGGACCCGGCGCACGTGACGGCGTTCGCGGCCCCAGGGGATGCGCCAGCCGGGAGCCAGGCCATAGCGCCGAACCCGGACGTTCTCGAGAACGGTGGCGGTCTCGATCAGACCCAGGTCCTGATGAACGAAGGCCAGGCCAAGCCGGGTGGATTCCCCTGGCCGCAGCGGCAGAGAGACCTCGCGACCGAGCAGTCTGAGTGAGGCTTCGGGATCGGGATCCGGCTCGTGGAAGCCGGCCAGGATCTTGATGAACGTGGATTTGCCGGACCCGTTCTGACCCAGAAGCCCGTGGACCTCCCCTGGCTGGATGTCCAGGTTGAAGCCCTCCAGGACGCGCCTGCCGGTGAACGTCTTGGAGATGTTTCGGACGCTGATGATCGGCTCCGCGGCGATCCCGTCCGACGCTGTTGTCAAGCTTGGGTCCTCATGCTAGCGTCTCGGTCCGGAGGCGAAACGACATTCCAAATCTCCGATCCAGTGATTGTAGGTGGCTACAGGCACCTCGTCAGCGCCCACGTGCGGAGAGACGGTGAAGCCCCTTTCTGCAGAGGCGGAGCAGCGGGCGTGCGTGGTCGTCGGGGAAGGCCTGGCCGGAATGGTGGCCGCCAGACGGCTGCAACAGCTGGGAGTGAGCGCCACCGTACTGGAGAAAGGGGATGTCGAAGGCGGACTGGGCAACACCGTCATCTCCGGAGGCATCGTCCACGTGGCATGGCTGCCGCCGGATGCCGCGGTGGAGGCCAAGCGCGACCGGCTGTTGGCCGAGACCGACGGCGAGATCGGACCTGAGCTGGCGGACGCCTTCGCCCAGATGTCGAGCCACGTGATCCCCTGGCTGGTTGCAGAGGGCGTCCGGATGCGCGCCAAGACGGCAGGGCCGGCCACGCGCTGGACCTTCTGGCCCTTCCGCTCGGGAGACGGTAGGCGCCTCCATCCAGAGCTTGGGCCGGGCCAGGCCATGAGCGCTCTGTACGCCAACTTCCGCCGGAGCGGCGGCACCATCGTGCTGGGCGCCAGGGCGAATTCACTCGAGCCGGTCGCGGGCGGGCGCTGGCGAGTGGGCTACGGCACGGGGGACGGCCCGCGCTCGCTGCTGGCCGATTGCGTCCTGCTGGCCGACGGCGGGTTCCAGGGCAACCAGGAGATGCTGTCCCGATACGTCGGGCCCAACGCAGGGCTCTGCCTGCTCCGGGCTGCCACCGGCGGCACCGGAGACGGTCTCCGGCTCTTGCTCGGGGTCGGGGCCGGGGCTGTGGGACTGGGCAGGGTGTATGGACATCTTGTTTCCGCGACGGCCCTCGAGTCTGACGAACTGTGGCCCTTTCCTCATCTCGACGAGCTCTGCCTGAAGGGAGCCCTGGTCAGCCGTCGCGGCGACCTGTTTCCCGTCACCGTCGATTCGCCGGAAGGCCTGGTGACCCGTCTGGCCCGCACCGAGGACCCGCGTGGCTTTGCCGCGATATTCGACGAGGGACTCTGGGCCGAAGCCGCCCACCAGCACACTCTGGGCATCCCCGTCGCCAACCCGGGCCTGGTCGAGCGTGGCGGCCACCTGTGCGCCTCTCCGACGATCGACGGCCTGGCCGCGGCTCTGGGCATGGCGGAGCGCGGTCTGGCGGCAGCAGTCGACGCCCACAACTGTGAGCCCGGGTCCGTCCCGATCAAAACACCGCCCTACCGCGCCGTTCGGGTCCTTCCCGGCATCACCTTCACCATGGGCGGAGCGCGGATCGGTCCCGACGCCGGAGTTCGAGGCCCGGACGGACGGGCGATTTCCGGCCTCTACGCTGCGGGCAGCACGGCGGGAGGCGTGAACGGGGGTCCCCGCGGTGGCTACGTCGGCGGGCTGGCTGCGGCCGCTACGTTCGGATACATCGCCGGCGGCTCGATGGCGGCGCACGTCGCGGTGCCGATCAGCCGTCCTGGACAAGGGCGGCAGCCCTGACTAGTATGGAATCCCATTTCGGAACGTCATCGCTCGCCTGCCGGGCCGTGGCGAAAGTCAGGGAAAAGGGAGAGCGTCCATGACCTCGGAAGTCCAGGCTCGTAAGCGTGACCTGATCGGTTACGGTCGCCGCCCTCCCAAAGTCGTGTGGCCGAACGGAGCCAAGGTAGCGGTCAACCTGGTCATCAACTATGAGGAAGGCTCCGAACACTACGAGCGGGACGGCGACAGCCACACGGATGGTCTCGCAGAGCTGAACTGGGCCTACGGCAAGGATCACCGCGACTTTGCGATGGAAGCTGTGTACGAGTACGGCAGCCGGGCCGGGGTCTGGCGCCTTCTGAACATGTTCGACGACTACGACATCAAGTGCACGTTCTTCGCCTGCGGTATGGCCCTGGAGAAGAACCCGGAGGTCGCAGCGGCGATCGGCGAGGACGGCCACGAGCCCTGCTCTCACGGTTACCGATGGAGCACTCCGACCGACTTCAAGACGCCAGAAGAGGAAAGAGAACAGATAACGCTTGCAGTCGAGTCGATCCGGCGGACGACCGGGTCACGGCCGGTCGGCTGGTACTGGCGCTACAGCTCCACTCCCTGGACGCGCGACCTACTGGTCGAAGAGGGCGGCTTCATCTACGACTCCGAGACGTACAACGACGATCTGCCCTATTTCACCGACGTGAACGGCAAGCGCCACCTCGTCGTTCCCTACAGCCAGACCTACAACGACGTGCGATTCATTCTCGCCGAAGGCTCGGTGACTCCAGACTCGTTCTACGACATGCTGCGCCGGGGCGTGGACGAGCTGCACCGCGAAGGCGCTCGCGGGTACCCCAAGATGATGTCGGTCGGACTGCATTCGCGGTGGACGGGCCAGGCTGCCCGAGCCAACGCGTTGCGGCAGTTCATCGAGCATTCACTGGCCAAGGGTGATGTATGGTTCGCCCGGCGTGACGAGATCGCCCGGTGGTGGATCGACCACAGCCACGAGTGGGAACGGTAGGGTAGAGGGCTGGATCCACAGGATGCGCGCGATGGGCATATCGGACCTGAGGCGGCCGCCGGAGAATTCTGTCTGCCGAGGTCGCCTTTCGCGCTCCGCCTAGCGGGGATTACTTCCGGCCATCAGAGAATCCGATTGGGCAGCGATGAGAAATACAGGGACTCGTGACGCGGATCAGCTGAGAACGGGCACCAGCCCGGTGGACCTTGTCGAAGCAGAGGACGAGGCGCGGGAGACCGACCGGCCGAACGCTTCGGCGCTGGCTGTGGAGCGCGCGGCAGAGATCATGTACCTGCTCGCCGAATGGGGCGACGGCTCAGTCAGCGAGCTGGCCGAGGCGACCGGCTCGACGGGTAGCGCCGTGCACCGGATTCTCACCGCCCTCAAACGCAAGGACCTCGTCCACCAGGAGCTCGACAGCCAGAGATACTCTCTGTCCTGGGCGGTGCTGAGCCTGGCGCGGTCGCTGAGCGCAAGGGCCGACGTCCGGACGCTGGCCTACCCGCACATGCTGAAGCTCAGGGACATCTCCGATGAGACCATCACCCTCAATGTGCGCTCCGGCCTTGATCGGGTCTGTATCGAGCAGGTCGAGAGCCGCCACGAGGTCCGCTGGGTTGCGGAGATCGGCCGGATCCTGCCCCTTCACAGTGGGGTTACCGGCAGGGTCCTGCTCGCATACGCGACGCCGAAAGAGATCTCGGCCTATCTACGCTCACTGGACAGCGGACACAGGAGCGCGCCAGATGCTCCGGACGGCGCAACACTGGCCAGTGAGCTGGAGCAGATCAGGCAGAGGGGCTACGCGCTCGGCTTGAGGGACCGTGTGCGCGGCATCTCCGCCATCTCCTCCCCGGTGCGGGAGCCGGGCGGCATGGTATCCGCCGCGCTCACGATGGCCGGGCCGGGGGAGCGCTGCACACAGGACAAGCTCAAGTCCTGGGTGCCCCACCTCGCCAAGGCGACCCAGGAGATTTCGGAACTGCTCGGCCGCAGCCGCTGGCAGCCCCTGACGTCGGAGGAACACCCCGGGTGAGCGACGCGCGCAGCACGCTCGCGCGGTCGAGCGTGCTGTGCGCCTCCGGTTCGCTGGGCTTGACGCCCTTCCACTCCGAGTCGTTCTGGGCCGGCATCGAGCGCCGTCCGGACGTTGTCGCGGCCGACGCCGGGTCGGGCGACATCGGCCCCTTCTACCTCGGCTCTGGGCACTGGTACAACCTCCCGGAATGGGAGGAGCAGGACCTGGTCCGGATGCTGAAGGGTGCGAGGTCCTGCGGCGCCAAGATGATCGTCGGGTCGGCAGGTGGCGCCGGCCTGGACCAGGCCGTCGATCTGTTCCACGAGGTCATTGCCAGGGCAACCCGCCGTGAAGGGTTGGGGCCCATAAAGGTCGCCCGCATCTACAGTGAGGTCTCGAGGGACTGGCTCAAACAGAGGCTGGACCGTGCAGTGCCGCTCGGCGCCCCCTGGCCTTTGACCGCGGACGTCGTGGACGAAACCCGCCGCGCGGTTGCGATGATTGGAATCGAGCCCTACTTGAGGGCGCTGGACGAGGGCGCCGACGTCATCATCGCCGGCAGGTCCTGCGACGACGTGCTCTTCGCCGCGCACCCGGTCTGGCTGGG
>CATPBP010000277.1 GCA_955652675.1 Candidatus Dormiibacterota bacterium
ATCACCCGCGGGAGAACGAGCGCCTGCAGGATCAAGCCGGAACAGTGGTCGATCTCTACTGCACACCGACGGGGGGGCCTTAACGGCCTGGTGGCTTGGCAGTGCGGCTTCGCCACTCTGCCGTTCTGGCTGCCAGCGCCGCGGCAAAGAGGGAGGGCAGGATCCAGAACATCGCCTGATACCCGACCAGGGCGGCCACAGGAGCGAGGATCAGCGCGCTGGTGCCGAAGCCGACGTCGACGGCGACGTTCCAGAGGCCCCCGACCAGCCCTGCTCGCGAAGGGTGCGTGGACCTCAGCATGCCGATGAATGTGCCGGTCTGGACGACCCCCAGGGCTGCACCGAAGAGGACAGCGGCCACCACGGTCAGCACTGGTTGCCGAAGGGGCAGCATCGCCAGCGCCAGCCCACCGATGACCAGCGCCGGCCAGACCGGCCGCCAGTCCCCGAGACGGTCGATGACCCTGCCGGACAGCGTGCGAGTGGCAGTGCGGGCGATGCCGGCCAGCAGCAAGAACATGGGCGCCGACCCCAGCCCGCCACCGGGGAGGAGTAGCGGCGTGAAGCTCACGACGGCGCCGAAGGTGAAGGTGACGCAGACGAACGCCGCCCAGATCAACAGCACCCTGCGCGTGGTCAGGGTGGCGAAGAGGCCGCCGGTCGGCTGCGCCGTGCCGGCCGGGCGCTGGAGCCGGAGCCGCGTGGCCAGCAGCGCCGCCACCAGCGAGGTCGCAGCCCCGGTCCAGAAGACAGCGCTCAGGCCGACCCCGTTAAGGAGAAGGAGTCCGGTGGTTGGGGCGATCACCGAGGGGAGCGAGGCCGCCAGGCCGTAGTAGCCGATCACCTCTCCCCGCCGCTCCGGAGGAGCCAGAGAGCCCATCATGACCGTGCTGACCGTGGCGACGGTGCCGAAGCCGGCCCCCACCAGGCCGCCGAGGACCAGCATCGCAGGCAGGGCGCGGATCTCGGCAAATCCCGCCATCGCGACCATCTCCAGCAGCAGCCCGGCCAGGAGCAGGCTGAGTGGCCTGAAGCGTGACAGGAGTCGTGCCGCCTGGAGTTCCGAGACGACTGTCATCAGCGCTATGGAGACGGTCACGAAACCGGCCACGCCGGCATTGCCGGTGGCCCGAGCCAGGGTCAGCGGAAGGACGGGCAGGATCAGGTTGAGGGTTGTGAGGCCAAACGCCACAGTGACCAGCAGCAGCGCGAGCTGCGCGGTCCAAATCGGCTCGCGGCGCCCCGCAGGTGCTCCGCTCTGCCCCGGAGCCGGCCCCTTGGCTACCGCGATGGCTCGTCCCCTAAGACCGGAGAGCCTCGATGACCGGCGCGAAGGCGCGGACGCCCTCCACGCCTCCCATGGTCAACGCGACCTGGACCTCCGACACGCCCAGCTTCGCGTGCCCGCGGAGCACCTCCGCCATCTCCTGGGGGGAACCCTGGAGCGGCCACTCGCCGGCGGCGGCCACGTAGCCCGAGCCCGGGATGGCGACCCGCACCGCTGTGGTCCGGACCAGGGTAGAGGGGTCGCGGCCGTGCTCCAGGCAGGCTTGCTCGATGAGCGCCCACTGGCCGGCGGCGGCGTCGGCCGAAGCGTTCGTGTAGCCGAGCCAGCCGTTCCACACGTCCGCGTACCGAGCGACGAGCCGTCGCATGCGCGGCCGCGGGTTGAGGGTGCCGATTAGGAGCGGCGGGCCGGCCGGGCGCGGCCCGCGCGGGATCAGCGTCACCTCCCGCGCCCGGTGGTAGGTGCCCTGGAAATCGATCTCGCCGTCCCGGAGGAGGCCGCGCACCACCTGGAGCGCCTCCTCGAAGCGACCGACGGGATGGTCGGGGGGCAGCCCTAGCGTCTCGTACTCTCCGGCCGAGTCTCCGGCGCCCAGCCCGAGGATGAAGCGGCCGCCGCTCACCTCGTCCAGCGTCTCGGCGATCTTCGCCAGCAGGACCGGATTGCGGTAGCCAGTGCAGGCGACCAGTGTGCCTATCTGGACGTCCGGAATCTCAGCCGCGATCGCGGTGAGCACGGTGAAGACCTCCATGTACCCCTCCGGCTCTGCCACCGCCTCGGCGCGAACAGCGCCCCCGGCCCGCTCCCGGAGCTCGGCGTTGGTGCTCGGCAGCAGCAGGTGATCGGTTGCCCAGAGCGAGTCGAAACCCACCGCGACCGCCTCGCGGGCGATGTCCCGGACCTCCGACCAGCGCAGAGTGGTCGTCGTCCAGGTGGGCAATATCAGGCCCAGCTTGAGGTTCCTGCCGGAATCCGTCTCGGACACTTGGGGAAGGGTAATTCGATGAGGACGCTGGCTGACCCCTATGCCGGACCTGCCAAAGCTCCTGGCCGTTCGTCAGAAGCAGAATGTGACCTGTGAACAGGACCTCCTTCCTCGGCAGCAAGCCGATCGGCCGCATCGGCTTTGGCGCGATGCAGCTTGCCGGCCCCGGCGTCATGGGGCCGCCACGTGACCCCGCCGCCGCACGGGCCGTCCTGCGTCGAGCCGTCGAGCTCGGTGTCGACCATATCGACACCTCGCAGTACTACGGCCCGGACACCGTCAACGACCTCATCCGCGAGTCGCTGTACCCCTACCCGGAGAATCTGAAGCTGGTCACGAAGGTCGGCGTGCGGCGGGACGAAGCCGGCGCCTGGCTGCCGGCCCTCACCCCCCAAGAGCTGCGCGAGGGTGTCGAGGCCAACCTGCGTTCCCTTCGCGTGGAGCGCATGGACCTCGTCAACCTGCGCATCTCCGACGGTGCCGGCGGTCCTGGCGTCCCCCTGCCCGAGCAGCTCGGCGCACTGGAGGACCTCCGCCAGGAGGGCAAGCTCGACCTGATCGGAGTCTCAAACGTGACCCGCGATGGGGTCGAGCAAGCCCTCGACCTGGTGGATCTCGGCGAGGTCCAGAACTCCTACAGCATCCTGGACCGCGAGAACGAGCCAATCGTCGAGCTCTGCCGCGAGCGCGAAATCGCGTTCGTGCCGTTCTTCCCCCTCGGCTCGGCGTTCCGCCGCGGCCCGACGACGCTGGCGCAGGACCCAGCGGTATCCTGGGTGGCCGGCAAGCACTCCGCGACGCCGTCGCAGATCGCGCTGGCGTGGCTCCTGGCCCGCTACGAACGGATGCTGCTCATTCCGGGGACGACCTCGGTCGTCCACCTCGAGGAGAACCTCGCAGCCGCCAACATCGAGCTCGACGAGGACGACCTCGGGGCCCTGGAAGCCGTGGAGCAAGTCGGCCGCCCCCGAGCTTAGTCGCCACCCGCCCTCCCCCCGAGCGCGCCGCGACGATGCATCAAGCCTGCCCTTCGAAGCGCAGACCGTTGACCGTGTAATTCACCCTGTGTAGAATTCAACGCGCGACGAATTAATTCGAGGAGGCTGATGTGGTGATGGCAGAGGTTGGAGCGTTTCAGCGAAGGGAAGTGGGGACCCGCACCGCGGCCCGTTCAAACCTGGCCCGGCTGCTGCCGCCCCTGGTCGGAGGGCTTGCGGTCCTGCTGGCCCTGATAGGGCTGATAGGAACCGCGATCCGCGACCCGAAGCCGCACGACATCCCGGTTGGGCTGGTGGGACCCGTTCCCGCCGTGCACAACATCTCGGCGTCATTCGGTTCCGCCGCTCCCGGCGCTTTCAAGTTCACGTCCTACGATTCGGAGTCAGCCGCCCGCGCAGCTCTCGATCAGCGTTCGGTCGACGGCGTCCTGGTCCTGGGTAGCGGGACCCCCAGATTGATCCTGGCCGGGGCGTCTGGCGACGGCTCGACAGGGGTGATCACAGGGGCCTTCACGAAAGCCTTCCAGGCCCAGGGTGCCGCGCTGACGGTGGAAACCGTCCACGCCTTTCCGGCAGGCGACTCGCATGGCCTCGTCCTCTTCTTTGTGGTGGTGGCCGTCCTGATCTCGACGCTGGTGGCGCAGGCCTTGCTGGGGGTCGGCAGCGAGGCGGGGTTCGGGGCGCGATTCCTGGTCGCGGTGCTGTACGGCGCCGTGGCGGGGGTCGCCGGCATGGCTTCGGCCGCCTGGATCGCCGGCGGCTACGGCTCCGGGTTCTGGACCGCGGCGGCCCTGATGGCGCTCGCGTCGACGGCGGTCGGAGCGGTCGTTGCGGGCAGCATTCGCCTGCTTGGAGGCGCCGGCCTTGGGCTCGCCGCGCTGGTCGTGGTGCTTTTCGACCTGGTGTCCTCGGGTGGACCCGCGGGCAGCCAGCTGCTGCCCGACTTCTATCGCTGGCTGGCGCCCTGGATGCCGGCCGGCGAGCTCTACAGCGGCCTGCGCGGCGCCCTCTTCTTCGACGGCGCGGGGCTCGGCCTTCCTCTGGCTGTCCTCACCGGCTGGCTGCTCGGAGGCCTGGCCCTGATGTTGCTCGGCGAGCTGGCCGCAACCCGCAGGCGTTCGCTGCCGGCGGCGCCGGCTCAGTAATCTGGCCTGGATGACACGAACCGGCAGGCGGCCGGGGGCGGGCGGTACGCGGGAGAAGATCCTCGCAGCCGCCCGTTTCCACTTCAGCAAGGCCGGCTATGAAGGCGCGACGATCCGCGACATCGCCGGCGAAGCAGGAGTGGACCCGGCGCTGGTGCTCCACTACTTCGGCTCCAAAGAAGGCATCTTCGTGGCTGCGGTCGAGTTCCCGATCGATCCCGCGGAGGTCCTCCCCGGCCTGCTGGCGCCCGGCCTCGAGGGGCTCGGCGAGAGGCTGGTGCGCTTCTTCCTCGGGGCCTGGGACTCGCCGGCCGGCAGCCCTCTGCTCGGGCTGATCCGATCTGTGGTCGGTAACGAACGCGCCGCGGCTTTGGTTCGCGATTTCGTCAGCCGAGAGGTCCTGGGACGCATCGCCGAGGCCCTGGAGCTTGACCAACCGCAGCTTCGGGCGAGTCTGGCGGCCAGCCAGCTGATCGGCCTGGCGATGCTCCGCTACGTGGTGAAGCTGGAACCCCTCGCCGCAGCAGAACCTGACAAGGTGGCCGCCTGGCTGGGCCCAACCCTACAGCGATACCTGACGGACCCAGATGCCACCGCTCCCTCCCACCTGCCGGGAGCAAGCTCGACTCAGACTCTCTGAAGCAGCTCGAGGCGGTTTCCGAATGGGTCCTCGCTAAAGAAGCGGCGGAAACCTGGAAGCTCCGGCTCCTGCCGGATGGGATGTCCCGCCCCCTCCAGGCGGCGTTGTAAACCATCCAGGTCATCGGTCAGCAGGGCTGGGTGGCGGCGCGAGGACGCCACGTTGCTCTCCACGCCGCAATGAATCTGCTGGCGCCCACACTTGAACCACACGCCGCCGCGTCCGGCGAGCGATTCCGGCTTCGACACCTCCTCCATGCCGAGCAGCTCACCGTAGAACCGGCAGGCCTTGTCCTCGCCACCAGGCTCGTTGGCGATCTGGACGTGGTCGATGCCGAGAATTGTCACTTCTGGGTCCGCGTTACCGACGCCCGGGCTGTCGCCTACGCCTTTTTGGCGGCGACCATCCACTCTCCCGAGGCGGATGGGGAGCGGCGCGGGTTCAGGGGGGACAGGTCCACAGATGGGTCTGGGTGGCCGGCCATGGTCCCGGCCAGCAGGCGGGCGAC
>CATPBP010000278.1 GCA_955652675.1 Candidatus Dormiibacterota bacterium
CCCACGAACATGATCAACAACGCCATCTCCGTCAACTCAATGCACAAGCTCCGCTTCGCGCAGGACCTCGTTCTGTACAACCTGGAGATCTCGGGCGAGATCGCCGGGTTCGACGGGTCCGCTCACAAGGATGTCTGGATGAACGATCCCTCGTGGCAGGGGGTGCGCGAGAACGTCGAACGGCTGACCGCGGTGCGGGACTGGGCGGAAGCGGTCTTCGCGGCCAACTATGTCTTCGAGGGCTTGGTGGGTGAGCTCTTCCGCAGCCAGTTCGTGATGCAGGTCGCCGCGCCCAACGGCGACTACGTGACGCCGACGCTGATGGGTGCCGGCGAGAGCGACTACGAACGAGACCTGCGCTATTCGCGAGTGCTCTTCAAGCTCCTCGCGGACGACCCAAAGCATGGCGACGCGAATAAGACGCTCATGGAGAAGTGGCTTGGCGAGTGGGTTCCGATGAGCCTGGCGGCGGCCCGGCAGATGCAGCCGATCTGGTCGCAGCCGACCGAAAAGCCCGTGCGGTTCGAGGACTCGCTGACTCACGCCACGGACCGAATGCGGGCGCACCTCGACGAGGTCGAAGTCAGAGCACCGAAGGAGTTGGGATGATGGCGATCGCGGAGCAGGCCCAGGAATTCGGCAAGGCCAACCACACGTCCTCGAACCAGTGTGGCGTCACGCTGATGAACAACCAGAACGGGTACACCATCGCCAACGTGATGGCGAGCAAGCCGGGCGTGACCATCCGCGAGCTGCCGTCGATGATCCGGGTGGACGGGATCGGCAAGATCGACTTCGACATGGACGAGATCTCCGAGGCTGTGGGATTCGAGTTCGCCCCCCACGACTTCGAGGAGGTCATGTCGACGCACTACGGCCGCATGGTGGTGCTGGACGATCACGTGCTGCTGTTCGCCAATCCCGAGGACGGCGCCGAGTACCTCGGATTCGACCTCAAGCCGGTCAATTGACGGATCGCGAAGGCGGATTGGAGCGCAGATGGCGAAGGAGCTGAGGTTCAACGAGGAGGCGCGGCGGCTCCTCGTCGCGGGCGTCGACAAGCTCGCCAACGCTGTCCGGGTCACCCTCGGGCCGATGGGCCGCAACGCGGTGCTCGAGAAGCTGACCGGGCCGCCGACGATCACCAACGATGGGGTGACGATCGCCCGTGAGATCCAGCTTCCGAATCCGTTCGAGAACATGGGCGCACAGCTGGTGAAGGAGGTGGCGAACAAGACCAACGACGTGGCAGGCGACGGTACGACGACGGCCACCGTGCTGGCCCAGGCGGTGGTCAGGGAGGGCATGCGCCGGGTCGCCGAAGGGGGCAACCCGGTGCTGCTGAAGCGAGGCATCGAAAGCGCCGTCAGGCAGCTGGTCGAGCAGCTGGCGGGCGCTTCCCGACCGGTGGAGAGCAAGGCCGAACTGGCCCAGATCGCGGCCATCTCGGCCAACAACGACCCGGAAATCGGCGGCATCATCTCGGAGGCGATGGACCGGGTGGGCAAAGAGGGCGTCATCACCGTCGAGCCGTCGGAGAGCTTCGGCATCGAGCTGGAGTTCACGGAGGGCCTCCAGTTCGACAACGGGTATGTCTCACCGTACATGGTGACGGACACGGGCCGGATGGAGGCGGTGCTCGAGGACCCTTACATCCTGCTCACGAACGAGACGATCTCGAAGGTCCAGCACCTGATGCCGGTGCTGGAGCGGATCATGAAGAGCCCCCGGCCGCTGGTCATCATCGCCGAGAACCTGGAGGGCGCCGCGCTGGGCATGCTGGTCGCGAACAACGCCCACGGGACCTTCCGGTCGGTCGGGGTCAAGGCCCCCGGCTTCGGGCACCGTCGAATCGCCCAGCTGGGTGACATAGCCGCGCTGACCGGAGGCGAAGTGATCACCGCCGACAGGGGTCTCGAGCTGGAGACCAGCGGGCTGGACCAGCTGGGAAGGGCCCGGAAGGTCGTGGTAACCGAGAACAGCTGCACCATCATCGAGGGCGCAGGCGCCCCCGAGGCCGTCAGCGGTCGGATCGCGCAGATAAAGGTGGCGCTGGAGCGGGCCACCAACGACCAGGATCGCGACAAGCTGCAGGAGCGGCTGGCCAGGCTCTCCGGCAGCGTGGCGGTGATCCGCGTCGGGGCCGCCACCGGGGTGGAGCTGAAAGAGCGCCAGCATCGGGTCGAGGACGCCCTCTCCGCGACCAGAGCGGCGGTCGAGGAGGGCATCGTCTCCGGCGGTGGTACGGCGCTCGTGCAGGCGGAGCGGGCGCTCGGGCCCGCCGCCCTCGACGGCGACGTCGCTCTTGGTTCGGCCATCGTCAGACGGGCGGCCGCGGAGCCGCTCTACTGGATCGCCACCAACGCCGGTTACGACGGCACCGAGGTGGTGGAGAAGGTGCGCCGCTCGCGTCCGGGCTGCGGGTTCAACGCGCTCAGCGGCGAGTACGGGGACATGTTCGCGGAGGGCGTGATCGACCCCGCCAAGGTCACACGGTCGGCGCTCAAGAGCGCCGCCTCGATCGCCGCCCTCGTGTTGACGACCGAGACGCTGGTCGTCGAGGAGGTCATCGGCCATACTGGCTCGGTGATGGCACCTGGTTTCGGCGATCTCGCCGAAGGACTGCCAAGGCCATCCAACCCGGTCTGAAAGCGACTTTGGAAAGGAGGTTGCTCCGCCGTGTATCGAGCACCGGACGGAACCGAGTACCACGTGGTCGACGGCCAAACCCACTCGTCTTTCGGTCCGCGCGGGTCCGATCGGCTAGGGGGGCGCTGACGACGTGAAGGCTGTACGGCTACACGAGTATCACCAGCGCCCGGTGATCGAGGAGGTCCCGGAGCCGAAGGTCTCCGGGCCGCTCGACGTGATAGTGAAGATCGGCGGCGCCGGTCTCTGCAGGACCGACCTGCACATCATCGAGGGCCAGTGGGCGTCCAGGAGCGGGGTCACGCTGCCGTACACCCTCGGCCACGAGAACGCCGGCTGGGTGCACGAGGTGGGGTCCGGGGTCACCAACGTGGCGCCCGGCGACACGGTGATCCTGCATCCCACCCCGACCTGTGGTCTGTGCCGCGCCTGCCGGGCGGGCAACGACATGCACTGCCCCAACGGCTCCTTCCCCGGGATTAACACCGACGGCGGCATGGCCGAATACCTGCTCACGTCGGCCCGGGCCTGCGTCAAGCTCGATCCCAAGACCGAGCCCAAGGACGTGGGCGCGCTGGCCGACGCCGGGATCACCGCCTACCACGCCGTGCGCAAAGCCGCACCGCTGCTCTATCCGGGCACGAACTGCGTGGTGATCGGGGCCGGGGGGCTGGGCCACATCGGCATTCAGTGCCTGGCCGCGCTGACCGCGACCACCATCATCGTGGTGGACAAGAACCCGGCCGCCCTCAAGCTCGCCGAGGAGCTCGGTGCGCACCACACGGTGGTGGCGGACGACGGCCAGGTGGACGCGGTCAAAGACCTTACCGACGGCAATGGGGCCGAGGTCGTGATCGACTTCGTCGCCGAGCAGGGTGCGCAGAACACCGGCTGGGAGATGACGCGGCGGGCCGGCTCCTACTTCGTGGTCGGGTACGGCGGCAACGTGAACGTCGAGACCATCGACATCATCTCCACGGAGCGGAACATCATCGGCAACCTCGTCGGCACCTACAACGACCTGGCCGAGCTCATGGTCCTGGCCCAGGCCGGCAAGGTGACCCTGCACACGAAGACCTACCCGCTGGACGCGGCGCTCGACGCCATCGACGATCTCGACAACGGCCGCATCCGCGGCCGCGGAATCCTGGTTCCTTAGACGGAGCAGGACACTAGTTCTTAGTCACCTAGGGAGGGCTGGCAGTGTACGAGAAGGATGGAGAGAAGTACTACATAGTCGACAGCCACATGCATTACTGGAACGCGGCTCCTGACAACTGGGTGGCCGGTGCCGAAAACTACGCCAAGGGCTGGATCGAGTGCTTCCACGCCTACCA
>CATPBP010000279.1 GCA_955652675.1 Candidatus Dormiibacterota bacterium
CAGGAAGAGGAACCCGGGGCCCTCCTGATAGCGGTGCCGCCGAAGCCATCGGCGCGGATCGGAAGGGGTCGTCTCGTAAGGTTCTGGCACGCCAGCAACCCTGAGCCCCGTGTGCCATATCTGTCCGGGAACTTCAACTAGTTCCCCTGCAGGAGACCTCCGATCCCGGTGCCCTCGGAACGCGGCATGTAAGTGGCCAGCGCATGCGCGAGGTGCGACATGCTCATCGACTGCAGCCAGACGTGCCCCGGTCCGGTGAGCGTCGCCAGGAAGAGGCCGTCGCCGCCGAACAGGGCGTTGCGGATGCCCGGCATGGTGGTCACGTTGAAGTCCACGGACTCCTCGAAGAGAGCAACGTGGCCAGGGTGCACGCGCAGGGTGTTCCCGGGCTGCAGCTCATAGTGGACGACCTCGCCGTGGAGCTCCACCCAGGCTGATCCGCGGCCGCTGACGCGCTGCATCCGAAAGCCTGTGCCGCCGAATATGCCGGCGCCCAGCCTCTGCTGGTAGCCGACTCCCAGCTGTACCCCCGGCGTCCCGCACATGAACCCGTGCCGGTGCACCAGGTAGCCCCGACCCGGCTCGACCTGCAGCGGCAGGATCTGGCCCGGCAGCTTGGCGCAGAAGGCAACCAGTCCCTCGCCGCCCACCGAGGTGTACTCGGTCATGAAGATGGTGGCGCCGGCCACGGCTCTACCCAGGACGCCCATGAAGCCGCCCTGCTGGCCGCCGACCGAGGTGCCTGTGCGGAGCTGGATCGCCATCGAGATCCACGCCAGCTCCCCGGACTCCGCGAACACTTTCTCGTTCGGCTGGAGCATCAGCTCCAGTACCGGCATCGTGGTCCCTACGAGCTTGGATTCCACAGACCGGAGATTAATCGAAGTGGAAGTGGTCCAGGGTTCGGCGGCGCGGGGGCTTGCTGCGGGCGCGCAGGCAGGCGTCGCAGATGCCGACCACTACCACGTCGGTGCGCAGCGGCTTGAAGCGGTGGTGCTCCTCCAGGTGGCTCTCGAGCTCGCTCACCAGGCTCTGCTCGATGTGCAGGATGCCCTGGCAGACCTGGCAGATGGCGTGCTGGTGCTCCTCACCGGCAACCTCGTAGTGAACCGGCCCCTCGCCCAGCCGCACGCCGTGCAGAGCCCCGGACGCCGAGAGCGCCTCCAGCGCGCGATACACAGTGCTCCTGGAGAACCCCGGCCGCGACCGCTGGAGCTCCGCAGTGATCTCGTCCGCGGTGCAGTGGCCGCCCAGCTGCCGGATGGCTTCCCAGACCTGCTGCCGCTGCCTGGTCTGCCGCATCCCCGGCCGCAGCGGCGCCGTGTCACTCTGGCTCCCCGCCATGGCCGAAAGGCTACCCTGCTGGGAGCGGTTTCAACCTCCGCTCGGCCCTGGTCAGGGACCGGCTGCCTCGCTCCTCCACCACCAGGTCATCCTCGATACGCACGCCGCCCCAGCCCGGGATGTACACGCCGGGCTCTACGGTCACGACCATCCCGGCCTCCAGGACCGTGGCGGAACCGGGATCCAGGCTGGGATCCTCGTGCGCCTCCAGGCCGAGACCGTGGCCGGTGCGGTGGATGAAGAAATCGCCCAGGCGCGCCGCCCTGATCACTCCCCGCGCGGCCTCGTCCACCTCGCCCGCGGTCACCCCGGCGCGGACGGTCGACGCCGCGGCGTCGTGAGCCTCCAGCACCGCGTCGAAGACCTCTAGCTGACGCTGGTCGGGCTCCCCGAGCACGACCGTGCGGGTTATGTCGGCCTTGTATCCCTCGAGAGCAGCTCCGCAGTCGACCATGACGAGATCGCCCACCCGGAGCTGGCGGGCGCCCGGACGGAGGTGGGGCAGCGCCGTGTTCGGCCCCGAGCCGACGATGCTCTCGAAGGAGAGCCTGGCGCCGGCCTGGGCCACCAGCAGCCCGATCTCAGTGGAGATCTCGAGCTCGCTGCGTCCCGGTTCGGCCATCGCCAGGGCGCGCAGCGTCACCTGGTCGGTGATCCCGGCCGCCCTCTCCAGCAGCGCCAGCTCATCCGGCGTCTTCCGCGCCCGCATGGCGCGAATCGTGGGGGCCAGGTCCAGCGGCGTCGCGTCAGCTCCGGCGATCGTCTGCAGCCGCTCCCAGGCCGCCAGCGGCAAGTGGCTCTTCTCCACCGCGAGCCGTCCCGCCGCCTTCACGGTGCCGGCCAGCGCTGCAGATACCTCCCGCCAGGGATCGGAGCCGTCCTGCCAGGCGTGCACCTCTACGCCGTGGGCGGCGCCGGCGGCGCTCTCCTGCTCCAAGCCTGGCACGATCAAGACAGCCGCGCGTTCGCGTACGACCAGCGCCAGGAGGCGTTCGTGGGGCTCGCTCGAGAAGCCACTCAGGTAGCCGATCGAGACGGGGTCCGAGACGTAGGCGGCGGTGGCGCCCTCCGACTCCATCCAGGCCCTGATCCTGTCCAGGCGATCGGGCACCGAAGCAGCCTCTACTCGATCTGCAGGATGCGGACCGTGTAGATGCCGCCCGCCGGTGTGTGGACCTGGACGTCCTCACCCACCCGGTGTCCGAGCAGCGCCCGGCCCATCGCCGACTCGAAGCTGACGCGCCCGGCGCCCGGGTCGGCCTCGGCGGGGCCGACGATCCGGTATTTCTCCTCCGGGCCGTCCTCCTCCACCAGCGTCACGGTGCTGGCCAGCTCCACCTTGTCGCGAGCGCCCGGGGCCTCGATCAGGACGTGGTTCTTCACGATCACCTCGAGCTCGCGGATCCGGGTCTCGATGAAGGACTGCTCGTTGCGGGCGGAGTGGTACTCGAAGTTCTCTGAGAGGTCGCCGTGCTCCCGCGCCGCCTTGATCCGGGCCACGATGTCCGGGCGGCGGACGCGGACCAGATGCTCCAGCTCGCGCCGGACCTCGGTCAGGCCCTCCGGGGTGATCGGAACGTCGGGGGACGCAGCCATCAGCCAAGACCTCCCGGCATCATCGCCTCCACATCCCGCTGCAGGCGGCGCTGGAGGAGCAGGGATACCCCGTAGACCGCCGCCGCCAGGGCGGCGCCCACCAGCAGGGCCAGGGCGGCGTGGAGCAGGTCCGGGTAGATGGGCAGGAACGCGATCACATCGGCACCCAGGATGGCCGCGGCCGCCAGCACCACCGGCGTCACTATCGGGAGCAGCCGCATGCGCCGGACCACCGGCGGGATCGGGGGTTCCGGGCGCGGCATCAACCGCTGCCCCATCACGCCCACGCTGCGCACGTGCCGAAGGTTGGGCGTGAAGCTGACCATCACTGTCACCTGGTTGCCTGGCACCTTGGCCAGCTTGGTGGGGTCGACCAGGTACTGCTCCTGCCCTCCCCGCGTCTTCAGCATGAGCATCCCCAGGCCCAGCGAGGTGCTGACCGCGCTCGCACCCAGAAGCTGACCCTGGACCATCTTCGGCTCGAGCTTGCGGTCCTTCATGGCGAGCCGCACGCCAGGGGCAACGAAGCTGGCGCCGAAGGCGAGCGGGACCACCCAGACCAGGGCGGCAACGATCCGGACCGGCCAGCCGTAGGGCAGTAGCAGCAACAGCAGCGCCATGACGACGAGGCAGAGCACCCCGACCGCGGCGGCGACCCAGCCGATGCGGACGGCCAGCTCCGGGGAGTAGCCCTGGAGCATGCCTCCAGACTGCACATAACGCTCGCGCTGCTTGCGCTGCTGCGGTGCGCCGGCCGGCGGCCCGGCCGCTGTCAACTTGGGTTTGGGCCGCCGGACCTGGCGAACCTGTCGCTGCTGCTGCACCCGCCGCTTACCCATCCAAGGGCAGTCTATCGGGCGCCGGATAGAGGATGCGGTCGCCGTTTACCTCTGCGAAAGGCGTCACCTGGTGGAGCTGGTGCTGGCCTGGCCCGAGCAGGTGCAGGACTGGCAGCCCGCGGGCTACCAGCGCGTCCGCGATAAGCCCCCGGTGGCAGCGCCAGGGCACGGCCTCGGCGCACATGGCCGCAACCTTTCGCTCGCCGGCCAGGCCGAGGAGCCGCTCGAAACCCTCCCTCCACTCCGGGCTCGCCATGTAGTCGGCGTAACCACGGAAGCTCTGGTTGCGCCAGCCGTCGTTCGGGGAGCCGGGCCGCGGGCGCCGGAAGCCGCCCAGCTCGGGGAGATGGACGTAGGCCAGGCCGCGGGCGGGCAGGAGAGCGGTCAGCGCGGCCTTGCTGAAATGCGGGAGCCGGCGGGAGGCGGGCGAGGTGCGCACGTCGGCCAGGAGCTCGATGTCGTGCTCCCTGAGCAGGTCCACGAGCTCGTCCAGGGTCCTGGTTGAGTGACCGACCGTGAACAGAGACACCGGTTCCGTATACCTTCTACTGGAAACATGAGCAGCGGCTCCGAGGATCTTCTCCAGTCTTTCAGCCGGTTCGCCCGGGCGGTCAGCAAGGCGGCGGCCAGCGAGATGCCGGCCGCGCAGCGAGCCGCCGGCCGCGTCATCCGCGACGATCTGCCCCGCTGGCAGCGCAGCGCGGAGCGGTTGGTACGTTCGGCGGTCGGCGACTTTCGACGGCGCGGAGGGCGCTGAAGCCTCAGCTCACCTGCGTGAAGGTGGCGAAAGCTCGGCCGGCTCGCTCAGGCGTTCGGCAGTGCGTCGGCCAGCAACGCCGGCCGTGCGGCAACCGTGAGCGGCGTCGTCCGGGCGGACCTGCCCCGCTGGCAGCGCGGCGCGGAGCAGGTGATACATGTGCCGTCGGCGACTTTCACCAGCGCGGAGGGCGCGAAGCTTCAGCTCACCTGCGTGAAGGTCGCGAAAGCCACTAGGTTGTCGGAGTAGCGGCCGCGCCCCACGTTGAACTTGCCGCCGCAGGTGATGAGGCGCAGCGCGGCCGTGGTGGTGGCGCCGTAGACCTGGTCGGTCGGAAAGGCGTCGCTCGGGAAGGACGCGACGCGCTCGGTTACGAAGCGGACATGGGAGCCATCGGCCCGATCGACCAGGATCTCGGACCCCGCCTTGAGCTGTGAGAGGCGGGCGAAGACGGCGGGACCGGTGTTGGAGTCGAGGTGTCCCAGGA
>CATPBP010000280.1 GCA_955652675.1 Candidatus Dormiibacterota bacterium
GCTCCGAGGCCTGGTCGAGCGGGAGCGCCTGCTGGCGCTGGGCGGCCTTGCCCCCGGCGACGCGGCTGAAGCTGTGGCGGCGGGCTGCGCGGTCACCTGCCACAGCGAAGAGCTGGTCAGCGCTCTGGAGGCTGCGCAACCGGAGCAGCGGGTCCCGGTGCATCTCAAGGTGGACACCGGCATGGCACGGCTCGGCTGCTCGATCTCGGAGGCGCCGGGTCTGGCCCGTCGCATAGCAGGCTCGCGGGTCCTCTCCCTCGCCGGCGTATACACCCACTTCGCGGCGTCGGAGACCGACCACCAGTTCACGTTGGAGCAATTCGAGCGCTTCCAGCGGGTGCTCGAATCGCTCGAGGTGGACCCCGGCCTGCGTCACGCCGCAAACTCCGCGGCGGCGCTGCGTCACCCTGAGATGGGCCTTGACGCTGTCCGCTGCGGAATCGCGCTCTACGGGTGCGAATGGCAGGGCCTGCGGCCGGCCCTACGCCTCCGCTCGGTTATCACGCAGGTGAAGGATGTGGCGGAAGGCTCCTCGGTTGGCTATGGGCGGACCTGGAGGGCACCCCGAGCCGCACGGGTGGCGACGGTCGCGATCGGCTACGAGGACGGGGTGATGCGCAGCCGATCGGGACGGGGCGAGGTCGTCGTGGCGGGCCGGCGAGCCCCGCTTGTGGGCCGGGTCAGCATGGACCAGATCACTGTGGACGTCACCGGCATCCCGGAGGCAAGGCCGGGGCAGCCGGTGACCCTGATCGGCGACGGCATCACTGCCGAGGAGGTCGCCGAGTGGAGCGGAACCATCTCCTACGAGGTGCTCACCGCGCTGGGCCGGCGCGTCGAGCGCAGGTATCGGGAATAGCCCACTCGCAGAAAAAGGTTCCCTCGAACGAGGTGACTACACTGGTCGCAGTGGCAGAGAACCGCAACGGCACCAGGTTCGCCGAGGAGGCGATGGGCCACCTGGACACCCTCTATCGCGGCGCCCTCCGGTTGACCCGGGATCCCGCCCAGGCCGAAGACCTGGTCCAGGACACGTACGTTCGCGCCCTCCGATACCAGCACAGCTACCAAGAAGGCACCAACATGAAGGCGTGGTTGTTCGCCATCATGCGCAACCTCTTCTGGGATCGCTTCAAGGGCGGCCGTCCGGAGGACGTCAGCCTGGACGGCGACGGAGAGCTGTCTCTCTACGACACCCTCAAGGATCCGACGGCGGTGCCCGAGTCCGAGGTGCTGGATCGGATCGCCGCGGACGAGGTCGTGAGGGCGGTAGAGCGGCTTCCCGAGCTTCATCGTGAGGTGGTGCTGCTGGTCGACGTTGAGGGGTTCTCGTACAAGGATGCAGCGCAGGTGCTTGGTGTGCCGATCGGGACGGTGATGTCGCGACTTCACCGGGCCCGGCAGCAGCTCCAGAAGTCCCTCCAGGATTACGCCCGGGAATCGGGAATCGTCCGCGAGGAGAAGGAGTCGGCATGAACTGCAACGGGTGTCTCGAGAAGCTGGACCTGTACCTGGATCGGGAGCTGACCGACGCGGAGCTGGGGGACGTCAGGGGTCACCTCGAGCGCTGCCCGCCATGCGAGCACAGGTACCTCCTGCTTGCCGGCATGAAGCGGCTCGTCAAGGTCTGCTGTGACCAGGGAGCGGCGCCGTCACACCTGCGTCAGAAGCTGGTGCAGATCCTGTTCTGAAGCTCGCAGAAGCTCTTCAAAACAAGGATTAGCTGAAGCACCCGCGTCTTCGTAATAGGTAGTTGGCCGGCTGACGCCGGACGACCATGTTTGAAGACGCAAATCGAGACATCGAAAGGCTGACCAGGGAGGCGGTAGCTCGGAGGATTCGTCAGCAGCAGCTGGATCGTGTGGTCCATGCCATCGACGATCTCTTGTTCCAGCTCGAAGACCTGAACCTGCAGGGCGTGGACCGGGTGCCGGCCCGCCTCAGGGAGAGGGCGGGGCAGATCCTGGAGGCCGTGCCGGGTCCAGAGGACGAGGAGTTCCGGATTCGCTATCGCGTCCTTCCCATGATGGACGTCCTCTTCCGGGCCCAGGAGATCCTGTTCCGGCTCCGCGACCCACGGCGCCCGACCTACGCGGACAACGAAGACGAGCTGGAAGCCCGAGCAACCGCCGAACCCCCTCTAGCCGACCCGATCCGCAGAGCGTAAAGAGCCCCAGGCGTCGAGACGGGTTCCGCCCGTGTGCTTCAGGTGCAGTCCGCGAAGTCCTGGGTGAACATCTCCTCGTAACCGCCCAAACCCTTGAAGGCCCCGATTCCGACACAGCGGAAGTCCGGGTTTACGATGTTGGCGCGGTGATCGGGACTGTGGATCAGCGAATTCCACGCCTGATCGGGGTCGGGCGCGAAGGCGATGTTCTCACCGGCGGCCACGAAGCGGAATCGCGCCTCCTGGAGACGGTCATAGGGCGACTTGCCGTCCGGGGTCTTGTGAGAGAAGTAGTGCCGAACGTACATGTCGCGGCTGTGCTCCCGGGCCGCCTGCTGGAGCACAGGGTCCATTCGCAGCGGCGAGACTCCGACGTCCGCCCGTGCCAGGTTGATCCGCTGGAGCATGCGGTCCTCGGCGGCGGCATCCACCTCCACGGCGAGGTCGGGGGGGAACTGCAGCCGGTAGAAGGCGTCCTCCCCGGGGTTCGAGCTGGGATCGCTGTCCAGGATTCGCCTGCTCGCCGTGTTGGCGGGCACCAGAAGCTGGCGGAGAGGCGGCTGCATGAAAGCGGTGTGGGTGGTCAGGGTCGAGCCCAGCGTGGATCCGGAGACGAGAGTCCGCGGGTTCTCGCCGGGCAGCACCACCAGGGCGCTGAGCACCAGCGCCGAGAGCAGCGTGGCCACGCCTACGGCCGGAACGGCGCTTACCGCTCCGAACAGCCGGTCGCTCAGCTGGGGCCGGAGCCGTACGGCGGCGCCGCTCGCCCAGCGCTGCATGGGGGCGATGACTACAGCGTGGCCCAGGGCCAAAAAGAGCAGGAAAGAGCCGAATCCAGCCAGCCCGCTGTCGACCCCAAGCGATCGGTGCAGGAGGCCGCCAAGCGGTTCGAAGAGCGCAAAGGCGAGGCCAAGTCCGAGGACGAAAGCACCCAGCTCGGAAAGGTAGGGGGCGAACCCACGCTTCAGGCCGTCCAGGGTGGCAGCCGCGAAGACGGCGACCAGCGCGAGGTCGACGAGATTGAAATGCAACGAGGATCGAGTATAGGTTGGAGGTGTTGCCCGCCCCGAAAACGCTCGAGCGGCTCGCCGCCGCGCGACTCTACGCCATCACCCCGGAGGTCGAGCCTGCTTCGATCAGTGAGATTGTCCAGGCCTGGATTCGGGGCGGCGTCGACGCCGTCCAGCTCCGTCACAAGAGCCTCGGGCGCGGCTGCCTTCTACGGCTGGCGGTGGAGCTCGCCGGGCTCTGCAGCACCTCGAACGTGCTCTTCATGGTGAACGACCACGTCGACATCGCGATGCTGAGCGGAGCCGACGGCGTGCACCTGGGCCCCGACGACCTCTCTGTCGCGGGCGCACGCCGAGCCGCCGGCGACTCACTCGTGATCGGAGCCTCCGCCTCGACTCCTGCCGCCGGCCTCCAGGCCGAGGCGGCGGGCGCCAGCTACCTGGGCAGCGGCCCCGCCTACGCCACCCCGCTGAAGACCGAGAAGACGGTGATCGGGCCGCACGGTGTCGCTGCGGTGGCGGCGGCCGTGGCTATACCCGTCTTCGCCATCGGCGGCATCGAACTTGGGCGGCTGGCCGAGCTGCGAGCAGCCGGGGTGACGCGGGTGTGCGCCATCCGATCTCTGGCCGCCGCCCAGGATCCGGAGTCCGAGGTGCGCCGGTTCGGGGAGGCTCTCGCCCGCTGACCGAGACAGACCTGATCCAGCGCTTCCTGCCCTACCTGGCTGGTGCCGGTGGGGACCTCGTCATCGGCGCCGGGGAGGACGACGCCGCCGCCTGGCGGGAGGCGGACGGCTCCTACACCGTGGCGACCTGCGACACCTCGGTAGAGGGGCTGCATTTCGACCTGGGCCGGCAGCGTGCCGACGACGTGGGCTGGCGAGCCCTGGCCTTCGCCCTCGGCGACCTGTCCGCCAAAGGCGCGCTGCCGACCTACGGGCTGGTCTCCCTGTCGCTTCCCAGGAGCTGGATCGCCGACGTCGCCGAGAGCGTCTACCGAGGCCTTTCCGGACTGGCGGGCGAGGTGGGCCTCAAGCTGGTGGGTGGAGACACCACGGCGGCGCCCGGTCCCGCCTCCCTCACGCTGGCGCTTCTGGGCACCACCCGGGTGCGGCCGATCCCGCGCTCGGCCGCTCGCCCCGGCTGGCGGGTGGCGGTAACCGGGCCTCTTGGCGGAGCCTCACTCCTCGAGCGCCGGCCACGGCCTCTGCTGGAGCGGGGGGTCGAGCTGGCCGCCGCCGGCCTCTGCTGCGGAGACATCAGCGACGGCC
>CATPBP010000281.1 GCA_955652675.1 Candidatus Dormiibacterota bacterium
GCGTCACCTTGATGGCGCTCTCTATCGCGACCACGTCGGTGACGCCCTGGATGTCACGTAGCCGGGCGACCAACTCACTCGACGGGCCCGGCTCGAGCACCATCTCGATCACGGTGTCGCCATAGCGGCGGCTCAGCTGAACCGGCGTGTCCAGGGCCGCCAGCCGCCCGTGGTCAAGGATGGCCAGACGATCGCAGAGCGCGCTCGCCTCTTCCAGGTAGTTGGTTGTGATGAGGATCGTCTTGCCGCGGGCCTTGAGTCCCAGGATGTAGTCCCAGAGTGCCCGGCGGCTCTGCACGTCGACGCCCAGCGTGGGCTCGTCCAGATAGAGCATCTCGGGGTCGTGCAGCATGGCGCGGGCAAGGGCCAGCCTGCGCTTCATGCCGCCTGAGAACGTGCTTACCCGGTCGCGCCTCCGCTCGGAGAGCTGGACCAGGTCGAGCAGGTGGTCGGTCTGCTCGCTGATCACCTCGCGGGGGACACCAAACAGATCGCCGTGGAAGCGCAGGTTGGCCTCCGCGCTGAGCTCCTCGTAGAGAGCAGTCTCCTGCGGCATCGAGCCGAGCGCTCGGCGCACCGAACGCGAACTGGCAAGTATGTCTTGCCCAAGCACGCGGACCGTCCCCGAGGTGGGACGAGACAGCCCGCTGATCACGTTCACGGTGGTCGTCTTCCCGGAGCCGTTGGGGCCAAGTAAGCCGAAGATCTCACCGCGTCGGACCTCCAGGCTGAGGCGGTCCACTGCGATGAAGTTCTTGAAGCGTTTGGACATCTCGAGCAGCTCGATCGCGGCCTCCGTCATGCCTCGTCTCCTTGCACCAGCGGCCGCACCGCCGCCTCGAACAAGCCATCCCAGTGAGCATCGTCCAACTCGAGCCAGCCCCGCGACCCCCAGATCACTGTCAGCAGCACCAGGCCGAGCAGACTCAGGACCGACGCCTCGAGCTGAACCTCAGGTCGCAGTCTGGGGGCCGCTTGCTCCAATGCTTGGCGGAGCAGACGGAGACCGGTCATCGGCCCCGCGCGGACCAGCTCCAGAAGATCGGGGAATCGGGTCGCCTCGCCCAATCCAAACTGGAGCAGTTCCGCCCGATCGCGCAGCCGATCACGGATAAGGGCCATCACGTCAGCGACACCCGCCACAGTGCTTTCTGGGCTTGACAGGTCGATCTCCAGCTCGTGCGTGTCGAAGTCACGCGTCGGATCGAAGTGCTGGATGGCGGCTCGGGCCAGGCGCTGTTTGTCGCCGAACCTGCGAAAGATGGTCACCTCGTTTACCCCGGCCACCTCCGCCACCTCGCGGGTCGTGGTGCGGTCGATACCTCGCTCGGCCGCGAGTTTCAGGAAAGCCCGCACTATCCGCTCGCCAGTCTCCGGCGGCACGTTGCAAGTATGTGCTTGCTTGCACGCCAAGGCAAGCGTCCGGCCACCGTGATCCCCACGAGGGCAGGCGTCTCTGGGCGTCTGTTCGTGAAATGCTCGCGATCGCAAGCATTGACCCTTTGATCGGTGGAATGCTCGCGATCGTGAGCATTCAAGAGCTATGCTCATTATCGTGAGCATGAGTAGGCCCATCTACACGGCGAAGGAACTGGGCGAGGCAATCAGGCGTACTCGGCGAGAGCAAGGTCTCACACAGATCGCCCTCGCTGAGCGGGCCAATGTTGCCCGTGGTGCCGTGCAGAAGATCGAGGCAGGGCGCGGCACGGTCAACCTCCCCACTGTCCTCAAGATCCTTCGAACCCTGTCGCTAGACCTCAGCGTAAGCTCGCGGATGACACCTATCCGGGCAGCCTCCATGCGTCGGAGTAGGATTCCGCCGAGCGCCGGGCCGGGGACGGTTCGCACACAGTGAGCGAACGACTCTGGGTCGTCTATGAAGCGCAGGTCGTCGCGACACTGGAACGACGGGACGACGGCGGACTGGCGCTCACCTACACGGAGCTGGCAATCGAGCTGGCCGAAGGCCGTGTGCTACTGAGCGCCTCGTTGCCGGTTCGCCGCGAGCCTTACCAGGAGAGTGAGCTCATGCCGTTCTTCGACGGGCTCCTACCGGAGGAGATGGTGCGGCAGCGCCTCGCCATCCGCCTGCGCATCGAGCCCAGCGATACGTTCGGCTTTCTGCGCGAGATTGGCCGTGAGTGCGCCGGCGCCTTCTCGGTTATCCCCGAGGGTGCCGATCTGATCGCTGCGGAGAATGAAGGAGTCGCCTGGCTATCCGAGAACGACCTGGCCGCCACCATTCGCGATCTGGCCGCCCGACCGCTCGGAGTTGAACCTGCACAAGACATCCGGATCAGCCTGGCCGGTGCGCAGGACAAGCTCGTCTTGGTTGTCGCCGATGGCCGCGTCGGGTTGCCTCGAGGCACCACTCCGTCGACGCACATCCTCAAGCCCGAGTCGCAAGCGGTGCGCGGGCGCCGGAGGCTCCCAGCCTTTCCCGGTCTTGTCGCCAATGAGGCGTTCTGCATGAAACTGGCTGACCTGAGCGGGCTGAACGTGCCGCCGATCGAGCTGATGATGATCGATGGGGAGCCCGCCATCATTATTGAGCGATATGACCGCGAGCACGTCGAGCATCACATCCGGCGACTCCACCAGGAAGACTTCTGTCAGGCGCTAGCTCCTTGTAGTCCAGATCCCTAGCCAGGTTTCCCCTGCAGTGTCACTATGTTCATCCCATCACTCGCTTCGCACGTAGGTCAGCGTGTGCGATGCTCCCTGTCGATATGTACCTGAACGGAAAGCTGATCCCCGAGCGCCCCTCCGCAATAGGGGCAGCTCCACACGACCGCGACAGGCCTGCATCTTGCTCCCCACCAAGCGAGTAGAGCAGCCGCCTGGATGGTCAACGCCAACCCAAACTCCACCCAGCGAACGGGAGCCCAACGCGTTGCCAACTCCAAAGCGCCAAGGAGCCAGACGACTACCGAAAGCCAACGAGATACTTAAGGCTCTCCTGCTGTTTTCGTGGAAGGTTCCGGGGTGGATTGAGTGAATCGGCTTGCTGGTCAGTGAGGTTATTTGGCTCGGCCTGGGAGGTTCGGGCAGAGGCCGCCCCGGGTGAGCATGGCCATGGCGATGAGCGCTTCGGGGCTGTGGAACCCGTAGGAGCGTCGTGTCAGGACCCGCAGGTGGACGTTGGTGGCTTCGGAGCGGGCGTTGGAGAGCCCGTGGGTGAGGGTGTTGTCGATGAGCGGCTTGTATCGCTTGAGGGTCCGGGCCAGTTTGACCAGCGGCTCGAGGCGGGACCGGGCTGCCCAGGAGATGACCCCGGCGAGGAGCTGACGTCCGTGGTCGCCCTTCGCGGCGAAAGTGGCTCTGAGTTGCTCTTTGATCAGGTAGGCCCGGTAGATGCCGTGGTTGGTCTTGGCCAGACCGGCCAGGGTGCGACGCTGGAGGGGTGTGAGGTCCTCGGGGTTCTTCACCAACGCCCACCGGCTGCCTTTCAGTCCTGCAGCCGCCTCGTGGGCGCCAGCCTGGCGTAGGTCGTTGCCCAGGGTCCGGCGGACCTGGTCGAGCGCCTTCGTCGCCCATTGGACGACATGGAACGCGTCGAGGCAGACGGTCGCCTGGGGTGCCTTGGCGCGCACGGCGGCATGGATCCACTCGGCGCCATCGGCGGACACGTGCGTGATCCGGGCGGCCCGAGCCGGGCCGAGGGCGTCGAAGAACGCCTCCACCGTCGCCTGGTCCCGGCCCGGCGCCGCCCAGATCAACCGGCCGGTGTCGTGATCGGTCACCGCGGTCAGATAGCGGTGCCCTTTGCGATGGGCGATCTCGTCGATCCCGACCCGGGTCACCCCGTCCAAGAGGTCTGCGCCGCCGAGGGCGTCGGCGACGACGCGCTCCACGATGCCCGTCACCGTCCGCCACGTGACCCGCAACAGTTCCGCCACCGTCGAGGCGGCCGTGCGCGCTGCCAGCCACGCACACGTGTCTTCGAAGGCGTACGTGAACCGGGCGCCCGCCCGGGCCCACGGCACCTGGGCGACCACCACCCCATGCGCCACGCAGCGCACCCTGGGGGCGTCGGCCTCCAACTCGACGATCACCGCCCCCAGATCGACAGCCCCCCACCGGCGCCGGCCGCCGCCTCGGTCATAGCCACGGCACCGCCGGCCGCATTGCGAGCACCGACCCTGCCGGGACCGGGTCGGACGGACCCGGACCACCACCCGCTCATCGAGCCCGTCGCCCTCCACGTCGACCCCGGTGATCACCGTGTGCTCGACACCGACGATCCGCTTCCATACCCTGAGCTGTGACACCCCGTCTGGCCTCCACTGGTCCTGGTCCGTGAGAAGCCCAGAACCCTAGGAACCATGCGGGTGTCACTGCGGATAGCTACTCAGTCCAGACTGCCAACTCAAAAGGAACCTTCACCGTCCGTCGAATCGCTCGACGTCAGTGCGCGAACCTGAGCGATTTACGCACCCTCGTTGCCGTCGCGCAAGGAGTGGATCATGCTCTGCAGGATCCTGAACGCGCCCGACTGTTCGTCCTCCGTCATGCCGCCCAGCATCCTGACCTCGACGGATCGGACCGCAACGGTCGCCTTCTCGAGGCTCCGCCGACCGCGTGGCGTGAGCCGCGTGGGAAGAACTTTCCCGACAGGGGCCTCCGCCGGCCTGGTCACGTAGCCGCCTCGTTCCAAGGCTTGCAGCAGCACGTTCATCGACTGCCGTGTCACGAACGCTCCTCGCGCGAGCTCGGAGTTCGACAGGCCCGGGCGCTGGGCCAGCAGCTCGAGGCAGGAGTAGTGCGTCACGGTCATCCCGAGCGGCCGCAGCACTGCCTCCATGGCTGCGCGGAGGGCGCTCGAGGCCTCCTTCAGCAGGTAGCCCAGTGACGTCTCCAGGTCGACGCCGACTCCGTCTTGACTCATGTCAGCATTCTGACATAGACTGATTGGTGTCAGAAGATTGACACGATAACAAGGAGCATCACCATGCCCGCCACCGGCCCCGACTTCATCTCCCTCCAGGCTCGCGACCTCGACGCTTCGCAGGCGTTCTACGAGCAGTACCTCGGCCTCGTCCGCTCGCAGGCAGGCCCTCCCCATGCCGTCGTCTTCGAGACGACGCCGATCGCGTTCGCCCTGCGAGACATCGTTCCCGGCACCGATCTGGCATCCGTTGCGCAGCCGGGCATCGGCGCCGCGATCTGGCTCCACGCCACCGACGTCCAGGCCATTCACGACGCTCTCGTCGCCGACGGCCACACGATCGTCTCGGCTCCGATCGACGGCCCATTCGGTCGAACGTTCACCTTCGCCGACCCCGACGGCTACCAGGTCACCCTCCACGACCGCGCCTAAGCTCAGACCACCCACGAGAACGGCAGGAGGCCCCAAAAAGTGGTTGGGGTGCCCTCCTTTGTCACTACCATCAAGGCCCGATGAATGAAAGCCGATCCTCCTCGCTGCGGGAGAGCGCGCGCCAGGAGATGCCGGCGCCGCTGCGCGGCGAGGTGCGCCTGCTGGGCGAGCTACTCGGCCAGGTCCTGACCGAGTTCGGCGGTCCCGAGCTGCTGCAGGATGTGGAGCAGCTCCGGCAGACGGTCATCGCCGCCCGGGAGGACGACGATCAGGAGCAGGCAGCGGAGCAGCTGGTTGCCTCCTGGCCGCTCGAGCGCGCTGAGCAGGTAGCCCGCGCATTCGCCTGCTATTTCCATCTCGCCAACCTGGCTGAGGAGCGGCACCGCGCCAGGATCCTTCGCGAGAGGGCACGGCAGCCCGAGCCCCTCCGGGAATCGCTGGCCGCGACGGTCGCCGAGATACGGGATGGCCAGGGCGAGGACCGCCTCTCAGAACTGCTCCGCGAGCTGGAGCTGCACCCTGTCTTCACGGCGCATCCGACCGAGGCTCGTCGCCGCGCCGTGGTCACGGCCATCAGGCGAATCGGTCTCCAGCTCGACCTCCTGGACGACCCTCGCAGCTCCGGCGACGAGCATCGTGAGGCGAGGCGGCGGCTGCTGGAGGAGATCGACCTGCTCTGGCGCACGTCCCAACTGCGGAGCACACCGGTCCAGCCCGCAGACGAGGTCCGGACGGTGATGTCCGTGTTCGACGAGACACTCTTCCGGATCGTGCCCGCCGTCTACCGCAGCCTGGACTTTGCGCTCGGCCCGGAAGACGCTGGTCGCCGGCCGCCCCGGGCTCCCGCCTTCATCCGCTTCGGCAGCTGGGTGGGTGGCGACCGGGATGGGAACGCCTCGGTGACCGCCGCCGTGACGCGTGAGGCGATGGAGATCCAGGCGGAGCACGTTCTGCGCGGACTGGAGGCGGCCGCCTTGCGAATCGCGCGGGCCCTCACCGTCGACGCCGGGACCACCCCGGCCTGTGCGGAGCTGCGGAGGCGACTGCAGGCCGCCCGCGCCGCTGACCCTGAGGGACAGGCCGAGATTGAAGCCCGCTCCCCCGGGGAGCTGCACAGGCAGTTCCTGCTGCACGTGGCGGAGCGCATCGCCGCCACCCGGCTGAAAGACGCCACCAGGAGCTATCCACTACCGGCGGAGCTGGTCGACGATCTGCAGGTGACGCAGATGTCCCTGGCCGAAGCGGGGGCGGACCGGCTGGCCTACGGCGAGCTTCAGCACCTCATCTGGCAGGTCCAGACGTTCGGATTCCACCTTGCCGAGCTGGAGGTGCGCCAGCACAGCCAGGTGCACGAGCGCGCCCTCGACGAGGTGCGCAGCGGCGGCCCGCTCTCGGCGGAGACGAACGAGGTGCTTGACACGCTGCGCGTCATGGCCGAACTGCAGCAACGCTTCGGCGCCGACGCCTGCCGGCGCTACGTCGTCAGCTTCACTCGCAACGTCGGTGACGTGGCGGCCGTCTACGAGCTGGCGGCGGCGGCGACGGGCGGCCGGGGACCGCTGCTGGACGTGGTTCCGCTCTTCGAGACCGAGGACGATCTGCGCCGAGCGACCTCGATCCTGGATGGGATGCTGGACCTGGAGACGGTCCGCGCCCGGCTGACCGAGACGGACCGCCTCGAGGTCATGCTCGGTTACTCCGACTCGACCAAGGAGGTGGGGCCGGTGTCGGCTTCCATCGCCCTGTACAAGGCTCAGGCGGACCTGGTGAGCTGGGCGGCTTCCCACGGGTTGTGTCTCACGATCTTCCACGGCCGCGGCGGCGCGCTGGGCCGCGGAGGGGGACCCGCCAACCGCGCAGTCCTCGCTCAGGCTCCAGGTTCGGTCGGGGGCCACTTCAAGGTCACCGAGCAGGGCGAGGTGATCTTCGCCCGCTACTCGAACCCTGCAATCGCGCTCCGCCACCTGGAGCAGATCGCTTCCGCGGTGCTGCTGGCCTCCACGCCCGCCATCGAGGGCCAGGCCAGGCGTGCCGCGGAGCGTTTTCACGAGCTGACGGAGCGGATCGACGGCGCGGCGCGAGCGACCTACCGGTCGCTGGTGGCGAGCGATGACTTCGAGAAATGGTTCGGCCTGGTAAGTCCGATCGAGGAGCTGGGGAGTCTCCGGATCGGGTCCCGGCCGGCTCGCCGCCGCGGCGGCACCAGGCTGGAGGACCTCCGTGCGATCCCCTGGGTCTTCGCCTGGTCTCAGATGCGGCTCAACCTGCCCGGGTGGTTCGGGCTGGGCAGCGGGCTGGCCGCGGCCGACCTCGAGGAGCTGCGCCGGGCCTACGCCGCGTGGCCGCTCTTCAAGGCGCTGCTCGACAACGCTGAGATGAGCCTGGCCAAGACGGACCGCCGGATAGCGGCGCGGTACCTTGCCCTGGGAGGGCGCCCAGACCTGACCGAGATGGTGCTGGCTGAATACGACCTCACGACGCGGCTGGTGCTCGCAGTCACGGGGCACAACCGCCTCCTCGGTGACCGCCGTGTGCTGTCCTGGGCCGTCGAGCTGCGCAACCCCTACGTGGACGCGCTGTCACACATCCAGCTCCGCGCGCTGCGCGCTGTACGCGCAGGTCACCAGGACCAGGCCGAGCGCGAGCGGGTTGAGCGGCTCCTTCTGCTCACAGTCAACGGAGTCGCCGCCGGCCTCCAGAACACCGGCTGACAGTCACTCCCAACTAGACTCACGAGCGTGAGCGACCCGCTGGGGGACGCGCACAGCCGCGAGGTGCTTCGCCTGGCCGCCGCCGAGGCGGAGCGCTTCTGGAAGGGCTGGATCAGCTCGCCTCTCGGGTCGCGGGTCGAGCGGGTCGCGCTGAGCTGGCTGGAGAGTCTGTTCGAGCTTCCGGCCGGGTGGGGCGGCGTGCTGACCAGCGGCGCGACCATGGCCAACTTCACGGGGCTGGCGGCGGCGCGACGCTGGTGGGCGGGGGAGCACGGCGTGGACGTGGACGAACGCGGCGGCTTCGCCTTCGTTCGCGACCCGGCTCTGATGCACGGCACCTTCGCGCTCACCGGCGCCCCCTACCTGCCAGAGGTCAGCGCCGAGCGCCCGAGCTACGGCGACCGCGGGCCGGAAGCGTCGCGGCGGGCGCGCGCCCTCGCCGTCCGGGCCACCCTCAAGGCCTACGGACGGGCCGGCTACCGAGCCATGGTGGACCGGCAAGACGACGCCGACCTGATCGCCCGGGTTACGAGTGAGCTCGGCGGGCGCCTTCCTGCAGCGACCTGACGGCCGGTTCCTTACCATCGCTGGCTCCGCCACCGATCTTCTGCCCGGTGGCTGACGACTCGTCGAACTGCGGCCGGCTGCCGAGCGGGTATTCGGTCCAGTCGCCCTTCTCCAGCAGCTCTCCGGCCAGGGCCTCCAGCTCCCGGATCCGGACGTTGGCGCGGATCGCCTCGCGGATCGCGAGTATCCCTACGGCCGGCTTCCGCTTCTCGATCACGTGGCGGAGCATGGTCAGGTGTGCGTTGTCCGGCACACCGGGCTCACGGATCTTGCGGACGGCGGCGCGAACGGTTGACTGCGTCCCGTCGATCGCCTCGCCTCTGGCGAAGTCGAACTTGTAGAACGGTCCTCTGCCTCCCTGGCGCCGCTCGGCGGCGAGCTTGATCCATTTCTCGTCTTCGACGCCCTTGCCAACGTCGATCAGCAGCCGAACCGTCCGGCCCTTGTAGGGAAAGACTCCCTGCAGCCGGGCGTAGGACTCGCGGGTGCCCTCCAGACCTTCGTGCCTGCCCACCAGCAGCGGAGCGTCTGCTGAGAGCTCGATCCGATCGATCGGCGTGAAAAGCGAGATGATGGCAAGGGCGTGGGGCAACAGGTCGGAGACGACCCCGATGTCCGCCGCCGCTCCGACCAGAGGCTGGGCCTCCAGGATCTCGATCTGAATCTCCTCCACGTTGTCCAGGAAATCCCTGAGAGTGCGCTCTTCGGTAAGCAGCGAGTGGAGCAGCCGCACCTCGAGCTTGAAGTAGTAGTGGTCGGCTGCCACCAGCTCAACGCCGCCGGGCGCGGTGGCCAGGAAGCGACGGTAGTCGTCGGGCGGTGCTCCCAGCGGCTTCTCGATCAGCACCACGTCGCTCAGCCCGTAGTAGCGGGCAACCGTGGGGAGGTGCGTGGCCGCCGGGGTGGCCACGTAGGTGATCACGTAGCAGCTCGACTCGAGCTCACGGCGAAGCTTGTCGTAGGCGGGGGACGCCGGGCTGTCCCAGTAGAAGGCGTCGCCGTTGGCGGCGACCTCGTCCAGCTTGCCGGCCAGCCTCTCGTGCGCCTTGGGGTCCTCGCGCTCCACGACGTGAAGGCGGAAGTTGAAGAACTGCTTGAGCAGCTGCAGGTGCTTGTACGCCTTCTGCCCCCATTGGCCGAGACCGATGAGGACGAAATCCTTCTGTATGTGGCGCTCCTCTTCGGTGAGGGCGTGCAGCCGGGCGTTCTTGATGGCGACGGCGGCCTGGTGGGCGAGACCTTGGGCACGCTGCACCTCGTCGGGGCCGAAAGAGCGCGTGAAGTCACGCTGCAAGAGAAACGCGATCCCGATCGCCTGGCCGTCCGCTACCAAGGGCAGCGCCAGCAGCGAGCGAACGCCGAAGGCCTCCACCTGGTCCTGGGAGAGCAGCTCACTGTCGCGAGCGCTCTCGATGACGACTGCCTCTCCTCGGTCCAGCGTGTCGAAGAGCGGAGACGCTTCGGAGCGCTCGACGTGCCACTGCCGCCAGAGCTCCTCCTGGTCCGAGGCGGCGGCTCCGTACCAGCCACCGCCGTCCTCCTCGGCGAGGGCGATCTGGCAGGCAGATGCATCGACCAACCGGGCGAGGTTGCGCGCCACCAGGGCAAGCGTCTGCTCCAGGTCGATCGAGGAGGCCAGTGCCTTGCTGACGTCGGCGGTGAGCTCGAGGAGCTGGGCCTGCCGCCGGGCGTCCTCGTAGAGCCGGGCGGTCTCCATCGCTATGGCGGCCTGGGCCGCCGCGGCACGCAGCGCCTCAACCTGGCCCCAGTCTGGGCGCCGCTCCTTGGAACGGTGATAGCCGACTTCCAGCACGCCGGTCGCCCTCCGCCTGGTATCAAGTCCGAAGGGCACGAAGAGCCGTATCAGGTCCGCGTGCGAGCCGGCCTCGAATACCTCGCCGGCCAGCGTGAAGGGCGGCTCCCCGGTCGCTCCGTCGGACGCTTCCTCGGCTGCCTCGGGCTGGCCGAGCGCGAGCGCTGACACCGTCGTGACGGTGGTGCCGTCATGCCGCACGACCGGGATCCGCAGCTTTTCGACCGGTTCGGGGATGCTGCCCGCCATCAGCTCCTCGACGCGCACTTCCCGGCCGCCGGTCGCGGAGCCGACCAGCGTGGTGTGCCAGCTCCTGGCCACGTAGGCCAGCACGTCGGTAGGGGCAACCACCCTCTCCCGTTCGAGGGCCCAGCGGGGCACCTGCTTGCTGCCCGCGGCGGACCCGTCCTCTTCGGTCGCCGACGCAATCTCCTCGCTGGTCGACTGTCCGGAGACCATGCGGACCAGCAAGGTGGAGTCCGGAAGCTCATCCAGCACGTAGACGGTCGCGAAGTCGAAGTCGAACTCCGGCACCGCGGCGTCCGTGAGGTGGGCCGCCACCGCGTCCAGAACGTTCTGCCGCGACGACCCCGGCCGCAGCATCGCGTTGCTCATGCGCCCGACCGCACCGAGCAATCGGTTGCTGGCGGCCAGGTCGGAGATCAGGTGCTCGCTGGCCATCGCGCCGCCGAACAGGCTGGCCGCGGTGGCGAGCAGGACGTCCGCCGCGGGAGCGCGTCGAACCGTGGCAAGCGGGTCCCGGCTGAGGATCACCAGGTAGCCCTCCGGCTGCTCGGGCCGGCCCAGCGGCGAGACCGCGGCAAGGTGAAGGCCGGCCGGGGCCATCGCCTCCCCCACCGCCCTGGCCAGCTCGTCCTCGGGCCGCTCCCCCTCGCTGATCGCTACCCTCGGCAGGGCGGCGGCTGGAGCGTGTGCCGTCACAAGCTCCAGGTTCGTCACGTCCGAGCCGAACTCGTACACCAGCGCCGCCTCGTGGTCGATCGCGAGCAGGAGCTCGGCAAGCGCGATCGAAACCTGGCGGCGGAGGGCGGCCGCGTCGCCATCCCCGCCGTCGGGCGCCGAAGTCAGGAGAACGGCCAGACGCGCCGCACCCTCCAGCGAGGCCCGTTCTGCGCCGGCCAGCGCCGCCTGGATCTTGGCAGCAGCCGCTGCGGCTTGGGCTTCGAGCTGTGCCATCTTCTTGGCGTCGGGAACGCGATGTGCGGTGTCTGCGGCCCCTGAGAAGTTCAGGTAGACCAGCCCGATCAGGTGATCGCCGGCCAGCAGAGGAAGGCCAACCGTCGAGCGCACCTGGAAGCGGCGGACGAAGGTGCTGGCGATCTCGCTGGGCGCATCCTCGGCGATCAGCACACGCCGCGTCATGGTCAGCCACACCGTCGACCCGTAGTCAGGGACCCGCAGCTCGTCCGGGACCTTGTGGTGCGCAACGTCATCCAGGTAGCGCCCCAGCTGAGCTTGCATGTCGGCGATCGAGTCCATCAGAGTGTCCTCTGGCTGCCCGAGTGCCACCGGGGCGTAGTAGCGCCGTGCTTCCTCGTCGTAAAGAATGATGGAGACGATCTCGGCCCCGGAGCTGCGGTGGAAGTTTGCCACCACACCATGCAGCAGGCCTGAAAGGCCAGAGTAGCCCGATTCCGGCGTCTGCGGCATTTTTGTTACGTCCTCCCTTCCGCGGTGCTCGGAATCCGATCATAGGTCGCGTGAGGCCTGGTGGGGGCGACGATGTTTGCTATCGCGTCAGCCGGCTGCTCTGCTCGGGGCGCCCACGCCTCTATGAAGGCACGGCCAGGACCGTCCGGCGGAGGGCTACTGGCTACCGGAGACCAGGCGCTGATAATCCTCCGGCGTATCGATGTCGACCGGGTGACGCGAGTCGCCGCTGACGGCCAGCGAAGCGACCAGCTCTGGCCGCGACCGGATCAGCGCGCGGCAGCCGACGTCGCCCTGGAGGGAGATGAGGTCCGGCCAGAGCGGGCGCTCCAGTACGACGGGCGGGTGCAGCAGCCCGTCGAAGCTGAGAGCGGCTGCCGGCAGCCCGCTCGCTCGCTGGAGATCGAGAAGCTGGTCGAGCAGCGAGGCGGACACCCCCGGCTGATCGCCAAGGATCACCACCGTTCGCCCGGTCTCCCGGGACAGCGACGCCAGCCCGAGGCGCAGGGACGAGCTCATCCCCTGCGCGTAGTCGCGATTGACGACTGTGCGGGCCCTCCCGAAGTCGACGCGCTCCTTGATGGCCGCGGCGTTCCCGCCCAGCACGACCACCACCTCGTCGAGCTGGGAGGCGCAAGCCTGCGACACGACGACCTCGAGCAGCGGGCGGCCGTCGACCGGGAGCAGCTGCTTGGGGCTCCCCATCCGGCTGGAGCCGCCGGCGGCGAGGACCAGGCCGCTCGACCAGCCTCCTGCGCGGGCTGAGTCGGCTCTCATCCTGGTCCGCCAGTCCGCAAGAACGCTGCCGGGCTCGCCTCGAACTTCTCCCGGCAGCCTGCAGAGCAGAAGTGGATCCGTGCTCCCTCGTGAAGGATGCTGACCGCGCCGGCTGCCGACTCCACCACCATCCCGCACACAGGGTCGGTGACGAACCGGCTCATGGTCGCTTCCAGGTCTCGCTGTAGTGCGCCGGCACCGGTCCGCTGCCGAGCGCGCCGCAGGCTGACCACCTCGGCGAGGGCGAAGAGCGCGATCTCCTCCTGGGTGGCACCTCGCACAGCCCCCGCCGGCGCCCTGACCCGCCTCAGCGCCGCATCGTCGAGACCTCGACCGCGGAGGGCCTCTCGCACGGCCTCGGTCCGGCGGCCGCTGGCCACCAGGGCGACCTCCAGCCTGGGAAGAACGAGGCAGGCCTCCAGTGCGTCCTCGTCGTAGTGCCCCATGGTTGCCACCACCGCCCAGGTGTCGTCGTCCGGGGAGACTGCGGCCAGCTCCAGGCTGGGAAGCACCAAATCCGCGCCGGCATGGTCCTCGGGGCGAGCCCCGGGATGGATGGCGCAGGTTCGAAAGCCGGTCAGCGAGGCAAGCTGGACCAGTGTTCTCGCCGCCGGGCTGTCCCCGAAGACGAGAAGCTGCGGCTTGGGGAGCTGCGGCTCGATGAAAACGTCGAGCGAACCCCCGCTGGGGCAGGAGCTCGCAGTGATCAGCTCGCTCGGGCCGCCGCCCCCGAACGATTCCTCGCCTGCGACGCCACCCTCTGGCCGGATCCGGACCAGGCACGGGGAGCCGTGGCTCAGGGCTCGGAGAGCCTCGCGGCGGACCACCGGTTCCGCGCAGCTCCCTCCCACCCAGCCTCTAAGCCGGCCGTCCGAGGTGACTATGGCCTTGTCCCCTGGCCGGGCGGACGTGGGCGGATCGCAGCGCACCACCGTGACCAGCGCGCAGGGTCGGCGCGAGGCGGTGAGCTGTGCGAGCAGCGTCATGAGGTCCTCGGCTATTCGCTCGACCCCCTGGAGCGCAACGCCTCCCAGACCTTGTCGGAGGTCACGGGCATGTCGATGTTCGTGATGCCGTAGGGCGACAGCGCGTCCATAACCGCGTTGACGAAGGCGGCGGGGGATCCCACGGTGGCGGACTCCCCCACGCCCTTGCAGCCGATCGGGTGATGGGGCGAGGGGGTGACGGTGTCGTAGAGCTCGAAGCTGGGCGTCTCCCAGGCCGTGGGGATGAGGTAGTCCATGAAGTTGGAGCCGATGCAGTTGCCGTCCTCGTCGAACGCGATCAGCTCCATCTGAGCCATCGCCAGACCTTCGGTCAGCCCGCCCATGATCTGGCCTTCCACGATCATCGGGTTGATCCGCACGCCGCAGTCGTCGACCGCCACCAGCCGGCGGACCTTCCACTTCCCGGTTCGCCGGTCCACCTCCACGGCCACCACGTAGGTCCCGAAGGGGTAGGTCATGTTGGGCGGGTCGTAGTAGTTGACAGCCTCCAGCCCCGCTTCCATGCCCTCGGGATGATTCGTGTAGGCGGCGAAGGCGATGTCCTGGATGCTCACGCTCTTCCCGGGCGTCCCCCGAACCGCGAAGTGGTCCGCTTCCCACTCCAGGTCCTGGGGGTCCGCCTCGAGGAGGTGGGCCGCGATCAACTTCGCCTTCTCCCGCACCTTGCGTGAGGCGACCGCGGTCGCGGCCCCCGCGGTGGGCGTGCTGCGGGAGGCGTAGGTGCCGAGACCGTAAGGGGTGTTGTCGGTGTCGCCGTGCTGGACGACGACGTCCTGCGCCGGGATGCCCAGCTCGTTGGCGACGATCTGCGCGAAGGTCGTCTCGTGGCCCTGCCCCTGTGTTTGCACGCCGATCTTGAGGATCGCCTTGCCCGTCGGGTGCACCCGCAGCTCGGCGGAGTCGAACATCTTGATGCCGAGGATGTCGAACTGCCGGCTGGGACCGGCGCCGACCACCTCGGTGAAGCTCGCCAGGCCGATGCCGAGCAGCTTCCCGTTCTCATCGCCACTCTGCCGCAGGCGCTCCTGCTCCTCGCGCAGCTCCCGGTAGCCGATCTTCTCCAGGGCGAGATCGAGCGCCCGCTCGTAGTCGCCGGAGTCGTAAACAAAGCCCGTGGCCGACGAGTAGGGGAACTGCTCCGGCTGTATGAAGTTGGCGCGCCTCAGCTCGGCCGGGTCCATCCCAAGCTCCGTGGCCGCCTTCTGCACCAGCCGCTCGACAAAGTACGACGCCTCGGTGACCCGGAACGAGCACCTGTAGGCCACGCCACCGGGCGCCTTATTGGTGTAAGCGCCGTCGGTGACGACGTGCGCAGCGGGGATGTCGTAGGAACCGGTGACGATATGGAAGAGGCCGGCCTTGAACTTGCTCGGCTGAGCGTCCGCGTAGGCGTAGCCCTGGTCGGAAAGCATGCGGACCCTGAGTCCCAGCATCTTGCCGTCTTCCCTCAGCGCCAGCTCCCCGCTCATGTGGAAGTCGCGCGCGAAACCGGTGGAGATGAGGTTTCCGGTCCGGTCCTCGATCCACTTGACCGGGCGGCCGATCAGGAGCGAGGCGGCCGTAGCCACCACGTAGCCGGGATACACCGGAACCTTGTTGCCGAAGCCGCCGCCGATGTCCGGCGAGATGATCTGGATGTTCTGCTCAGGCAGGCCGGTGACCAGAGCGAAAACCGTCCGGTGGACATGCGGCGCCTGCGAGGTCATGTAGATGGTCACCTTGCCGGTGGCCGGATTCACGTCGGCCACGCAGCCGCAGCACTCCAGCGGCGCCGGGTGGCAGCGCGGATAGAAGGTGCTCAGGCTGATCACGCGGTCGGCTTCGGCGAAGGCGCGGTCGGTGGCCGCCTGGTCCCCCGCCTCCCAGTGGTAGACGCGGTTGTCGGTCTTCCCCTCCTTGTCGTCGCGAATCAGGGGCGCGCCCTCCTCCAGCGCCTGCTGAGGGGAGGTGACCGCCGGCAGGGGGTCGTAGTCAACCTCGATCAAGCCCAGGGCGTCGTGTGCCTGGTAGGGGGTCTCAGCAATGACGCAAGCAACCTCCTGGCCCTGCATGCGCACCTTGTCGGTCGCCAGCACCGCCTGGGTGTCGCCGGACAGCGTCGGCATCCAGGCCAGCTTGTGCGCCACCAGGTCGGCGCCCGTGACGACGGCCACTACGCCGGGAGCCGCATTGGCCTCGGAGGTTTCGATGGAGCGGATGCGGGCGTGCGCGAACGGGCTGCGCAGGATCGCCATGTGCAGCATGTCGGGCAGCTTCACATCGTCGACGTAGTTGCCCCGGCCCTGCAGGAAGCGGTCGTCCTCCTTCCGCTTGATACTCCGCCCCAGCCAGCTCGACTCCTTCTGCTCGACGGCCATCTAAGCCCTCCTCAGACCGGCGCGCCCGCCGCCGGCTGCTCCTGCATACGGCCAGCGGCCCAGCGCACGGCCTTGACGATGTTCTGGTAGCCCGTGCAGCGGCAGATGTTGCCGGATATCGCCCAGCGGATCTCCTCCTCGCTGGGGTTGGGGTTCTCCTCCAGCAGCGCCTTGGAGACCAGCATCATGCCTGGCGTGCAGAAGCCACACTGCAAGCCATGCTCCTCTTTGAAACCCTCCTGGATCGGGTGCAGCTTTCCGCCTGAAGCAAGCCCCTCGACGGTCGTCACCTCGCGCCCGTCGGCCTGCACGGCGAAGAAGGTGCAGGACTTGATGGGCGTCCCATCCAGCAGGACGGTGCAGGCACCGCAGTTCGTGGTGTCACAGCCGATGTGGGTGCCGGTCAGGCCCAGGGTGTCGCGCAAGAAGTGCACGAGCAGAAGTCGCGGTTCGACCTCGCCCGAGCGTCGCCGCCCGTTGACTGAGACGTTGATCATCCTTGCACCTCCAGCTCTTCGCTACGCCC
>CATPBP010000282.1 GCA_955652675.1 Candidatus Dormiibacterota bacterium
CGTCTGGGCGATCTGGGTGGTGGCTTGACCGAAGTTGAAGACGCGGGTGACGGCGGCACGGGGGTCGAGGACCTGGTAGAAGATCACGGCGTTGACCCGGACGGTCACGTTGTCCGAGGTGATCACCTCCTGCGGCGGCACCTCGAGCGTGATCACGCGCAGGTCTATCTTGGTCAGCCGGTCGAACCCGAGGGGAAAGATCAGAAACAGACCGGGACCTTTGAGATCGGTCAGGCGGCCGAGCCGGAAGACCACTCCCCTTTCGTACTCCTTGGCGATCCTGATGCTGGACAACGCCACCACCACAACCAGCAGCAACAGGATCCCGAGCACGATCGTCGTCGTAGACATCGAAACTATCTCCTTGGGCTGGGTTCAGTTCTAGCCACGGAGAGCTCGGACCCTGTCCGATTCGGATCTTGCAAGCGCTGCCGTCACAGCCGCGTGACGCGGGCGTGACGCTTTGAACCGACGGCTATGACCTCTCGCACACGCTGCATGGCCTCCTGGGCTGGAGGTTTATGGGTGCCGAACCGTGCGCCTCACCGCTTCCGCTCGAGGGCGACGGAATCCACTTCGCGCCAGCGGGTGGGCGTCAGCGGAGCACTTCGTAGATCGTCGTCTCGAATGCGGACGATCGCGTCGGCGTCGGCATCTTGAACTCCGCCAGCAGGTGCGAGTACCTCTCGCTGAATAGGCGGGCATCGTCGGGTCCCCGCCAAACCTCGATGACCCGGGCGCCGGCATCCACGGCCCCGACGATCCGGCTCAGGCAGCCCTCCGGCAGGTGCTCGTGCCCTCCAGAGCGCTCAACCATCGCTTGGTAGCGGTCCATGTCAAATGCGTCGTCCCATTCCAGCAAGGTGCAGAACCCCATCAATCAGCCTCCAAACTTGTGGTAAAGGGGTCGGTACCGACCGGTCGGTATCCGGCAGTGTGTCAGCCCAAAGTGGCAGACGGGGGCAGCGACAACCTCTCAGCTCAAGGAATGCTCTCGGTGAGCCCAAGGCTCTCCGCCAGACGCGTCGTCAAGGCCTCGCCATCGAGACCTTCCTGCACGTCGATGGTGTGCAGCCGCAGTGCTCTGGCCTCTTTGAGGACGAGCTCCGTGAAGAGGTGATCCCGCTCGAGCAGGTTGGCAAGGGAACGCTCCGGGTCCTTCGTCTGGCGGGGGATGGCCCAGGTGAACCCCCGGCTGTCAAAAGCGGCGCGCCGGAACTCGGGGCTGGGTATCAGCCAGACGGCTTGGCTTGGGTGGCTGAGCAGCGGAGCCACCAAACGCGGGAGCAGCCGAAACCCTTCCACGAGGACCATCCCAGGCTTCTCGGCCATGATGAGAAGGTCCTCCACGATCCTGTCGAAGGCCTCGCCATGAAACCAGGGGAACGTCTTCAACATCTCGTGCGGGGAACGGTTCATCCATCGTTCGTGCATGTCCATGGCAATGAAGGCATTTGCCAGCGGTATCTCAGCGGGGTCGGTACGGGCGATGTGGTCGGCATGAACGTCGTCAGTGCTGTAGAGACGGAGCGGATACCGATCGGCCAGAAGGCGAGCCACGGTCGACTTGGCGGCGCCGCTTCCGCCGCCGATCCAGCGGACGTGTTCGAGCCTCGCCCGCAGCTCGGTCTTAGCCGCCGAGTGTCCGGTGTCGATCACAAAGACCGCCGTATCGAGCGAGCTGCAGGCAAAGACTGCCGCAAGCCATGCAGCTTGAGGCAGGTGGCGAGGCCATGACGCGCCCGGCGGCAGTCCTCGCGGGCCCGATCCTTACGGGCGTGGCGCTGAACCTCGCCTTGGTCGTCCTGGCGATTGTCCGGTACCCGGCCATCTTCGGCGCCGAGCGTGTGCCGTTTGTATTGGTGGATGTCGCCATCCTGCTCGGGTACGCGGCTGCTGCCGTCGCCGTGGCGCGTATCGCGGACGAGGGCACGGTTAGAGCGTTGAGATCGGCCACCTGGCTGGGTCTGGTTGCAGGTGTGCTGCAAGGCCTTGAGATCGTGCGGGAGGACCTCGTCGCAGCCGAGCGGGTGACGGCGCTGGTCACCGGCCTGGTGAGCCTCCTGGCCATGTTCGCCCTCTTCGGCCTGGCCGGCGGTCTGGCCGGGGCCGGTCCCCGCGGTGGCGCGCTGGCCGGCATCTGGTGCGCGATGACGGCGATGATGGCTCTCTGGCTGATGGCCTGGGGCTTGGACTACGCGTTCGCCGACCGGCTCGCGCAGATCTGGCCTACCGACTACGACTACCTGCATGGCAACACCCTGCGCGACCTCTCCGCTTACACGCTGTGGAACACCCTCTCGGCCGCCTTCTCGCACGCGCTTCTGCTGCCCTGCTTCGGGGCGGCGTTCGGGCTGATTGGGGGAGCAGTGGGCCGGCGTACCCCGATCAGATCCGGCTGAACGGGCCTGCGCCGTCGCTGCCAATCGGCCTTACGTTGCACTAAACCACTGATTGGCGGACGACGACGTCAACACTATAATCCCTGCGTGCCTGCGCAAACATTGGAGTATTCGGCACCTGCCCTGCTTCGTGCGCTCGGCGACCCGGTGCGCTTCAAGCTCTTTCGGGAGCTCCCTTCGGAGGACAAGGCGGAGATCCCGGTGGGGGAGCTGGGGCGACGGCTGGGGGTGTCGGACACCGTGGTCTCCCAGCACCTTCGGGTGCTGAGCGGGATTGGCCTGGTCGGTCACCACCGGAGCGGCCGGGTCGCTCATTACTACGTGAAAGCAGCCGCCGTACGCGCCGCCCGAGAGATCCTGGCGCAGGGCCTGCCCGCCATGTTCGCTCCGTCCCCGCAGCAATCCCAGCTCTCGGCGAGGAATCAGCTGATCGGGACCGTCATCGAATTGCGCCGAGGTGAGGTTTCGACAGAGGTCGTCGTCGAGGTCGGCGGTCAGCAGATCGCCGCCATCATCACCACCGCCTCAGCCGACCGGCTCGAGCTCCAGGTGGGCGACGTGGCGGCGGCCGTGTTCAAGGCCCACGACGTGATCGTGCTCAAGTAAGGAGAAAGTCGTGCTCCGTAGACTCTTCACGCTCTTCTCGGCTGCCCTGGCGCTGCTGCTGACGGCCGGTTGTGGAGGTGTTACCTCCCAGTCCTCCGCGAGCCCCTCCGCAGACCAGGTCACCGGAAGCCTGACCGTGCTCGCGGCAGCCTCCCTCACCGATGGCTTCAACAGGATCGGAGAGCAGTTCAAGGCCAAGCACTCCGGCGTGGACCTCAAGTTCAGCTACGCCGGCAGTCCGACCCTGGTCACCCAGATCCAGCAGGGTGCGCCGGCCGACGTCTTCGCCTCGGCGGATCAGCCCAACATGCAGAAGGTGGTGGACGGCGGCCTCAACTCCGGAGGGCCCAAGGTCTTCGCCCGCAACAAGCTCCAGATCGTGGTTCAGGGCGGCAACCCGAAGCAGATCCAGACCGTCGCAGACCTGGCCAAGCCGGGCATCAAATTCGATGCCTGTGCACCCGGCGTGCCCTGCGGAACCTACGCGACCACCGCCTTGAACAAGGCAAACGTAAAGGTGACGCCGGTCAGCCAGGAGGACAACGTCAAAGCCGTCGTGACCAAGGTTTCCCTGGGCGAGGCCGACGCCGGAATCGTCTACACGACCGACGTCAAGGCGGGAGGCGCCAAGGTTGCCGGGGTCACGATTCCGGATGACCTGAACGTGACCGCGAGCTACCCTATCGTGCAGCTCAAGACTGCCCCCAATCCAAAGGCGGCAGAGGCCTTTACCGGCTACGTGACCGGCTCTGAGGGTCAGAAGACCCTGGCCAGCTACGGCTTCCTGAGCTCGTCCTGAGCGCTCTCCGGCGCCCCCCGCGCGCCGCCGGCCAGCCCTTCAACCCGGTGCTGGTCGTCCTGGCAGGCGCCTGCGCCGCCTTCTTCCTGCTGCCTCTGGTCGGGCTGGTGGTGCGGGCGCCCTGGGGTTCGGCGGCCGGCGCCCTCGGCGACCAGTCCTCAATTTCCGCACTCCAGCTCTCGCTCGTCTGCTCCCTGGCCTCGACCGCGCTGGCCCTCCTCTTCGGGGTACCGCTGGCCTGGGTGCTGGCTCGACTGCAATTCCCGGGCAAGAGCCTGCTCCGGGGCATCGCAACCCTGCCCATGGTCCTGCCTCCGGTCGTCGGCGGTGTCGCTCTCCTGCTCGCTTTCGGGCGCCGCGGCCTGGTTGGCGAGCCGCTGGCTGCGGCCTTCGGGGTGGGACTGCCCTTCACGACCCTCGGCGTCATCGTGGCGGAGTCCTTCGTCGCCATGCCATTCCTGGTCATCGCCGTGGAGGCCGGCCTGCGCTCCATGGACATCCGCTTCGAAGAGGCGGCAAGGACCCTGGGCGCCGGCCGCTGGACGGTGTTTCGGAGGGTCACCCTGCCGCTGATCGCTCCCTCTCTGGTGGCCGGCTCGGTGCTGGCCTGGTCGCGGGCTCTTGGGGAGTTCGGCGCCACTATCACCTTCGCGGGCAACTTCCCCGGCACCACCCAGACGGCGCCGCTCGCGATCTATATCGACCTCGACTCGCAGCACGCGGAGCGGGCGGTGGTCTTGAGCCTGCTGCTGGTCCTGGTCAGCCTGGCCGTGCTGGTCGGCCTTCGGGATCGCTTCTTGGGGGGAGCGTGATTCGTGCTGGAGGCCAAGCTCATCCTGGGGCTGGGACGCCTCGACCTGGACGTCCAGCTCGAGGTGGCCGGGGGACAGGTGGTGGCGCTGCTGGGGCCGAACGGGGCCGGCAAGACCACGGTGCTGCGGGCGCTAGCCGGCCTGCTCCCACTCTCGGGCGGCCACGTTGTCCTGGACGGACAGGTTCTGGAGGATCCCGCACGCCGGATTCGCGTCCCTACCGAGCGCCGGCCGGTTGGCATGGTGTTCCAGGACTACCTCCTCTTTCCCCACCTGAGTGCACTGGAGAACGTCGCGTTCGGCCTGCGCGCGCGCGGTCGCGGCCGGGCTCAGGCCCGGGAGCTGGCGACCGCCTGGTTGGATCGGCTCGGACTGGCGGGGCTGGGAAGCGGCCGGCCGGGCACGCTCTCGGGCGGCCAGCAGCAGCGGGTGGCGCTGGCCCGGGCTCTCGCTACGGATCCACGCATGCTGCTGCTCGACGAGCCGCTGGCTGCGCTCGACGTCTCCACCCGCGCCGAGGTTCGGCGTGACCTCCGGCGTCACCTCCGCGACTTTTCGGGGGTGAACCTGGTGGTGACGCACGATCCCCTGGAGGCTCTCGCCCTGGCGGATCGCCTGGTCGTGATCGAGCAGGGCCGGATACTCCAGTCCGGCAGCGCCACGGAGGTGACGGAACGGCCGCGCTCGCGCTACGTGGCGGACCTGGTCGGAGTCAACCTGCTGCGGGGGCGCGGCCGCCAGGGGGTGGTCGAGCTGGAGAGCGGTGGACGGCTCGTCACGGCGGGGACAGCTGACGGCGAGGTCTTCGCGGTGGTGCCACCGCGCAGCGTCTCACTCTGGCGCAGCCGGCCGGACGGCTCCCCCCGCAACGTCTGGCGGGGTCGAGCCACGGGCGTCGACCTCCAGGGCGACCGGGTCAGGGTGCGGGTCGAGGGAAGCCCGAGCCTGGTGGCGGAGGTGACTCCCGCGGCCATGGTTGACCTCGGTCTGGCCGAGGGCACCGAGACCTGGGTCTCGGTCAAGGCCACCGAAATCACGGTCTACCCGGCGTGAGCGCCCCCAGTCGAGCCGTCCTCTTGGCCGGCCGTCCATCGCTCGAGGGGCGGGAATGCTCGAGCACACAGCAGAGGAGTCAAAGGACATGGAGTTGAGCGCTCGCAATCAGCTAAAGGGCGTCGTCCGGGAGGTCAAGACCGGGCAGGTGATGGCTGAGATAACGGTGGAGGTGGAGGCCGGTTCCGTGGTGGCTGCCATAACCGACAGCTCCCGGGAGCGGCTCAACCTCCAGGATGGCGACCAGGTCACCGTCTTCGTCAAGTCGACCGAGGTGATGATCGGCAAGTGAGAAGGGATCTCCTCGCCGCTGTCTTTGCCCTCTCGATTAAAAAGCCAGCTCAGGCAGGTTTGCGTGAAGCAGTTATCAAGTAGCCCTCGTAACCCTCCTCGAGGTCCATGAATTACAGACTAATGCGAGGTTCTCGTCACGTCACCGTGATGGCAAGGCATCGACACTAGCAATGTCAGCCTCACCACACCCCTGTAGAGGGTGTCGAGGCGGGCGAGGAGCACGAACATGGACACACTTCTGGTCGCCCTGAAGGACTTGATCGAAGCCCGCAAGGTCACACCGGTCATCGGTCGAACGTATCCGCTGCGCGAGACTCCTCAGGCGATCGATCGCGTCGGACTGGGACACGCTCGCGGCAAGGTCGCAATCACCGTCTGAGCCTTCCACGTAAACCTTTGAACCCAGATTGGAGCCCACCTACTCCGGCATCCCTGCTTGCGAAAAGGTATGCAGACGATGGCGCGTCCGTTGTCGTAAGGAGGGGGAGTCTTGAGCGTGCCCAGACTGCGCAGGTGATATAGGGAGCTGAGCAATCGCCGAATACGAGCACCAGGGCGAGGGCTCTAGCGCGCTTGCCTTCAGCCACCCCATGATCGAAC
>CATPBP010000283.1 GCA_955652675.1 Candidatus Dormiibacterota bacterium
CTCGATGTTGTCGTTGTACGAACCGACGGTGCCGAAGACGTCGACCTGCACCGAGTGGTCGATGACCAGGTCCACGGGCACGTGGGGATCGATCTTTCCGGGGTCCCTGCCGGCCCGCTCCATGGCGGAGCGCATGGCGGCGAGGTCGACCACGGCCGGCACGCCCGTGAAGTCCTGGAGGAGCACGCGCGCGGGCGTGAAGGGCAGCTCTGCCCCGGCCGTCGGCGCCTCCGGCCAGCCGGCCAGCGCGCGCATGCTGGTCTCGCTCACCGAAGCCTGCTCAGCCGCCCGCAGGAGCGATTCGAGCAGGATCTTGACGGTCATGGGGAGACTCGTCATCTCGCCCAGGCCAGCCTCCTGGGCCGCCTCCAGGGAGTGGTAGGAGAGGTCGGTGCCGGGAAGCCTCCGAAGCGTCTCGACCATGTCCTTGATCGTACTCGGAGAAGGCGTTCCCGGGCCGGGCTCTCGACCGGCCCCTACGGGGCCTCCGGTGTGCGCCTCAGCTGGGCGCGCCGGCGGTGGCTGCTGAGCTGGTCTGCTCGTTCTGCGACCGTCCGGTTGATCTTGCCCAGGAAGCCGTCGATGACCTCACGCTCTTCCTCCGAGTACTCGTCCAGGAGCTGTTCGAGGTTCTGCGCCAGGTCGAGGAAGACCAGGTTGTTTTCGTCAGCCGCCTCCTGGGTCGGCTGGACCACCACCCGGCGCCGATCCTCCGCGTCGTGGGTCCGGACTGCGTGGCCGGCCCGCTCCAGGCGATCCAGCACTCCGGTGATCGCCCCGGTGGTCAGCTTCAGCCGGGCCGCGAGCTGCCCGGCGGTCAGGCTCTCCTGCCTGGAGATGATGTCCAGAGCCCGGAGGTCGGTGCGGTTGAGGCCGGCACGCGGCGAGAACGCGTTGTTGAGCGCGTCGAAGTTCGCAGCCAGCTCTCTGAGCAGGTCGATAGTGACGCGAAAGCGCCTCCGCTGATCCTCCCCCATTTGCCCGGAAGGATACCGCTGCGGACTTGTGAATTCCTAGCGCTTGAGTAGACCAGCTTCCTAAGTTTCTCGCTGCCGAGCTCAGAGCCCTGAGAAGACCCAGGCCTGCCTGCCCGCGACCGTTTACGGCGAAGGCTGGCGGCGAGAGTGTCTGATCCGGATCGCGGCCACGATGACCCAGCCGATCAGCGTGTACACGACGATGCCGGTCAGGGAGGCGGGGTCGAACACCGATCCGCCGTGGCCCGCGGCCGGCCACATGCCCAGGAAGGGAGCCACGAGGGGCAGCGTCCCTCCGTAGAGCAGCGCCGTGAAGGCCGCCTGGGGAGAGGCTCCGAGCAGCATGAAGATGAAGCGCATGGCGAGGATGACGTCGATGACGGCTGTGATCAGCCAGACGATCCGCTCGGCTCGTGGATCGTAAGGTGCCAGCGCTGGACGGGCCGGGCTGACAGGCCGGGCCTCGTACTCGTCCACAGGCATCTCGGCCCGACCGTGCGACCCGCTCGATGGCTCGGGGGTCACGCCGGTTCGCTCATGTTCAAGTCGGTCGGGCGGCGGGAACCCAGGTTCGCGCTCGTCCACTCTAAACGCAACCTACCACAAAGAGCCCGAGGGGCCACCGCGCTGCTCCGCAATGGCAGTGGTGGCGGACCGACCCGCGTCATTGACGCGCTGGTGCGCGCTGCAGCCACTCCTCCCAGGTGATCGCGCCCCGCCCGCAGTCCCGGCACAGGAGCCCACCGGCGCGAACCGCGGCCGCCAGCTGTCCCGGCAGCCAGGGCTTCAGCAGCGGCCGTCGCAAGCGGCGCGTGGCGCGCAGGGTTCGGGCGAGCTCGCCCACTTCGCGGACCTCCGGGCCGCCGTACTCCAGCCGTCGCTCCATGGGACCTTCGCCGAGCGCCCGGGCAAGCCGCTGGGCAACCTCTTCTCCCGCCACGGGCTGAACCAGGAAGCCTCGGGGCGCGATCACCACCGGGGCGGCCGTGAGAAGCATCTCCATGAACGGAAAGAGCTGGGTAGCGCGAAGTATCGTCCAGGGCACCCGGCCGTGCTCGACCACCTTCTCCGCGTGGAGCTTGTACCGGAAGTAGGGTCGGGGCACCCGGTCGATGCCGACGATCGACACGTAGAGCAGGTGGCCGACGCCCTGCCGGTGAGCGGCGGCGACCACCCGCGCCGTGCCCTCCACCTCGACTTCGCGGGCGTCTCGTCCGAGGGGGTTGGAGGCGCAGTGCACGACGGCGTCCACGCCTTCCAGGGCCGCCTCGACGTCCGCGTCCTTGCGCACATCCATCACCAGGGGACCGTGGCGACCGGCCGCCAGCGCCTCGTGGCCGGATCGCCGCAGCAGCTCCACGACGTGCCTTCCCAGCATGCCGCGTCCACCGGTTACCACGACCCTCACCTCCGGAGCACCTCCGCCAGGCGCCGGGGGCGAGGATCATCGCGCATCTGCTCCAGGGTGAGCGGCAGGGCGAGCGCCCAGTTGGGCCATTCGGTGGTGGTGCCAGGCCGGTTCGGCCGCTCGGCCACCCCGATCGCGTCCTCCAGGGTGGCGGTCACCAGCAGGGACGGCGAGGCGGCCAGCGCTCGGTGCGCCGACAGGGTCACCTCCTGGGTGTCGATACCGTCGGCCGCGCCGCCGAAGCGGTACAGGCGCTCTCGGACGCCGGGATCGGCGTCGGTCCCCTCCCAGACTCCGGCCAGGGTCGGCAGGTCGTGGGTGGTCAGCGCGGCCATGGACTCCGGTCGGTAGTCGTGGGGCGGCCTGTCCTCGAACCAGAGCAGGTGGTAGGACGCCATCCGGCGTGCGGCCATCTCCTCTCGCACACGGTCCTCCACCGTGCCCAGATCTTCGCCGATCACGAAGGCGCCCGCGCGCCAGCTCTCGAGGGCCAGGATGTCGAGCAGGTCATGGTAGGGGTACTGGACATAGACGCCGTCGGCGGGGCCGGCCCCGGCCGGGATCCAGAACTGCCTGAAGAGTCCCATCACGTGGTCTATGCGCAGGCCGGCGCCATGCCGGAAAGCGGACCGCATGGTCTGGATGAACGGCTCATAGCCGGCCGCCCGGAGCCGCCAGGGATTGAAGGGCGGCAGTCCCCAGTCCTGTCCGGTGGCGTTGAAGGGGTCGGGCGGGGCGCCGATGCTGACGCCCTGGGCGTACTGGTCCTGCCAGAGCCAGGTGTCCGCCCCGTCCGGGCGGGCCCCGATGGCAAGGTCGTGTATCAGCCCGACCGCGCCCGACGCGGCCTTCAGCTGCTCCTCCAGCAGCCACTGCAGCCACTGGTGGAAGCGAACCCGGTCGCGCTGATCGCTCCGGAACCCTGCCACGCCCGGGTTGGCTGGATGCCGGAGCTCCTCGGGCCACTCCTGCCAGGGCAGCCGCTGGATCTCGCAGCTGGCGCAGAAGGTGGCGTAGTCCTCCAGCCCGGAGCCCTCTCTCTCCAGGTAGCGGTCGAACTCCGGGGAGCCCTCGAAGCCGGCGAAGATCTCCTCCAGGGCGGCCATCTTCAGCTCCAGGACGCGATCCCGGTCGAGCACCCGGCTGGCGTTCAGGGCCCTACCCTCGCCGGCCAGCGAATCCAGGCGGCTGCCCAGGCGCCGGGCGCCGGGCACCTCCTCCACCCTGATGTAGAGGGGGCTCCGGAAGCGCCGGCTGGAGGGAAAGTAGGGGCTCGGCTCCTGTGGCTCCAGGGGCAGTGGAGCGTGCAGCGGATTCAGCAGGAGGACCTCCGCGCCAAGCTCGGCCGACCAGCCGGCGGCCGTTCGAAGGTCGGCCAGGTCTCCGAATCCCCAGCTCGCCTGGGAGCGAACCGCATAGAGCTGGATCGCCCAGCCCCACGCCCTCAGGTGTTCGGGCAGAAAGCAGCGACCGGGGGTCACGATGAGTCGCTCGCTCCGTCCGTCGCTGAGACGGGTGAGCGTGTGGTATCCGGGCTCGAGTCCGGGGGGCAGGCCGTCCTCGGCCAGCAGCCGGGCGCCATACTCGGTGACCAGCTCGTGAGGACCGTCGAGTGGGAGATGCTCTCCCGGCCGGACGAAGCGAACCGGCGAGGGCGGAGGCCCCTCCTCACCGGCACCGAGCAGGGCCAGCACACGGGAGACCGTCTCCCGGTCCGGGGTCACCCAGCGTCCGGAGATGTCGTGGTAGCCCTCGGCGATCCCCCAGGCAGAGGCCGCGAGCGGCCCGGCTTCCATCAATTGATAGGTTAGGCAGCCATGGACTTGGAAATAGGTTAGGCATGGACGTATGGCCGGGACAGCCCTACCCCCTGGGGGCAAGCTTCGACGGCACCGGGACCAACTTCTCGCTCTTCAGTGAGATCGCGGAGCGGGTCGAGCTGTGCCTCTTCGAGGACGGAGGCAAAGAGACGCGGATCGATCTTCCCGAGCGGACCGCGCTCTGCTGGCATGGCTACCTGCCCAACGTCCGCCCCGGCCAGCTCTACGGGTACCGCGTTCATGGCCCGTACGAGCCGCTTTACGGCCTGCGCTGCAACTCCTCCAAGCTGGTCCTGGACCCGTACGCCAAGGCCATCGCCGGCGACGTCCAGTGGAACGAGAAGATCTTTCCCTACCAGCTGGGTGACGACGACCTGGTCAAGGACGAGTCCGACAGCGGGCCCTACATGCCCAAGTCGGTGGTCATCGACCCCTGGTTCAACTGGGAGGACGACCGCCGGCTGCGGACGCCGTGGCACGAGACGGTTATCTACGAGGTCCACGTCAAGGGCTTCACCTACCGCCACCCCGAGATCGAGCCGCGCCTGAGGGGCACCTACGCCGGCCTCTGCACGCCCGAGGCCATCGACCACTTCAAACGCCTGGGGGTCACGGCCGTAGAGCTGCTTCCCGTGCATCAGTACGTCCACGACTACGCGCTGGTGGAGCGCGGGCTGCGCAACTACTGGGGCTACAACTCGATCGGCTACCTTGCGCCACTCAACGAGTACAGCTCCAGCGGCCAGCGCGGCGAGCAGGTGCAGGAGTTCAAGCGAATGGTGCAGATCCTGCACACGGCCGGGATCGAGGTGATCCTGGACGTGGTCTACAACCACACCGCCGAAGGCAACCACTTCGGTCCCACGCTCTCGCTGCGCGGCATCGACAACGCGGCCTACTACCGCCTGGTGCCCAACAGCCGCCGCTTCTACATGGACTACACGGGCACCGGCAACAGCCTCAACATGCGGCACCCGCACGTGCTGCAGATGATCATGGACAGCCTCCGCTACTGGGTCCTGGAGATGCACGTGGACGGCTTCAGGTTCGACCTCGCCGCCACGCTGGCTCGCGAGCTTCACGACGTCGACCGCCTTTCCGCCTTCTTCGACCTGGTGCAGCAGGATCCCGTCCTCTCCCAGGTCAAGCTGATCGCCGAACCCTGGGACGTCGGCGAGGGCGGCTACCAGGTCGGCAACTTCCCAGTCCTCTGGTCGGAGTGGAACGGCAAGTACCGGGACAACGTGCGCGACTACTGGCGGGGCCAGCCGGGGACCCTGGGCGAATTCGCCTTTCGCTTCACGGGCTCCTCGGACCTCTACCAGGAGGACGGCCGGCGGCCCTACGCGAGCATCAACTTCGTCACCGCCCACGACGGCTTCACGCTGGAAGACCTGGTCTCCTACAACGAGAAGCACAACGAGGCGAACGGCGAGGGCAACCGCGACGGCGAGAACTACAACCGTTCCTGGAACTGCGGGGTGGAGGGGCCGACCGACGACCTGGAAGTGCGCGCCTGCCGCGACCGTCAGAAGCGGAACATGCTCGCGACCCTGCTCTTCTCGCAGGGCGTGCCCATGCTCCTGGGCGGCGACGAGCTGGGACGCACCCAGCGCGGCAACAACAACGGCTATTGCCAGGACAACGAGATCTCCTGGTTCGACTGGGAGAACATCGACGAGGGCCTGCTCCACTTCACCGCCCGCCTGATCGAGCTGCGGCGGGATCACCCGGTCTTCCGCCGCCGGCGCTTCTTCGTCGGCCACCCGATCACCGCCGCCGGGCTGACGGACATAGCCTGGTTCCGGCCCGACGGCAACCAGATGACAGCCGAGGACTGGGGCACGGCCTCCGCCATGGCGGTTTTCGTGAACGGCGAGGAGATCGCCGCTCCGGACTACAGGGGCCGCAAGGTGCGCGACGACTCCTTCTTCGTCCTCTTCAATCCCTCCCCGGAAGCGGTGCGCTTCATGCTGCCGCGCGGTCCCTACGGGCGCCGCTGGATGCGCATCCTGGACACCGGGGACCCGCTTCCCCGCTTCCATCGCGCGGGAGCCCAGGTGCCTGTAATGGGCCGCTCTCTGGTCCTGCTCCGAAAGGTCGAGTAAACCGGCTCCGGCGTCTGCAGCAAGCCGCATGCGTCTTGCAGGAACGTGCATATGGAAGCGCACCGAGCGCACCTATACTGGCCCCAGCCTGCTGCTGTGACGAAGCAACAAAACAGTCCCCGAAAGCAGCCGGAAGTCAGTGGCGTTTTCAGGCGTGGCAGCGTGTCGGAGGAGGCGTGGCGCCAGCTGCCGTTCAGCGAGTTACTGCGCTATCTGCGACTGTCAAGAGGGCTTCGCCAGGTCGATCTGGGGATGCGCTGCCACATGGACGCTTCAATGATCAGCCGGCTGGAACGTGGCAGTCACGCGCCTGACGCGACCGACGTCGACCGTCTGGCGGACGGTCTCCAGCTGAGCACCGGAGAGCATGATGCGCTGCGTCTCGCCTACGAACGCGACGTACTGCGTCGCAAAGCGCTCAGCTCGGACACACTGATCAGCTCCACTGACACGCTGCGCCTGGCGCAGGAGCAGGTTGCGGTCGCGCGAAGGCTCCGCCTGGCGGGCAGGTCGGAGGTCGCGGCCGCTTCGGCCGCACAGACTGCGCAGTGGGTCGGCATGATGGCCAGGGCGGCGGGCAATGCACCGGCTCAGAAGGCCCTGCTAGAGAGTCTGATGGACCTCCTCTCCGAGCAGTTCAGAGGCAACCTGGAGCATCTGCTCGGCAGCTACGGGGGCTCCCCGGCCGCGCCGCGCCAGCGCTGGCCGGCGGCTGAGCCGGACGCCGACCTTGCCCGCCTCATGGAGCTCTGGGCGGTGAGCCGGCAGGCCATGGAGATCGGGGAGGAGCTGGAGGAGATCCCCGCCTGGCTGATGGAGGCAGCTGCCGACGTGGCGGAGCTCGGTCTCTGGGCGGCGCTGGAGCCGGAGGCCGCCGGCGCGGCCGTGGTCGGCTCGCGCGTGAGCTCGCTTCGTCTCGGTCTGCGTGACGTCCGCCTGCGCAGGCAGGGAGCGCTCGCGGACTCGCTGGCTGCGCTCTCGGTCGGGCTGCAGGGCGAGAGCCTTCCCGGTCGGGCCGACGACTTTCTGGCTCTCCATCGGGCCAACGCCCTGCGCACCCTCGGCCGCTACCGGGACGCCGCGGTGGTCTTCGACCAGCTGGCGCGGGGCGGGGCCGGCCATGGCGGCCGGGAGAGGTACTGGGTGGCGGACCGGGCGTACCTGGACGGCAGCTTCCAGGCGGCCCTGGAGTCGCTGAGCGAGGTCGAGCCGGGCGGTCAGCTGCGCGGCGACGCATTGCTGCTCGTGGGCCACGTCCACCGCGTCAATGCGCTCTTCGGGAGGGCGCTTGCAGCCTATCGGCGGGCGCTGGAGCTGGCCAGGCAGACCGGTTCGCCCTCGATGGAAGCCAGGGCGCTCACCGGCGTCGCCCAGACGCTGAGCTGGACGCATCCGAAGAAGGCGCTCAAATGGACCCGAAGGGCGCTGATCTCGAACCGGGTCCTGGGCAACCAGGTGGAGGTGGTGAAAGCGCACCTCGCCCTGGCGGTGGCGGCGACCGGCACCCATGCCTGGGAGGAGGCCGGCACCGAGATCGAGGCCGCCCGCGCGCTGGCCGAAGCGGTCGGGTATCAGGGGGGCCTGGTCACAGCGGACATCGCGGAGGCGTTCCAGGCGCTGGTGACCGGCCGCACTGCGGCCGCGGGACGCCTCTACCGGCAGGTCGAGGAGGCGACCACACGGTTGGGCGGCAAGGCGTTCTGGCTGGACGTGCTGGACGCCTGGATGGGCGCCTCCGCCGGTCGGAGAGCGACCTGGCTGGGCGGACCGCAAGCAACCTCGACCCGCTGGACACGAGTCCTCCAGAGACGGCAGGCTCGCTCTCCCTCCCTCTTGCGGGGAGGGCCAGGTACAGGCAATTAACAGCGTGCCATCCAACGCAGGGCGTTCAGTGTTAACAGTGGCTGGTTTCTGTTAAGACCCTTCGTCTTTACAGTTGCTCATTTGCGAGTTGTTGCAAGTCGTCCCCTATTTCACGCGCATACGATCGGGCGGGGTGGATGGGGCGATGTCAGGGAACCAGCGAGAGAGCACAAGACACTATCACCTGATCGACTATGCGGTCGGCGAGCCGCTGAGCTACCGCGACGAGATCTTTCTGCGCCGCCGTGAGGCTGAGACAGCAGCGCGGGAGCGTGCGGAGTGGGTCGCGGCACTACAGGGACTGGAGGTGCGTGCTCTCACCGGCGCGACGAGATACCTGATCACCAGCGGACACGCCGGGGACGCCGGGCGCACAATCGAGATCGAGGAGTGCGACAGCGCGGAATGCCTGGAGCTGTCGTACGGTCCGATGTGTTGAGGTTCCGTACTCTTAGCGCGCATGATCGGCGTGACACCTCGGGCCACGTATCGGGTCCAGCTCACTCCTGACTTCGGTTTCGACCAGGCCGCGTCGATGGCCGGCTACCTGGTACGGCTGGGCGTGAGTCACCTCTATTCCTCTCCCTATCTGCAGGCTGCACCGGGCAGCCGGCACGGGTACGACGTAGTCGACCACTCTCGCGTCAACGTCGAGCTGGGCGGCGAGGAGGGTCACCGGCGCCTCTGCAGTGCGCTCGCCGAGCACGGGTTGGGCCAGGTTTTGGACGTGGTGCCCAACCACATGGCGATCGCGGGACGCCAGAACCGCTGGTGGTGGGACGTGCTCGAGAACGGGACCTCCAGCCGGTACGCCTCCTACTTCGACGTCTCCTGGGATCCTCCGGAGCGGAAGCTGAAGAACACGATCCTGGTGCCCATCCTCGCCGACCACTACGGGCGCATCCTGGAGTCCCATCAGCTTCGACTGGGTCGGGAGGGCGGCCGCCTGCTGGTCCGCTACCACGAGCACGAGTACCCCATCGACCCCCGGACCTACGGCATGGTGCTCGACGGCAGCTTCAGCGGCCTGGCTGGCGAGTTCGCTTCCCTGCCCGTCCTCCCGCCCCAAGACAGGGGGGGTGCGCTGCGCCGGCACCGTCAGGCCGAGGCGCTCATCTCGCGCCTGCAGAGCCTGGACGCCGGCGACCGAGTGGATGCCTGCGTACGGCGGATCGACGCCGACATCGACCTTCTGGACGGCCTGCTCGAGCAGCAGAACTACCGGCTGGCTCGCTGGCAGACGGCCGACTTCGACCTCGACTACCGCCGCTTCTTCGACGTCAACGACCTGGCCGCGCTCCGCGCCGAGGATCCGCAGGTCTTCAGCGAGACCCACTTCCGGGTCCTGGAGTGGCTCAACAGCGGCGTCCTGGACGGCATCCGCATCGACCATCCCGACGGACTTCAGGATCCGCTCGTCTACTTCGAGCGCCTGGTCGAAGGCGCTCCCCGGGCGTGGATCGTGGCCGAGAAGGTCCTCCAGCACGGTGAGGAGATGCCGGCTCGCTGGCCGATCGCCGGCACCACCGGCTACGAGTTCATGAACCGCGCGCTCGGCCTCTTCGTCGACGAGGAGGCCGAGGCGGCGCTGACCGAGACCTACATCCTTTTCACGGGTGACATCGCGGACTACGAGGACATCGTCTACGAGAAGAAGCACCAGGCCATGCGGGACCTGCTGGGCAGCGACCTGAACCTGCTCGCCGAGCTCTTTGTCCACGTCTGCGAGGGCAACCGACGCTACCGCGACTTCACCCGGCGGGAGCTGCTCGAATGCCTGGAGGAGGCGATCGCCTGCCTGCCGGTCTATCGCACCTACGCGCGGCCGGAGGACGGCTCCGTGTCGAGGCAGGACCAGCACTTCGTGGCGGCCGCGCTCCATGAGGTGGGCCGCCGCCGGCCCGACCTGGATGCCGAGCTGGTCGAGTTCCTCGGCAGCCTGCTAACCCTCGAGCAGGAGGGCGACGGCACGGCCGAGCTGGTGGCCCGGTTCCAGCAGACCTCCGGCCCGGTCACGGCGAAGGGGGTGGAGGACAGCGCCCTGTACGCCTACAACCGGCTGGCAGCGCTGAACGAGGTGGGCGGCGATCCGAATCGATTCGGGACGCCGGTGGAGGAGTTCCACGCGGAGAGCCTCCGCGCCGGCGAGCTCTGGCCGCACGCCATGGTCTCAACCTCGACGCACGACACCAAGCGCAGCGAGGACGTGCGCGCCCGTCTCGCCGTCCTCAGCGAGATACCCGCTGAATGGGAGTCCGCCGTCCGTCGCTGGGCTGAGCTGAACCACAGGCACCGCAGCGGCGGCTTTCCGGACGCGGGGGCCGAGTACCTGCTCTACCAGACACTGGTTGGAGCCTGGCCGCTCGAAGCTGAGCGGGCGCAGAGCTACATGATCAAGGCGGCTCGGGAAGCCAAGACGCAAACCTCCTGGATCTCACCAGTCCCGGAGTACGAAGAGGCCCTCTCCGTCTTTGTGGCGCGCGTGCTCGCAGACAGGGAGTTTCGTGACGACCTGGAGGGCTTCCTGCCTCCGGTGATCGAGGCGGGCCAGGTCAATTCGCTGGCCATGAAGCTCCTCTGCCTGACCGCGCCCGGGGTGCCCGACCTGTACCAGGGGAGCGAGCTCTGGGACCTGAGCCTGGTTGACCCGGACAACCGCCGCCCGGTGGACTACGGGCAGCGGAGGCGCCTGTTGGACCAGCTCGTGGGCATCCGTGGCAACGCCGCCAGGGTGGCCTGGGAGCGCCGCCAGGAGGGCCTACCGAAGCTGCTGGTGGTGAACCGGGCGCTGGCCCTGAGGGCCGAGCGGCCGGAGGCCTTCGCCACCGGCGCCTACGCCCCGCTGCCGGTCGCCGGAACCCGGTCCCGCCACGCCCTCGGCTTCTGCCGCGGCGACGAGGTGATGGTCGTGGTACCGCGTCTGAGCCTCAGGCTGGGTGGGGACTGGGAGGCTTCGGTCTGCGAGCTGCCCCCGGGACGCTGGACCGACCGCTTTACGGGGGCGGTGTTCGCCGGTGGCGAAGCGGCGCTGGCCGATCTGCTCTGCGACTTCCCGGTTGCCCTCCTCAGCCGCGACAGGTGACCGGGGTGCGGGTCTGGGCGCCGGCCGCCAGACATGTGGAGCTCGATTCCGGTGGGCGCCGCCAGGCCATGTCGCCGGCCGAGGACGGCTGGTGGGCCGGCCCAGGGCTGCCGCCAGGGCAGGACTACGCCTTCAGGCTGGACGGCGGGGGGCCGCTTCCGGACCCGCGCTCGCCCTCGCAGCCTTCCGGGGTGCACGGCCCCTCACGGACGGTCGAGCACGGCTCCTTTCCCTGGACGGACGCCGGCTGGCGGGGGCGGGAGCTTCCGGAGGCCGTCGTCTACGAGCTTCACGTGGGCGCCTTCACGCCGGAGGGGACCTTCGAGGCCGTGATCCAGAAGCTCGACCACCTGGTCGAGGTGGGCGTCGACGCGCTCGAGCTGATGCCGGTGGCGGAGTTCTCAGGGGACAGGGGCTGGGGATACGACGGTGCCGACCTCTGGGCACCGCACCATGTGTACGGGGGGCCGGAGGGGTTGAAGCGCCTGGTCGACGCCTGCCATGCGCGTGGACTGGCCGTGATCCTCGACGTCGTCTACAACCACCTCGGTCCGGAGGGCAACTACCTGGGGCGCTTCGGTCCGTACTTCACAGGCCGCCACCACACGCCCTGGGGCAAGGCGATCAACTTCGACGGTCCCCGCAGCCGCCCCGTGCGTGACTTCTTCATCGAGAACGGGCTCATGTGGCTGCGGGACTACCATCTGGACGGACTCAGGCTGGACGCGGTCCACGCCATCGTGGACGATTCCCGCCCGCACATCGTCGAGGAGTTGGCGTCGCGCGTCCACGACCTGGGCCGCCGGCTGGAGCGCCGCCTCTGGGTGATCGCGGAGGAGCCGAGCATCAACCCCACCCTCCTCGGCTACGGGATCGACGCACAGTGGAACGACACTTTCCACCACGCGCTTCACGTCCTGCTCACGGGTGAGAGATCCGGCTACTACGCGCCCTACGGGACCGTGGCCGACCTCGCCGCGGCGCTCCGGGAGCCGCGCTCCCTCGGCCTGCCCTACACGCGCTTTCTGGCCTACTCGCAGGACCACGACCAGGTCGGAAACCGGGCCGGGGGCGACCGGCTCTCCCAGCTCGTCGATGGGGGCCGCCTCCGGCTGGCGGCGGCGCTGCCGCTCCTTTCGCCGTTCGTGCCCATGGTCTTCATGGGCGAGGAATGGGGCGCCTCGACACCCTTCCTCTTCTTCAGCGACCATCGGGATCCCGCGGTCGGCAGGGCCACGACGCGGGGGAGGGTGCACGAGTTCCAGGCCTTCGGATGGCGGGCGGAGGACGTGCCCGATCCCCAGGCCCGGTCGTCCTTCGAGCGTTCCAAGCTGGACTGGTCGGAGCCGGCGCAGGAGCCGCACGGCGCTCTGCTGGGCTGGTACCGGGAGCTGATCCGGTTGCGGAGGACGATGGGAGGCGTCCCGCTGGAGGTCGAAGAGGCGGAAGGCCGGCTGCTGATGACGCGCGGCCCTGTGCGCGTCAGCTGCGACTTCGCGAAAGGGCGAGTGCAGGTCGAGGCGGCGTCCGTGCCTGGATCGGCGCGCAGGATCCATACGGGCTGACGCGCCGCCGCGAGAGTCTCTTACGGCCCTCCAAATGACTGAAACGAGGCCATTCTGGGTAAAAACACCCATGGCCAAAGGCGATTACGTCGAGATTCTGGTGGACTCGGGCGGGGGCACGGCGCGGGAGTATCGGATCGGGGCGATGCGGGCGGGCCGGAGGCTGGAGATCAAGACCTCCAGGACTTCGGTCGAGGTCAACGAGCTGACGCGTCACGGGCGCATAGTCCGCAGCGCGCGCTTCATGGCACCGCGCGTCCTGGCCGTGGTCGAGCACCCCGTCGAAGAAGGCGCCGACGCGGCCTGAGGCCGCCGGCGCCTTCAGAACCCAGCCCGGATCCTTGGACAGGTCGACGTCGAACTTCTCGGCCGCCTTTTTCATGAGGCCTTCGAAGGCACACTCACTTTAGACGCGTGAAGGCCCATGGCTTCGAAGGCGGCAACGTCCCCTGGCGACCGACGGTTCGGCAGCTGGAGGAAGCGCGTGGC